>NZ_JACAPH010000008.1:0-112267 GCF_013385805.1 Pseudomonas sp. C6002 | reverse complement strand
CTGTAAGAGCGGAACCAATAGTCGCAATTACAAAAATAACGGATATGCCCCCAGCCCCCAGCCCCCAGCAGCCCAACACATTGGCGTATCCTTACCCCTCCACCCCAAGGCCCGATCAAAAAATGCTGGTGATATCCAACAACGTGCACCTCCCCGACGCCGAGATCGAGCTGACAGCCATCCGCGCCCAAGGCGCCGGCGGTCAAAACGTCAACAAAGTCTCCAGCGCCGTGCACCTGCGTTTCGACATCCCGGCCTCGTCCCTGCCTGACTTCTACAAGGAACGCCTGCTGGCCCTGCGCGACACCCGCATCACCAGCGAAGGCGTACTGATCCTCAAGGCCCAGCAATACCGCACCCAGGAACAAAACCGCGCCGACGCCCTCGAGCGCCTGGTGGAACTGATCCTCAGCGCCACCAAGGTCGAAAAGAAACGCCGCCCCACCAAACCCACCCTGGGCTCAAAGAAGCGCCGCCTCGAATCCAAGACCAAACGCGGCAGCATCAAGGCCGGCCGCGGCAAGGTGGACTTCTAACTCGCCTGACGTTCTTCGCGATACTTCGGCGCCTGCCGGTACAAATACAGGCTCAACAGCAACCCGCCAAACGCCGCGATCGCCGCAAACAGGAAGATCGAGGCAAACCCGAACCCCGCCGCAATCGCCCCGGCCAACGGCCCGGTGATCCCCAACGACAAATCGATAAACAGCGAATACGCCCCCACCGCCGCACCCCGGCTCGAGGCGGGCACCAGGTTGACCGCCTCCACACCCAAGGCCGGAAACACCAGGGAAAAGCCAAACCCGCTCAACGCCGCACCCGCCAACGCCAAATGAGGATCCGGCGCCAGCCACAGCAGCAGCAGCCCCAGCGTCTCCACCGACAAACAGGCAATCGCTACGCGAAACCCGCCAATGCGGTTGATCAAATTGCCGAACAACAACCGCGCCCCGATAAAGCTGGCACCGAACAGGCTCAGGCACAGCACCGCGTTATCCCAATGCTGGGTCGCGTAATACAAGGTGATGAAGGTGGCGATGGTGCCAAACCCGATCGAGCCCAGCGCCAGCCCGCAGCCGTGAGGCAACACGCGCCCCAGCACATGCATGAACGGCAGGCGCTCGCCCACCACGATCGGCGCGGCGACTTTCGGCCAGGCCAGCAGCAGGCCCAGCACCGCCAGCAGGATGATGCTGACGCCCATGCTCCACAGCCCGAAATGACTGACCAGCAACACCCCCAGCGGTGCGCCGATGGCCAGGGCGCCGTAGCTGGCGATGCCGTTCCAGGAGATGACCTTGGCGGTATTCGCCGCACCCACCCGGCCAATGCCCCAGCCGATGGAACCCGAGCCCACCAGGCTTTCAGCGCTGCCCAGCACCAGGCGGCCAATCAGCAGGCTGGTGAGGCTCAGCGCCGGCAGGTGTGACAGCCACGCCGAGAGCAACATGAACACGCCGCTCAACCCGCAACCGGCCAGGCCGTACATGACGGCGCGCTTGCTGCCGCGGTTATCGATGATGCGTCCCGCGTAGGGCCGGCTCAGCAGAGTGGCCAGGTATTGCACGCTGATCACAAGGCCCGCGATCACGGCGCCAAAGCCCAGGTCGCTGTGCACATAGCCAGGCAACACGGCCAGGGGAATGCCGATATTCAGGTAGCCGATGAAGGTGAACAAAACGATGGAAACGACTTGCAGCGTGACCGCCATGGGGCGCTGGGTATCTGGCATGGGGAGAGGTCCACTGTCGCAGCAGGAAAAGATAGGCTGCTTATGATACCGATGCTGGGCGCGTGCGGGGGCAGCAAAGCAAACTTTTAGCGATCGGCGGGGTTGAGCAGTTGCGTGGTTACCAACGCGGCGAGGGCGTTTTCCTGGGTGCCGAAGCGCTTGAGCAGGAGGGCCTGTTTTTCCGGGGTGAGGCGGTTCCATACGTCGACCATGTGCAAGGCAGTGTCGAGCAGGGCGGTATCAGGGGTGGTGTCGGTCATGGCGGGGCTCACGGTGTTCAGGCGGTGTGGAAAGCGCGCAATGTCACGCTTTCCACACGGTCTGGGTACGGCTCTCAGTCTTCGCTCTTGCGGTCGACCGGTTTTGCCTCTTTGGGCTCGGGCTTGGTGGCACCGGCCTGTTGCGGGGTTGGCTGCTCAGTTTCGTGCAGGCTTGGGAAGGGGAGATTAGGGATTTCGTGCATCGTCGTCGCTCCTCGCAAGATCTGTTTTATCAATCGCAGGTGATTCCGCGCGTTCAAAAAGCCTGTGCAGGATACAGCACTGTAAATGACAGAAAGATTTTATCTCAGAAAATGAACGCGTCTTCATCCCGCCGCGCAAGTGACGTGGCGCCACAGGGGTGTCGATTGTCATCGTACAACATCACCCTTCACGGATTGACATCGTACTGCGGACTGAATATAACGCTAACAGTTGTATGACGACATATGACGTTACAGTTTTATAGCGCCCGTAATACGGATGCGCTCGGTCGCAGAACGTACGCCTCAAATCTAAAAATAATTAAGGTGAAGCGATGAAAATCAAAGGCATCCGTTGGTGGATGGTCGGGCTGATGACGGTCGGCCTGATTATTAACTACCTGGCCCGCAACACGCTCTCAGTCGCAGCCCCCACGCTGATGACCGACCTGAGCATCTCCACTGAGCAGTATTCCCACATCGTTGTTGCCTGGCAGGTGTGCTACGCCTTGATGCAGCCGATCGCCGGTTATGTGATCGATGCGATCGGTACCAAGATGGGCTTTGCCATCTTCGCCATCTCCTGGTCGGTAGTCTGTGCCCTGGCGGCATTCGCCACCGGTTGGCAGAGCCTGGCAGTGGCCCGTGGCGCACTGGGGCTGACGGAGTCGGCGGGCTTCCCCGGCGGCGTCAAGGCGATTACCGAGTGGTTCCCGGCCAAGGAGCGCTCCGTCGCCATCGGCTGGTTCAACTTTGGTTCGTCGTTTGGTGCGTTGTTGGCGCCGCCACTGGTGGTCTGGGCGATTTTGCACAGCGGCTGGCAGTTGGCATTCCTGATCGTTGGCGGCATCGGCCTGGTGTGGAGCGGGCTGTGGCTGCTGCTGTACAAGCACCCGCGTGACCAGCGCCTGCTGGCCCAGGCCGAGCGTGAGTACATCGAGGCCGGCCAGGAAACCCACCTCAAGGAAGGCGTGCAGAAGAAAGCCAGCTGGAAGCGCATCCTCAAGAGCCGCAACTTTTTCGCCATCGCCTCGGCGCGCATGCTCTCGGAGCCGGCCTGGCAGACGTTCAATGCCTGGATTCCGCTGTACCTGATGACCGAGCGGCACATGAACATCAAGGAAATGGCGCTGTTTGCCTGGCTGCCGTTCCTGGCCGCCGACATTGGCTGTGTGCTGGGTGGCTACCTGAGCCCGTTGTTCCACCGCTACTTCAAGGTCTCGCTGTTCACCTCGCGCAAGCTGGTGATGCTGTTCGGTTGCCTGTGCATGATCGGCCCGGCGTGCATCGGCCTGGTGGACAGTGCCTACACCGCGATTGCCCTGCTGTGTGTCGGCGGTTTCGCCCACCAGACCTTGTCGGGTGCACTGTTTTCCATCGCCTCGGACTCATTCGGCAAGAATGACGTGGCCACCGCCACCGGTGGCGGGCAGATGTGCGGGTTTATCGGGGCTGCGGCATTTACTGCGGTGTTCGGCGTGCTGGTGACCAAGGTCGGCTACAGCCCGCTGTTTGTGGTGCTGGCGATTTTCGACATCATTGCGGCCATCGTGATCCTGATGGTGGCCCGGGAGATCGTCAAAGATCCGGAGCCAGCCACCCAAACCGGTCACGGCGGCACATTGCTGCCGGTTTAACCCTGGCGTTCCATCGCCGCCTTGTAGAGCGAGTTCTTCGGCTGGGCAAACACCCGCGCCAGCATCGGCTCGAAGAAGCTCAGCGGCAGGGTGTCGTAGGCCGGGTCGAACGCCGCCGCGTCGTACTGCGCGCAGAACTCGATGGTTTGCCGGTACTGCGGGTGGTCGCCAAATTGCTCGCGCAGGTGGCGGTCCATCCCCAGGTGGTGGAAGAAGTAGTAGCCCTGGAAGATCCCGTGCTTCTCCACCATCCACAGATTCTCGGCGCTTACGAACGGCTTGAGAATCGCGGCGGCGATGTCCGGGTGATTGTAGGAACCGAGGGTGTCGCCGATGTCGTGGAGCAGGGCGCACACCACGTACTCTTCATCCCGGCCATCGTGCCAGGCGCGGCTGGCGGTTTGCAGCGAGTGGGTCAGGCGGTCCACCGGGAAGCCGCCGAAGTCGCCCTCCAGCAGCCGTAGATGCGCCAGGATCCGGCTTGGCAATTGCCGGGCGTAAGCACTGAAATCCTTGGCGATGATCGCCCAGTCTTCCTGGGTACCATCCTGCATATGGGTGAAACGGGCCTGCTGGTTCATCAAAGCCTCTCTTATTGTTCTTCAAGCGTGGGGCTAGAACGGCACCTTGCCCAGAATCATGTCGCGGTACATCACGAAATCCCCCAACAGGCTGTACAGCGGATGCTGGAAGGTCGCCGGGCGATTCTTTTCAAAGAAGAAATGGCCGATCCAGGCAAAGCTGTAGCCGGCTACCGGCAGCGCCAGCAGCAGCCACCACGCACCTTTGCCGATCGCCAACGCGAGTATGAAGATAACGAGGCTGGTGCCGATAAAGTGCAGGCGACGGCACGTACTGTTGCCGTGTTCGCTCAGGTAATACGGGTAGAAATCGGCGAAGCTGTTGAATTGCCTGGCATTTTCCACAGTGGTCGGCCCTCTGGTTATTGTTCTGCCCGACAGATGTTCGGCGGGGAGCTTATTTGAGTCTAGAGTCATCAGTGGTAACAGCCAGTGACAATAGATGCCACTTTAGTATCCTTCGGATTCCTGGCTGTCGTTTCAGCCTTCCTTGTTAAGAAAACGCCATGAGCGAACGAACGACTTCTGCAAGCTGGGCGATGGGGATAGTCAAGGCGCTGGAAATGGACGGCCTGGATTGCCGTGCCTTGTTCAAGCAGCTTGGCCTGGATTACGCCGCGCTGAATGACCCGGATGCACGCTTCCCCCAGGACTCCATGACCCGGCTCTGGCAGCGCGCGGTCGAGCTGTCGGGCAACCCGGCGATTGGCTTGAACATGGGCAAGGTGGTGCGCCCGGCATCGTTTCATGTGGCCGGCTACGCCTTGATGTCCAGCAATACCCTGGCCGAAGGTTTTATGCGGCTGGTGCGTTACCAGCGAATCATTGCTGAAAGTGCCGACCTGAGTTTCCGCCTGTTGCCCGAAGGTTATGCGCTGATTCTGACGGTGCACGGCGACCACCTGCCGCCTACCCGGCAAAGTGCCGAAGCGTCCCTGGCCAGTGCCCTGGCGTTATGCGGCTGGCTGACCGGGCGCACGTTGCAACCGCGCAAGGTGCTGGTGCAGGGCGATCAGCCAGCGGACCTGGCGCCCTACAAACAAGCCTTCCATGCACCGCTGGTGTTCAACGCGCCCTATGACGCGCTGATCTTCGAACGGGCCGATATGGAAGCGCCGTTGCCCACGGCGAACGAGGCGATGGCGTTGTTGCACGATCGTTTTGCCGGGGAGTACCTGGCGCGGTTTTCCGAGAGCCGGGTGACCCACAAGGCGCGGCAGGTGCTATGCCGATTGCTGCCCCAGGGCGAGCCCAAGCGTGAAGTGGTTGCGCAGACGTTGCACCTGTCCCAGCGCACCTTGCAGCGCCGCTTGCAGGAGGAGGGCACGAGTTTCCAGACCTTGCTCGACGACACCCGCCGCGAACTGGCCGAGCAATACCTGGCGCAGCCGAGCATGACCCTGCTGGAAATTGCCTACCTGTTGGGGTTTGCCGACCCGAGCAACTTCTTTCGTGCGTTCCGCCGCTGGTTCGATGCCACGCCCGGCGAGTACCGGGCGCGGTTGCATGAGCTGCCTGTCAGTGACGCCAAAACGCCGGAATGCACAGCACAAACACCGTAATGATCTCCAGCCGGCCCAGCAGCATGCCGAATGACAGGATCCACTTGGCAGCGTCCGGGAGGGTGGAGAAGTTACCGGCCGGGCCGATGGTTTCCCCCAGGCCCGGGCCCACGCCGGACACGGTACTGGCGGCGCCGGTCAACGCGGTCATCCAGTCCAGGCCCAGCAACGACAGGGCCAGGGCGATGGCGCAGATGGTGATGGCGAAGAAAAACGAGAAGGTCAGGATCGACCGCACGATTTCTTCATCGAGGCGATGGCCGTTGTACTTCTGCTTGATCACCGCTCGCGGGTGAATCAACTGGTTCAAGTTGGCCTTGAGCAGGATGTAGGCGACCTGGAAACGGAAGATCTTGATCCCGCCAGCCGTGGAGCCGGAGCAACCGCCCACAAAGCCCAGGTAGAAGAACAGCATCAGCGAGAAATTGCCCCAGATGCTGTAGTCCCCGAGTGCGAAACCGGTGGTGGTCACCACAGAGGTGACGTTCACCGCCACGTGGCGCAGCGCGTCCAGCCAAGGCAGGTCGGTGGTCCACCAATACCAGGTGCCGAGCACCAGCCAGGTCACCACCAGCAACCCGAGCAAGCCTTGCACCTGCTGATCCTTGATCAGCGCCCGGCGGTTGCCACGCATCGTGGCCACATACAGGGTGAACGGCAGGCTGCCCATGATCATCACCACCACGGCCACCCAGTGCACCGCCGGCTGTTTCCAGTGGGCCAGGGATTCGTCGGAAGTGGAAAACCCGCCGGTGGAAATCGCCGACATCGCATGGTTGATCGCATCGAACAGCCCCATCCCGGCCCACCAGAACGCCAGGCTGCCGAGGATGGTGATGCCCACGTACGCCGCCACGATCAGGCGCGCCACCATGTGTGAGCGGGGCATGACCTTTTCCGAGCGGTCGGAGGATTCGGTCTGGAACAGGCGCATGCCACCGATGCGCAGCAGCGGCAGGATCGCCACCGCCATGCCGATAAAGCCGATACCGCCGAGCCAGTGCAGCAGCGAGCGCCAGATGAGGATGCCTGGGGACATGGTGTCCAGGCCGCTGAGCACCGTGGAACCGGTGGCTGTGATGCCCGACATGCTTTCGAAGAACGAGTCGGTGTAGCTGATGTGTTGGGTCAGCAGGAACGGCAGTGCGGCGAAGATGCACACCACCAGCCAGCTGGAGACGGTCAGCAGGTACATGTCCCGCGGGCGCAGGTGCACGTGTTCCGGGCGGCCGGGGATGACCAGCGCCAGGCCCGCGATAAAGGTAATCAGGCTGGCCCAGAGGAACGACGGCAGGTCGCTGGTGCGTTCAAAAAACACCAGGGTCGCCATGGGGATGACCATGGCGATCGCCAGGGTGATCAGGAAGATGCCGATAATGAAACCGATTATCCGTAAGGTCGGCAACGCCATGAGGTCCGCTCGGGGTGACAGGAAAGGCGCCATTCTACCTGCGGTGCAGGGCAAGTAAACCGGGGGGGCGTTGGAGACGTGGCAGATCAAGTGTGGGAGCGGGCTTGCTCGCGAAAGCGGTGTATCAGTCAACGGATGCATTGGCTGACCCACCGCTTTCGCGAGCAAGCCCGCTCCCACAGGAGATTTGTGCTGGTTGATGGAGCTTGGAGGGCAGGCACAAAAAAGGCGACCCGAAGGTCGCCTCATTCAACGCGGCACTGATCAGAACTCGTGATCAGCGTTATCCGGGTTCAAGTCACTGATGCCCAGCTTGCCAGCAGCCTGTTCGATCGAACCGGTCTGCTTCACCAATGCGGCGATGGCGTCACGTACGATCTGGTTGCCTTTGTCGTTACCGGCAGCAATCAACTGGTCGTAGTGTTCGCCGTTGTTGGCGTGGTCCACCATCACCTGGATCTTCGCTTCGGTGGAGGCCAGGTCAGCCTTCAACGCTTCATCGGCCGCCGGGTCGGCCTTGGCCACCAGGGAGGACAGGCTGGCGCCGGTCATCTTGGTACCGTCGGTGCGGGTGTACTCACCCAGGTAAACGTTACGAATACCCTTGGCGTCGTAGAAGTGCGAGTTGTGGGTGTTGTCGCTGAAGCAGTCCTGTTCGTCTTCCGGCGAGTTGGCTTCCAGGGAAACCTTCATGCGCTCACCGGCCAGCTCGCCCAGGGACAGGCTACCCATGCCGAACAGCATCTTGCGCAGGCCATCGGTCGCAGGTTCTGCTTCCAGCGTGGCGCGGTAGTTGTCTTCGACGTTGGGCTTCCAGTTGCCGACCATTTCTTCCAGGTCGCTGACCAGCAGCTGAGTCACGGCGCGCAGGTAGGTGCGGCGGCGCTCGTTGTGGCCGCCAGTGGCGCCATCACCGGTCATGTAGTCCGACGCTGGGCGGTTGCCGGCGCCCGGACCGGTGCCGTTCAGGTCCTGGCCCCAGAGCAGGAATTCAATTGCGTGGTAGCCGGTGGCTACGTTGGCTTCGGAACCGCCCAGCTCATTCAGGCTGGCGAGTTTTTCCGGGGTGATGTCTTTTACATCGACCTTGTCTTCGCCGACCTGGATCTCGTTGTTGGCGATGATGTTGGCGGTGGCGCCAGGGTTGCCCAGGGCGTGTTCGTAGGTCTTGTCGACGTAGTCGATCAGGCCTTCGTCCAGGGGCCAGGCGTTCACCTGGCCTTCCCAGTCGTCAATGATGGTGTTGCCGAAGCGGAACACTTCACTCTGCAGGTACGGCACGCGCGAGGCGATCCAGGCGGTACGGGCCGCTTTCAGGGTGTCGTCGTTCGGGTTGGCAAGGAAAGTGTCGATCGCGGTTTGCAGGGTTTTCGCGGTGGACTCGGCATCGCTGTACACCGCGAACACCATGTCAGCGTAATGCGCGACCACAGCCTTGGCGGCGGCCTCGTCTACCTGGCCTGCCGGGGCAGCCGCCGGGGCGGTGGTGCTGGCGGCGGCCGGGGCTTGAGGCGCGGCGGCCTTGTCTTTGCCTTCACCGCAACCGGCGAGCGAAATGGCAATGGCGAGAAGGCTGGCGGTGGCCAGGGGCATACGAATCATGGCGAACATCCTGCTTCGGTTGTTGATGGGGCACGCGGGGGGCGCGCAAAACTGCGACATAATGCGAAAGATTTGCATTTTGTGTAAAGCGTTATAAGCAGGAAATATTTAGTATCGATTTGCCGGCCATCGGTGCGCGTGGCCCCGATGGCCGGCATCGCTTCAGAGGATGGCGGCGTTATTGCGCTGGGCCTGTTTCAAGTAGGCCACCAACTCCCGTGCCGGCAAGGGTTTGCTGTAGTGGTAGCCCTGACCCTCGTGGCAACCCTCGGAGATGATGTAGGCCTCCTGTTCGGCGGTCTCCACACCCTCGGCGATCACCTGCATGCCAAGGCTTTTGCCGAGCTGGATGATCGCCCGCACGATGGTCGCATCGTCGTCGTCATCCAGCAGGTCCTGGACGAAGCTCTTGTCGATCTTGATCTTGTCCAGCGGCAGGCTTTTCAGATAGCTCAGGGACGAATAGCCGGTGCCGAAGTCATCAATCGCAATCAGTGCCCCGGAGCGGCGCAGGCTCAGCAGGTGCTGGGCGGCGGTGCTGATGTCTTCCATCAGGCCGGTCTCGGTGACTTCCAGCTCCAGGCTACGCGGCGGCAAGCGGTAGATTTGCAGCAGGTTGTTGACCACCCGTGGCAGCTCGGCGTGGTGCAACTGTACGGTCGACAGGTTGACCGCCATGCGCAGCTCGGTGAAGCCCAGGTCATGCCATTCCCGCAGTTGCCGGCAGGCCTGGTCCAGTACCCATTCGCCGATGGCAATGATGGTGCCGTTCTGTTCGGCCAGGGGGATAAACAGGTCGGGCGGCACCAGGCCGTGCTCCGGGTGCTGCCAGCGGATCAACGCTTCGACACCCACCACACGGTGGTCGAGATAGCTGATCTGCGGCTGGTACACCAGGTGAAACTGCTCGCGGCTCAAGGCGTCGCGCAGATCCTTTTCCAGCTCGCGGCGGCGGCGCATTTCGCTGTCGACGCTGGCGATATAGAACTGGTAGCGGTTGCGCGAGCGGCTCTTGGCCAGGGTCATGGTCTGTTCGGCTTTTTGCAGCAGCTTCTCGGTGCTGTCGCCGTCTTCCGGGAACAGGGTGATGCCGATGGTGGCACGCAGGCGGATCTGTTCGTGATCGAGGGCGAATTCGGCTTCCAGGTCGTCGAGGATGCTTTGTGCCAATTCGGCGGCTTCGTAGGGCTGCTCGATATCGGCCTGCACCAGGGCGAACTGGTCGCCGCCGAGGCGGGCGAGGGCGCCGAGGCGGCCGCTGTGGGCCCGCAGGCGGTCGGCCAGGGCCAGCAGCAATTGGTCGCCGGCCTGGTAGGTGAACTGCTCGTTGACGCTTTTGAAGTCATCCAGCCCCACGCACAACACCGCGACCCGGCGTTGCCGGCGGCCGGCGTCGATCAGGATCTTGTCCAGTTGCTCCTGCAGTTTCTGGCGGTTCGGCAGGCCGGTCAGGAAGTCGTACTGGGCCATGCGCAGCAGGCTGTTTTCCGCCTCATGGCGCAAGTGCGTATTGCGCTCGATGGATTCGAGCAACTGGTTGGCGGTGTTGATCCAGAGCCCCAGCTCGTTTTTCTCGTGGCCCTTGAGCTGCGGGATCTTGTGCTCGCTGGGGCGGTCGGGGTTGATCGAACTCAGGTGCTCGATGATGCGCGAGAGCGGCTTGGTCAGCAGCCAGTGATAGACCAGGTACAACACCAGCCCCATGGCCAGCGCCCGCAGCACCCCGGAGATGAAAATGATCACCGAACTGACAAGAAACCCTTTGCCATAGGTGGCGGTGTCGAGGGTGATGCTCAGGTCACCGTAGTACTCGCTGTAAGGCCCGCGCCCCACCAGCGGCGTGGTGAAGGTGCGTTCCTGGCCCAGAATCAGGTCGGTCAGCCAGCGGCTCGGGGATTGTTGCAGGTCGCGGGTTTTTTCCGCGAGCATGGTTTCGTTGGGGTGGCCGATGGAGGCCATGCGCACGGCATCATCCTGGAACAGGCCTTCGATGACCTGCATGCCCATCTCCCGGTCCAGGCTGTAGACGGCCTGGGTGGACGGGTCGCGAAACATGTCGAGGATGCGCTGGGCATCACCGGCCACGGCCTGGCGCGTCTTGTACGCATCAAAGACGATCTGCGCCGCGCTCAGTACCACGCCCACGGCCAATGCCGAAAGCAGTACCACCCGTAGCAACTTCACCGACAAGCTGTTTTTGAGTTCCAGCTTCAAAGGGTTATTCCTTGTTCCATGCGGGTAGCCTCAATATGCCATGAGTATTGGCAATCCCGTGAGGGCAGTCAAAGGGACATTGCGGCCAGGGCAGGTTTTGCAGTTTAGATGAGCGCGTCCGGGGGTAAGACGTTGGGAGGGGGAATGGAAAGGCAGGCCTGGCATGGAGTGAAGTCGGCGGATCGTACGTGCCGACTTCTTGTACCGTCTTTTCAGGACGAGCGCGGGTTTTTCAGTCCAGCGAAACAAACCGTCGAGCGTCAGCGCCCATCAGGTAAACGAAATTTTCGGCGGTTGTGGCTGGTCTTGCGCCTGAGGGTCGATTTGCCCCAAGGCCTGTCGAGCTATGTCCACGGTCTTATCAAGGATGCCCAAGCTTTTGTCCAGGACGTCCAGGCCCTTATCTGTCACGTTATCGAACACGTTAAGTGCTTGAGGGGCCATGCCGATCAAAGATGCTAGATCCATATCAAGTTCTCCTGCAGTCAATCAGAGGGACATTCCTCTTACATGCTGCGTGGCGAAATCCTTTTGATGAGTTCCAGCGTTTTCCTGGCATTTTTCCATTTGTAATCGCCCACAAAAAAGCCCGGCAATCGCCGGGCTCTTTCTACTGCAAGCGGTACTTAAGCGGTGAAGGTCTTGCCTTCGAACTGCTCAGCCACGAACTTCCAGTTGACCAGGTTCCAGAACGCTTCCACATACTTTGGACGCACGTTGCGGTAGTCGATGTAGTAAGCGTGTTCCCAGACGTCGCAGGTCAGCAGCGGGGTGTCGCCGCTGGTCAGCGGGTTGCCGGCGCCGATGGTGCTGGCCAGGGCCAGGGAACCGTCAGCCTTTTTCACCAGCCAGCCCCAACCGGAACCGAAGGTGCCGACGGAAGTCTTGGTGAACTCTTCCTTGAACTTGTCGAACGAACCGAAGGCAGCGTTGATCGCCTCAGCCAGTGCGCCGGTAGGTTGGCCGCCAGCGTTTGGCGCCAGGCAGTTCCAGTAGAAAGTGTGGTTCCAGACCTGAGCGGCGTTGTTGAAGATGCCGCCCGAAGAAGACTTGACGATTTCTTCCAGGGTCTTGCCTTCGAACTCGGTGCCAGGCACCAGGTTGTTCAGGTTCACGACATAGGTGTTGTGGTGCTTGTCGTGGTGGTATTCCAAGGTTTCCTTGGAAATGTGCGGCTGCAGGGCATCGTGTGCGTAGGGCAGCGGCGGCAATTCGAAAGCCATGATGATTCTCCTAATCAGGTCAGTTGCGGTGAGCGCAAGGCCGATCACGGGCGGCCAAACAAGCGCCGGGGAGTTTGTACTCTTTGCGGCGCAGGGGCTGGATCATAGCACCGGGGGTGCGGCAAAACCACGCAACAACTGTGTGGGATAGAGGTTCCAGAGCGTTTTGGAATATCTACGCTGCGCTGATTAATTGATAGGCCACGCTGAACATCATGGCGGCTACCAGCAGGTCCAGAATCCGCCAGGTGGCGGGACGCGCCAGCCACGGTGCCAGCCATGCGGCGCCCAGGGCCAGGGTCATGAACCACAGGAACGAAGCGCTGGCGGCGCCGGCCACGTAGGCGCCCGGTTCGGTTTGCTGGGCGCCGAGGGAGCCGATCAACAAGACGGTGTCCAGGTACACGTGGGGGTTGAGCAACGTCACTGCCAGGGCGCTGAGCATCACCGCCTTCAACGAGCGTACCTTGAGGTTCTCGCCCTCGCCCAGGCTCTGCTTCGAGCAGGCCCGGCGCAGGGCGAGGGTACCGTACCAGAGCAGGAACGCTGCGCCACCCCAGCGGGCAATCGCCAGCGATACCGGGTTATGCGCCAGCACGGTGGCCAGGCCGAACACGCCGGCGGCCACCAGGATCGCGTCGCACACCACGCACAGTGCCGCCACCGGCAGGTGATGTTCGCGCCGCAGGCTCTGCGCCAGCACAAACGCGTTCTGGGTGCCGATCGCCATGATCAAACCAAAGGCCACCAACAGGCCGTTCATATAGCTTTGCCACATAGGATTTACTCCGCGCCCGCCGCCAATTGCCGCAACACCGTCATGGCGCGCTCGGCATCGGCGCGCCCGACAAACAGGTGATCGTGGTAGTAGCCGGCAATCACGTTGCAACTGATCCCGGCCTGGCCCAGGGCCGTGGCGAACGCGGCGGTCAGGCCGACCGCTTCCAGGGCCGAATGCACGTTGAGGGTGATCCACGCAGCCACATAGTCGAAGGCCAGTCCGGCCCGCTCGGCCTGCTGGCGCTCGACGATCAACGTCAGGCCTTCCTGCTCGCGGAAGCTGCCGATCACCTCGCAACCTTCGGGGATTCGGCTGTCGGCCAGGGTGCAGAACACGTAGTCGCCGTCATTGAGCTGTGGGCTCATGCTGCGCAGCAGGGTTGCCAGGGCGGTTTCGCCAGCCATGTGGAGGTCCTTGAATAAGAAGAAGCGATGCTGGCTATTCTCCCGTCCAAGGCTGTATAAGAAAAACCAATATTGCTGATCGCTCATTAGGAAAACTGATGTTCGACTATAAATTGCTTTCCGCCCTGGCGGCGGTGGTGGAACAGGCCGGCTTCGAGCGGGGCGCGCAGGTACTGGGAATTTCCCAATCGGCGATTTCCCAGCGCATCAAGCTGTTGGAGGCGCGAATCGGCCAGCCGGTGCTGGTACGTGCCACGCCGCCGACGCCCACCGAGATCGGCCGCCGCCTGCTCAACCACGTGCAACAGGTACGATTGCTGGAGCGCGACCTGCAAAGCCAGGTGCCCGCGCTGGATGAAGAGGGCATGCCCGAGCGCCTGCGCATCGCCTTGAATGCCGACAGCCTCGCCACGTGGTGGGCCGAGGCGGTGAGCGACTTCTGCGCCGAGCAGCATTTGCTGTTGGACCTGGTGGTAGAAGACCAGACCGTCGGCCTCAAGCGCATGCGCGCCGGCGAAGTGGCAGCCTGTATTTGCGCCAGCGAACGCCCGGTGGCCGGTGCCCGCAGCCTGTTGCTCGGCGCGATGCGGTATCGGGCGCTGGCCAGCCCGGCGTTTGTCGCCCGGCACTTTCCCGAGGGCGTGCGGGCCGATCAACTGGCCCGCACGCCGGCGCTGGTGTTCGGCCCGGATGATTTCCTGCAGCATCGCTACCTGGCGTCCCTGGGCGTCGACGGTGGTTTCGAACACCATCTATGCCCCTCGTCCGAAGGTTTTATTCGCCTGACGGAAGCCGGATTGGGCTGGGGCCTGGTGCCCGAACTGCAGGTGCGCGACCAGCTGGAAAAGGGCGTGTTGGTGGAGTTATTGCCAGATAAGCCGATCGATGTGCCGCTGTACTGGCATCATTGGCGCAGTGGTGGACAATTGCTGGGCCTGCTGACGGATCATCTGGCACACACAACGGGGCAATGGTTGGTGCCGTTGGCGTGATGGCCAGCGTCAAGGCAACAGCGATGAAAAACGAAAGAATGCGGAGTAAGTCATGAAAATTCTGGTCACCGGCGCAAGCGGCTTCATTGGCGGGCGCTTTGCGCGTTTCGCCCTGGAGCAGGGCCTGGACGTGCGGGTCAACGGGCGGCGGGCCGAAGGTGTGGAGCACCTGGTACGGCGCGGCGCCGAGTTTATCCAGGGTGATTTGAATGATCCGGACCTGGTGCGCGAGCTGTGCCGCGACGTCGAGGCCGTGGTGCATTGCGCCGGGGCCGTGGGGCTGTGGGGGCGTTATCAGGACTTCCACCAGGGCAATGTGCTGGTTACCGAAAACGTGGTGGAGGCCTGCCTCAAGCAGCGGGTCGGGCGCCTGGTGCACCTGTCTTCGCCGTCGATCTACTTCGACGGCCGTGACCACCTGGGCTTGACCGAAGAACAAGTGCCCAAGCGTTTCAAGCATCCGTATGCAGCCACCAAATACCTGGCGGAGCAAAAGGTGTTTGGCGCCCAGGAGTTTGGCCTCGAAGTGCTGGCCCTGCGCCCGCGCTTTGTCACGGGGGCCGGCGACATGAGCATCTTCCCGCGCCTGTTGAAGATGCAGCGCAAGAACCGCCTGGCGATTGTCGGCGATGGCCTGAACAAGGTCGATTTCACCAGCGTGCACAACCTCAATGAAGCCCTGCTCAGCAGTTTGCTGGCGACGGGCTCGGCGTTGGGCAAGGTCTACAACATCAGCAACGGCGCCCCGGTGCCGGTGTGGGATGTGGTGAACTACGTGATGCGACAGATGGACATGCCTCAGGTCACCCGTTATCGGTCCTACGGCTTGTCTTACAGCGTTGCGGCGCTCAATGAAGCCTTCTGTGCCATGTGGCCAGGGCGCCCGGAACCGTCTTTGTCACGGCTGGGCATGCAGGTGATGAACAAAGATTTCACCCTCGACATCACCCGCGCACGGCATTATCTCGACTACCAGCCCAAGGTCAGCCTGTGGGCGGCCCTCGACGAGTTCTGCAGCTGGTGGAAGTCCCAGGACGTGGGACTTAAATAACCGGCAACACACCGGGAACCGAATTTGCGAACCCGGGTCGATCAGTGCGGCAGGTCGGGGGTTTATACTCCGACGCCTGGCTATCCATATGCCACCTCAAAGGATTTAAGGTTGATTCATGCGTAACGATGCTAACGACGACTTCGACAACGTTCCCAGCCTGCGGGCCGACACCTCGGACGACGATGATTTCGAGCCCACGCCGGCTACCTCCGTGCGCTCCCGGCCTGCGCCGGTCGTCAAGGTCAAGAGCGCCAGTACCGGGCCGCTGTGGGCATTGGTCGGTGCGCTGCTGTTCGCCTTCGCCGGCCTTGCCTGGTGGAGCTTCCAGCAGATTTCCCTGATGGGCCAGCAACTGGTGGCGACCCAGGAAAGCTTCGCGCGCATCAGCGAGGAAGCGGCGGGGCGCCTGCAGGATATTTCCGGCAAGGTGGTGGCCAGCGAAGCCAATGTGAATAATGGCAGCGAGGCCCTGAAACTGCAGATCAAGCAGCTGGAGACCCAGTTGCTGGAGCAGGGCAAGCAGCAGATGGGCGTGGCCGGCCAGGCAACGGACCTGGACAAGCGCCTGGAGCAGATGACCGCCAGCACGACCCAACTGTCCAGTGCCAACGCGCAATTGCAGGGCCAGGTCCAGGCGCTGACGGAGGCGGTGGCTACCCTCAAGTCCCGGGACGCCGAGTTCAAGGACCTCTCCGCCGACGTCGCAGCCCTGAAAAAACAGGGCAACCCCACGGCCGCCATCGCCCGCCTGGAGCAGGACCTTGTGGTCCTCAAGAGCGAACTGGACAACCGCGCCGCGGCTTCCGACGGTCCGTCCACCAAGGAGTTCGACGTGTTCCGCATCCAGACCACGCGTAACGTCACTGCCTTGCAAAGCCAGGTGCAGAACCTGCAGCAGCAGATCAACCAGCCGGCCCGGATCACCCCTCTCGGGCAGCAGTGATGTGAGGTGCTGCAGGCGTCACTACACATGACGCCTGCAGGCCCTGGCACAATCAATGTCACCAATCGGTGACATTTCCCGTCTCCTTCGTTACTTGCCCTCGCGCCGCCCTTGTTTAGACTCCCGTCATCCCGCACATAATAAAAAGGGCTAATCATGACCACGCAACCACTGCCTGCCAGTAGTTGGCTGAACGCACCTGCCCATCACGCCTGGCTTGCCACTGAAGGCCAGCGCCTGCTGTCATTCGCCAAGGCTTCCAGGCTGCCTGACGGCTTCGGCAACCTCGACGATCACGGTGTTTTGCCGCCCGATGCCGTCGCTGAAACCATGAACACCGCCCGTATGACCCACAGCTTTGCCATGGCTCATGGCCTGGGCCTGCCAGGTTATGCCGACCTGGTGGAACACGGCGTCGTGGCCCTCAGCGGCCCGCTGCGCGATGCCCGGCACGGCGGTTGGTTCGCCACGCCCGACGCCCGCGACGGCAACACCGGCAAGGCCGCCTACCTGCACGCTTTTGTCGCCCTGGCCGCCAGCTCCGCAGTAGTGGCCGGCGCGCCCGGCGCGCAAACCTTGCTCAACGACGCGATCCACATCATCGACCAGTACTTCTGGAACGAAGAGGAGGGCGCGATGCTCGAGTCCTTCGCCCAGGACTGGAGCGGGGTAGAAGCCTATCGCGGCGCCAACAGCAACATGCACGCCACCGAAGCCTTCCTGGCCCTGGCCGATGTCACCGGTGAAACCCGCTGGCTGGACCGGGCACTGCGCATCGTCGAGCGGATTATTCATACCCATGCGGCAGAAAACCGGGACATGGTGATCGAGCATTTCGACAGCCATTGGCAACCCCTGCGTGGTTACAACGAAGACAACCCGGCCGATGGTTTTCGTCCCTACGGCATCACCCCCGGCCACGGCTTCGAATGGGCGCGACTGGTGTTGCACCTTGAGGCTGCGCGCCTGGATGCCGGGCTCGTCACCCCTGAGTGGCTATTGACCGACGCCAAGGGCCTGTTCGCCAGCGCCTGTGAATACGCCTGGGCCGTCGACGGCGCCCCCGGCATTGTCTACACCCTCGACTGGAGCCAGCGCCCCGTGGTGCGCGAGCGCCTGCACTGGACCCATTGCGAAGCCAGTGCCGCTGCCCAGGCGCTGCTCAAACGCACGGGGGAGCTGCATTACGAAACCTGGTACCGGCGCTTCTGGGATTTCTGTGAAACCCGTTTCATTGACCGCACCCACGGCAGCTGGCACCACGAACTGAGCCCGAAAAACCAGCCCAGCGCGAAAATCTGGGGTGGCAAACCGGACCTCTACCACGCCTGGCAGTCTGTCTTGCTGCCGGGGCTACCCTTGTCACCGAGCATGGCCAGTGCCGTGGCCACCGGGCGCTATGTCACCAAGTGGTGACATTTTGGCGTCCCTTTGTTACCTGCACCTGAAAAATCCCTGTTTAAACTCGTTTGCAGCGCAAGCACCGACTTGCATGCATAACAACAAGAAAAAAGGTACTCAGATGAAAGCGATCAGTCGCCTCGCCGTAGCTATTTCCGTTGCCTCGTTGTTTCCCCTCAGTGCTTTTGCCGCCGACTCGAAAGGGACGGTTGAAGTTGTGCATTGGTGGACCTCGGGTGGCGAGAAAGCGGCAGTAGATGTCCTGAAGGCCCAAGTTGAAAAAGACGGTTTCACCTGGAAAGACGGTGCCGTCGCCGGCGGTGGCGGTTCCACTGCCATGACCGTACTGAAAAGCCGCGCCGTTGCTGGCAACCCGCCAGGCATGGCCCAGATCAAAGGCCCCGACATCCAGGAATGGGCGTCCACCGGGCTGCTCGACACCGACGTCCTGAAGGAACCCGCCAAAGAAGAGAAGTGGGACAGCCTGCTGGACAAGAAAGTCTCCGATACCGTGAAGTACGAAGGTAACTACGTGGCCGTGCCGGTGAACATTCACCGCGTGAACTGGCTGTGGATCAACCCGGAAGTGTTCAAGAAAGCCGGTATCGAAAAACCGCCTACCACCCTCGAAGAATTCTACGCCGCTGGCGACAAGCTGAAAAAAGCCGGCTTCATTCCGCTCGCCCACGGTGGCCAGCCTTGGCAGGACAGCACCGTCTTCGAAGCGGTCGTGCTCTCGGTCATGGGGGCTGACGGTTACAAGAAAGCCCTGGTGGACCTCGACGAAAAAGCCCTGACCGGCCCTGAAATGATCAAGTCCCTGACCGAGCTGAAGAAAGTCGCGACCTACATGGACGCCGACGGCAAAGGCCAGGACTGGAACCTGGAAGCCGCCAAGGTCATCAACGGCAAGGCCGGCATGCAGATCATGGGTGACTGGGCCAAGAGTGAATGGACCGCCGCCAAGAAAGTCGCCGGCAAAGACTACGAGTGCGTAGCCTTCCCGGGCACCGACAAGGCCTTCACCTACAACATCGACTCCCTCGCAGCCTTCAAGCAGAAAGACAAAGGCACTGCTGCCGGTCAGCAGGACATCGCCAAGGTCGTGCTGAGCGAAAACTTCCAGAAAGTCTTCAGCATCAACAAAGGCTCGATCCCGGTTCGTATCGACATGTTGCAAGACATGGGCAAATACGGCTTTGACTCCTGCGCCCAGACTGCTGCCAAGGACTTCCTGGCGGATGCCAAGACTGGCGGCCTGCAACCAAGCATGGCCCACAACATGGCAACCACGCTGGCGGTACAAGGCGCGTTCTTTGATGTCGTGACCAACTACATCAACGACCCGAAAGCTGACCCTGCCGATACCGCGAAGAAACTCGCGGCAGCGATCAAGTCGGCCAAGTAACGGTTAGTACCGAATGGCCTTGTGGGGGGACCCCTAACCCCCACAAGGCCTGTTCCTGTAGTCCTTTTTCCCTGTACTGGATTTTCCCATGAGTTCTGTTGCTGTGTTCAGCAAAGCCTCGCCGTTCGATGCACTGCAGCGCTGGCTACCCAAACTGGTGCTGGCGCCGAGCATGTTCATCGTTCTGGTGGGCTTCTATGGCTACATCCTGTGGACGTTCGTGCTGTCGTTCACTAACTCGACTTTCCTGCCGACCTACAAGTTCGTAGGCCTGGCGCAATACGTGCGCTTGTTCGACAACGACCGCTGGTGGGTCGCGAGCAAGAACCTCGCGGTGTTCGGGGGCATGTTCATCGGCATCACCCTGGTGATCGGCGTGACCCTGGCGATTTTCCTCGACCAGAAAATCCGTCGCGAAGGTTTTATCCGCACCATTTACCTGTACCCGATGGCGCTCTCGATGATCGTCACCGGTACCGCCTGGAAATGGCTGCTCAACCCAGGCATGGGCCTGGACAAACTGCTGCGTGACTGGGGCTGGGAAGGCTTTCGCCTGGACTGGCTGATCGACCCGGACCGTGTGGTGTATTGCCTGGTGATCGCTGCTGTGTGGCAAGCCTCGGGCTTCATCATGGCGATGTTCCTCGCCGGCCTGCGCGGTGTTGATCAATCGATCATCCGTGCGGCGCAGATCGACGGCGCGAGCATGCCGCGCATCTACTGGAAAGTGGTGCTGCCAAGCCTGCGCCCGGTGTTCTTCAGTGCGGTAATGATCCTGGCGCATATCGCGATCAAGAGCTTCGACCTGGTGGCGGCCATGACGGCGGGTGGTCCGGGTTACTCCTCCGACCTGCCGGCGATGTTCATGTACTCCTTCACCTTCAGCCGCGGCCAGATGGGCATGGGTTCGGCCAGTGCGATTCTGATGCTCGGTGCGATTCTCGCGATCATCGTGCCTTACCTGTACTCCGAGCTGAGGACCAAGCGCAATGACTAGTCTTGCTGGCAAACCTGCCATCAGCCTGAGCCGCGTCGCGATCTACGCGGTGCTGATTCTCGCTGTCCTGCTGTACCTGGTGCCGTTGGTGGTCATGTTGCTCACCAGCTTCAAGACCCCGGAAGACATCAGCACCGGCAACCTGCTGAGCTGGCCCACCGTGATCACCGGCATCGGCTGGGTGAAAGCCTGGGCCACGGTTGACGGCTACTTCTGGAACTCGATCAAGATCACCGTTCCGGCGGTACTGATCTCCACCGCCATCGGTGCGTTGAACGGCTACGTGCTGTCGATGTGGCGCTTCCGTGGTTCGCAGTTGTTCTTCGGCCTGTTGCTGTTCGGCTGCTTCCTGCCGTTCCAGACCGTGCTGCTGCCAGCCTCGTTCACCCTCGGCAAGATGGGCCTGGCCAGTACCACCACGGGCCTGGTGTTCGTGCACATCGTCTACGGACTGGCGTTTACTACACTGTTCTTCCGTAACTACTACGTCAGCATTCCCGATGCACTGGTGAAGGCGGCTCGCCTGGATGGCGCGGGGTTCTTCACGATCTTCCGCCTGATCATCCTGCCGATGTCGACACCCATCATCATGGTGTGCCTGATCTGGCAGTTCACGCAGATCTGGAACGACTTCCTGTTCGGCGTGGTGTTCTCCAGCGGTGATTCGCAGCCCATCACGGTGGCGCTGAACAACCTGGTCAACACCAGTACCGGGGTCAAGGAATATAACGTTGATATGGCGGCGGCGATGATCGCCGGGCTGCCGACCCTGCTGGTCTATGTGGTCGCAGGCAAGTATTTCGTGCGCGGCCTGACGGCCGGCGCGGTCAAGGGGTAATCATGGCAACGCTCGAACTTCGTAACGTAAACAAGACCTACGGTACCGGTCTGCCGGACACCCTGAAGAACATCGAACTGTCGATCAAGGAAGGTGAGTTCCTGATCCTGGTCGGCCCTTCGGGTTGCGGCAAATCGACCTTGATGAATTGCATTGCCGGCCTGGAAAACATCACCGGTGGCGCGATCATGATCGGCGACCAGGACGTCAGCGGCATGAGCCCCAAGGATCGTGACATCGCCATGGTGTTCCAGTCCTACGCGCTGTACCCGACCATGAGCGTGCGCGAGAACATCGAATTCGGCCTGAAGATTCGCAAGATGCCCCAGGCGGCGATCGATGAAGAAGTGGCGCGAGTGGCCAAGTTGCTGCAGATCGAGCACCTGCTCAATCGCAAGCCGGGCCAGCTCTCCGGTGGCCAGCAACAACGCGTGGCCATGGGCCGTGCACTGGCGCGTCGCCCGAAGATCTACCTGTTCGACGAACCGCTGTCCAACCTCGACGCCAAGCTGCGGGTCGAGATGCGTACCGAAATGAAACTGATGCACCAGCGTCTGAAAACCACCACCGTCTACGTCACCCACGATCAGATCGAAGCGATGACCCTGGGCGACAAAGTGGCGGTCATGAAGGACGGCATCATCCAGCAGTTCGGCACGCCGAAAGAGATCTACAACGACCCGGCCAATCTGTTCGTGGCGAGCTTCATCGGTTCGCCGCCGATGAACTTCATTCCACTGCGCCTGCAACGCAAGGACGGCCGCCTGGTGGCGCTGCTGGACAGCGGCCAGGCCCGCTGTGAATTGCCGTTGAACATGAACGATGCCGGTCTTGAAGACCGCGAAGTGATCCTGGGCCTGCGCCCGGAGCAGATCGTGCTGGCCGCCGCCGAAGCCACCGGCGCGCCGACCATTCGGGCCGAGGTGCAAGTCACCGAGCCGACCGGTCCGGACACCCTGGTGTTCGTGCAAATCAATGACACCAAGGTCTGCTGCCGCCTGGCGCCCGATGTGGCGCCGCAAGTGGGCGAGACCCTGACCTTGCAGTTCGACCCGGCCAAAGTGTTGCTGTTCGACGCCAAGACCGGCGAGCGCCTGGGCACTGCCACCTCGTTGCCGGCACAGGATCGTGCGGACAACGTTGCTCAATTCAAGGGACGCTGAAGTTTCAAATGATGTGTAGGGGCTTTTGTGAGAGTCCTGCTCTCACAAAGAAGTAAACCGCGTTAGATAAAAACAGTTAATAACAATAAAGACGAGGATGTAGGGATGAAAAAGCACCACAACAACACCCGGCTGATCTGCCAACTGTCAGCAGCAGCCGCCCTGGTACTGTCCGCCAATGCGATGGCGGACGACGCGTTCAGCGCCGATTCCAAGTGGATGACCGGCGATTGGGGCGGCGAGCGTACCAAGCTGATCGAGCAAGGTATCGACATCAAGGCGGATTACGTCGGTGAAGTCGGTGGCAACCTCAGCGGTGGCTACAACAACGACAAGACTGCCCGTTACGCTGACCAGTTCGGTCTGGGCGTGGCACTGGACCTGCAAAAGCTGTGGGGCTGGGACAACACCCAGGCCAAGATCCAGTTGACCAATCGTAATGGCGCAAACATTTCCAACGACCGTATTGGTGACCCGCGTGCCGGCACCTTGAGCTCGTCTCAGGAAGTCGACGGCCGAGGCCACATGGTGCGTCTGACCCAGTTCTGGATTCAGCACCAGATGTTCGACAACAAGCTGGACGTGAAACTCGGTTACTTCGGTGAAGGCGAAGACTTCAACACCTTCCCGTGCGACTTCCAGAACCTGTCGTTCTGTGGCTCGCAGGTCGGTAACTATGTAAACACCTGGTACAACTGGCCCGTCAGCCAGGCGGCTATCCGCGTGAAGTACAACATCACGCCTGAGCTGTATGCGCAAATCGGTGCGTACAACCAGAACCCGTCGCAACTGGAGCACGGCAACGGCTTCAAGCTCAGCGGCAGCGGCACCAAGGGCACCGTATTGCCGGTTGAATTGGTCTGGTCGCCGAAGGTCAATGGCCTGCCGGGCGAATACCGTGTGGGTTACTACAAGAGCACCGCCGACGCTACCGACGTACGTGAAGACGTCAACGGTAACGATGCTGGTACCACGGGCGCAGCCTTCCGCGTTCGCAGCAGCAAAAGCGGTTACTGGGGCGTTCTGCAACAGCAACTCACCACCCACAATGGCGATGCTTCCCGCGGCTTGAACATTGCGGCCAACGTCACCTTCCACGACAAAGACACCAACCTGGTCGACAACTACCAGTCGCTGATGCTTGTGTATAAAGGTCCATTCGACGCACGTACAAAAGATGACGTGGGTATCGGTGTATCCCGTATCCATGCCAACAGTGACGTGAAGAAAAATGCGGAGTTGCTCAACGCGGCCGGCGGTTTCACGGATTACGACCAATCGGGTTACGCACCGCTGCGTAACACGGAGTACAACGTCGAACTCAACTACGGCATCCACGTCACCAACTGGCTGACCGTGCGTCCCAACCTGCAATACATCGCCAACCCAGGTGGTGTTAAGCAAGTCGACAACGCGGTGGTAGCGGGCCTGAAAATTCAGTCTACGTTCTAACGTTGTTGCGATAAGCTCCTTCTCTCTGTGCGCATTTTGCGGGTAGCCATGGCTATCCGCTTTTTTTTGTGTGGGAGCTGGCTTGCCTGCGATGCGAGCCCCGCGGTGTATCTGCCACACCGAGGCGATGCCATCGCAGGCAAGCCAGCGCCTGCAAAGATATTCAGGACCGTGGCACATGCATGAGCATCCGCTGCAACGCTTTTTCAAATCCCTGCGCGAGCGGCCGGTATTCGCCTGGGAACGCTTCCAGATGCGCGATGTGCTGGTGATTGATCACCCGCTCTGCCAAGCGGTGTTCAGTCGTCAGGGCGCGCAATTGCTGCACTTTCAGCCCACGGGCCAGAAGCCCTGGCTGTGGTGCGCGGCCAAGTGGCCGCAGGTCGGCGCCATCCGTGGCGGCGTGCCGGTGTGTTGGCCGTGGTATGGCCGCCATCCCAGCGAAAACGCCTGGCCGTCCCATGGCTGGGCACGGCTGATCGACTGGAAGTTGCTGGACAGCAGCACCGACGACGACGGTGTGCGTTTGCACTGGCAATTGCAGCTATGCGACTGGCAGGTGGACCTGCATGCACACCTGGGGGAAACCCTGGAGCTGCGCCTGGCCACCGAGCACCAGGACGAGCTGCCGTGCCAATTGAGCCATGCTTTGCACGCCTATTGGCGGATTGGCAACGTTGGTGAGATAGCGCTGTCTGGGCTCGATGGCGCGCAGGGCTACGACCAGCTGAATCGCCAGGCGTGCCAGCAGGAAGGTGAGTTGCGTGTCGATGGTGGGTGTCAGCGGGTGTTCCAGCACGACGGTGAACTGCACCTCAAGGACCATGCCTGGCAGCGCGAATTGTGCATCGACACCGGCGAGAGTGCCGACACGGTGGTGTGGCACCCGGGGAGTCGACCATTGCTGGGGGTGAGCTTCAACGAGGCTGCGGGGTTTGTGTGTGTGGAGTCGGCGATGGCTGCTGCGAGCCTGGCGCCGGGGGAGCGGGCGCATTTGAGTTTGCAGGCGAGGGCGGGGGCTTGATCCGGATGTTCCGGTGTTGCTGATGCCGCTTTCGCGAGCAAGCCCGCTCCCACATTAGACCGAGTTCCACTTTTGGAATGCAGTCGAATGTGGGAGCGGGCTTGCTCGCGAAGAGGCCGGCACATTCACAGTAGATTCGGGCCTAGTTGAATTCATCCCCAACCGGATACCGGCTGTCGTTCAAGCTCTCTTTGATCTTGCGCAAGTGCGGCTGGAAATCCACTCCGCGACGCAAGGTCATGCCCGTCGCCAGTACATCCAGCACCGTCAACTGAATGATCCGCGAGGTCATCGGCATGTAGATGTCGGTGTCTTCCGGCAACGGAATGTTCAGGCTCACCGTACTGGCCTTGGCCAGCGGCGAATTTTCGGCGGTCACCCCCAGCACCGAGGCGCCGTTTTCCCGCGCAATACGTGCTACTTCCACCAGTTCACGGGTACGCCCGGTGTAGGAAATGATCACGAACAACTCCCCGGTGTGGGCCACCGAGGCGATCATCCGCTGCATCAGCACATCGGCGTGGGCCGTGACCGACAGGTTGAAACGGAAAAACTTGTGCAGCGCGTCCATGGCCACCGGCGCCGAAGCACCCAGGCCGAAGAAGTGGATCTGCCGAGCCTGGATCAGCAGGTCGACGGCCTTGCTGATCAGGTTCGGGTCCAGGGCCTGGCAGGCGCTGTCGAGGGACGCGATGGCACTGCCGAAGATCTTCTGGGTGTAGGCCTCCGGGTTATCATCGGCCTCCACCGCGCGGCTGACATACGCCGCGCCGCTGGCCAGGCTTTGCGCCAGCTGCAATTTAAGTTCAGGGTAACCACTCACGCCGAACGAGCGGCAGAAGCGGTTCACTGTAGGTTCGCTGACCGAAGCGGCCTGGGCGAGGGCGGCGATAGAGAAGCGGGTCGCCTGCTGCGGGTTGAGCAGGATGACCTCGGCGACTTTACGTTCAGCCTTGTTCAGTTCTTCGAGGCGTTTCTGGATCTGTTCCAGTAGATTTCGCACGCGGTCCATTCATGTTTCCTTAGGGCGACGATGCAAATAAGGGTCGTCAACCAATCGACGAGCGGCCCTTTGCGGTGGCCTATCCTACTGAGGGTAGTTGAACACCACCACTCGGAATACGTTTTTCGGGAAAATGTTGTGGTTATTACTACATTTTTCCTTGAGTGATGCCTTAAAAAAAGGTATTTGTAGCTTAACTTGATAAAAGAACAAACATCATGCCTTCGATAACCGTAGAACCCTGCACCTTTGCCCTGTTTGGCGCCTTGGGTGATCTGGCGCTGCGCAAGTTATTTCCTGCCCTCTATCAACTCGATGGTGCGGGCCTGCTGCACGAAGACACGCGCATCCTGGCCCTGGCCCGTGAGGCCGGTTCCGAGCAACAGCACCTGGCCCACATTGAAAAAGAATTGCGTGGTTACGTTGGCAAGGAACTGGACGAAACCGTCGCCCAGCGTTTCCTGGCCCGCCTGACGTACCTGCATGTCGACTTCCTGAAGGCCGATGACTACGTCGCCCTGGCAGAGAACGCCGGCACCGAACAACGCCTGATCGCCTACTTCGCTACCCCGGCGGCGGTCTATGGCGCGATCTGCGAGAACCTGTCCAAGGTCGGCCTGGCGGAAAATACCCGCGTGGTCCTGGAAAAACCCATCGGCTCGGACCTGGATTCCTCGCGCAAGGTCAACGACGCCGTGGCGCAGTTCTTCCCGGAAAACCGCACCTACCGCATCGACCACTACCTGGGCAAAGAGACCGTCCAGAACCTGATCGCCCTGCGTTTTGCCAACAGCCTGTTTGAAACCCAGTGGAACCAGAACTACATCTCCCACGTGGAAATCACCGTGGCCGAGCAAGTAGGCATCGAAGGTCGCTGGGGCTATTTCGACAAGGCCGGGCAGCTGCGGGACATGATCCAGAATCACCTGCTGCAGCTGCTGTGCCTGATCGCCATGGACCCGCCGGCCGACCTGTCTGCCGACAGTATTCGGGACGAGAAGGTCAAGGTGCTCAAGGCCCTGGCGCCCATCAGCCCGGACGGCCTGACCACCCAGGTGGTGCGTGGCCAATACATCGCCGGCTACAGCGCCGGCAAGCCGGTACCGGGTTACCTGGAAGAAGAGAACTCCAACACCCAGAGCGACACCGAGACCTTCGTCGCCCTGCGTGCCGATATCCGTAACTGGCGTTGGGCCGGGGTGCCGTTCTACCTGCGTACCGGCAAGCGCATGCCGCAAAAACTGTCGCAGATCGTCATCCACTTCAAGGAACCGTCCCACTACATCTTCGCCCCCGAGCAGCGCTTGCAGATCAGCAACAAACTGATCATCCGCCTGCAACCGGACGAAGGGATTTCCTTGCGCGTGATGACCAAGGAGCAGGGCCTGGACAAGGGCATGCAACTGCGCAGCGGCCCGCTGCAACTGAATTTTTCCGACACCTATCGCAGCGCACGGATTCCCGATGCCTACGAGCGGCTGTTGCTGGAAGTAATGCGTGGCAACCAGAACCTGTTTGTGCGCAAAGATGAAATCGAAGCTGCGTGGAAGTGGTGTGACCAGTTGATCGCCGGATGGAAAAAATCCGGTGATGCGCCCAAGCCGTACGCGGCGGGCTCCTGGGGGCCAATGAGCTCGATTGCACTGATCACGCGGGACGGGAGGTCTTGGTATGGCGATATCTGATTTGAAACTGCCTCAGGGCGTGACTGCCCATGAGTACCGCAACCCGGTGCTGCTGGCGGATGGCTTGGCCAATGACGTGGCCGAACAACTGCGCGCGGCCATCAGTGCCCGTGGCGAGGCGACCCTGGTGGTGTCCGGCGGCCGCAGCCCGGTGGCGTTCTTCCAGAACCTCGCCAAGCAAGGCCTGGACTGGTCCAAGGTGACCATCACCCTGGCCGACGAGCGCTGGGTGCCGGTGGAACATGCCGACAGCAATGCCGGCCTGTTGAAGAAGTATTTGCTGCAAGGCCCGGCGGCCAAGGCCAAGTTCCTGAGCCTGTACAGCGTCGCCGCCACCCTTGACGACGCTGCCGAGCAGGCCGATCGCCTGCTGGCCGAGTTGCCGACGATTGATGTGCTGGTACTGGGCATGGGCGACGACGGCCACACCGCGTCGCTGTTCCCCAACAGCCCGAACCTGGCTGAAGCGTTGAAGCCGGACGGCAGCCGTCGTTGCTGGCCGATGCTGGCGCCGACTGTGCCGCACCAGCGCCTGACCATGAGTCGCGCGCTGCTGGCCACCGCCCACTACACCGTGCTGTCGATTTCAGGCAGCTCGAAATTGACCACCTTGAGCGCCGCGCTGGCCAGTGACGACGTTGCTGCCATGCCGATACGCGCGTTTTTGCAACCTACTCTAGAGATTTACTGGTGCCCATGAGCCAAGGATCAGCCGCGATGAACAGCCCTCAACCTACCGTTTCCATGGCGGACAAAGTTGCCTTGATCGACAGCCTCTGCGCCAAGGCGCGGATCCTGCCGGTGATCACCATTGCCCGTGAACAGGACATCCTGCCGCTGGCCGATGCCCTGGCAGCCGGTGGTTTGACCGCACTGGAAGTGACCCTGCGTTCGCAGTTCGGCCTCAAGGCCATCCAGGTACTGCGTGAGCAGCGTCCGGAGCTGTGCACCGGTGCCGGTACCGTGCTGGATCGTCATATGCTGGAAGCGGCCGAAGTGGCCGGTTCGCAATTTATCGTCACTCCCGGGATTACCCGTGACCTGCTGGAAGCCTCGGTACACAGCTCGATTCCGCTGTTGCCGGGCATCAGCAATGCCTCCGGGATCATGGAAGGTTATGGCCTGGGTTATCGCCGTTTCAAGCTGTTCCCGGCTGAAGTCAGCGGTGGCGTGGCGGCGATCAAGGCCCTGGGCGGCCCGTTTGGCGAAGTGAAATTCTGCCCGACTGGCGGTGTTGGCCCGGCCAACATCAAGAGCTACATGGCGTTGAAAAATGTGATGTGCGTGGGCGGTAGCTGGATGCTTGATCCGGAATGGGTCAAGAACGGCGACTGGGCACGCATCCAGGAAACCACCGCCGAGGCGCTGGCCCTGCTGGACTGATTGGATTTACCGAATCGTTGTTGCTGTGTTCTACGGCATTTTTGCGGTGCACTTGGTCGGTGTGCCGCTTTTTTTTGCCTGCGGAAAATGGCCCACTCCCACTGTAGGAGCGAGCTTGCTCGCGAATAAACCGAGAGCACCGCTGGGTGTCAGGTTTCCCGTGTCATCGTTAACGACCTTCGCGAGCAAGCTCGCTCCTACAGTGATATCGCGCTCAGTTCGGTGATGGCTTTGATCAGCGCATGAATGTCCGCCGCTGACGTCAAAAAGCCTGGTGTCACCCGAATACAACTGCCGAACGAGGCCCCGCTGCGGGTTGTGGTGAAGAGGTTGTATTCCTTGAGCAGTCGGTCCGCCATCACCTGCTGATCCGGCTTGTCAGTGAACTTGAACGACGTGATCGCGCAATACAGCCGTGGGTCGTCCGGCGTCAGCACTTCAATTCCCGGCAACTGCCGCACCTCACTCACCCACAAATCCCGCAGGTAATTAAGGCGGGCGCCCTTGGCCCTGGATCCACCCAGCAAACGATGCTCTTCGAACACCAGCGGCAAGGTCATCAACGCCGGGAAATTCGGCGTGCTGTACGGCGTGCGGGCACGTACATCGGTCACCGGATAGTGAAACTCACCCATGTCCGGATCAATGTCCGCCAACCGTTGCGGGTCGATATAAATAAAGCCCAGGGTCAACGGCGCACCGATCCACTTGTGCAGGTTGAAACCGGCAAACGCGATACCCAACTGCGCCAGGTTGAACTCGATCTGCCCCAGCGCATGGGCGCCATCGAGGATCACATCAATTCCATGTTCCCTGGCAGCGCCGGCAATCGCCTCCACCGGCATCACCAGCCCGGTGCGGTGAGTCACGTAGGTCAGTGCCAGCAGTTTCAGGCGGGGATAGCGCAGGAACGCATCGCGATACGTCTGCACCAGGCTGTCGAAACTGGCCGGGTGTTCGTGGGCAATTTCGATCACTTCTACGCCGCGATTCTGCGCCAGCCAGCGCATGGCGCCCTTGACGGTGTCGTACTCCAGGTCGCTGATCAGCACCTGGTCGCCGGGCTGCAAGCGGTTGTAGTTGCGGATCAGCGACTGCAACGCATCCGAGGCGCAGCGGGTGAGGGCGATGGCTTCAGGATCGGCGTCCATCAACTGCGCCAACTGGTTACGGATCTCGACGTTTTCGCCCTGCTCGAAACGCTGGCGCACATGGATCGAGTTGCTGCGGTTGATGAAGGCGACGTTGTCCTGATACTGCTCAAGTACCGCGCGGCTCATGCGCCCGAAGTAACCGTTTTCGAGGTTGATCGGGCCGGGCTCCAGGTCGTAGCGCTGGGCGATGGCGTGCCAGTGTTGTTCGTCGCGGGTACTGTCCATGTGCGTGCTCTATTAATGACGAGGGGCGGGCTTGCCGTGCTTGGCGCGTAGGGGTTCCAGCAGTTCGGATAAACCGTTGTGGTCGATTTCCTGCATCAGGGCCAGCAACCCGCCCAGTTCGCCGTGGGGGAAACCTTCACGGGCGAACCAGTTCAGGTAGGGGCCGGGCAAGTCGGCAATGATCCGGCCCTTGTACTTGCCGAAGGGCATTTCGCGGGTGATCAGCAGTTCAAGTTTTTCAGGGTTCATTGCGGCTTCAGGTGTTTGAGTCGATGCCTTGGAAAATACAGGCATTCTGCATGGAGGCCAAATGACAGATCATGCAAATAAAGCGGATACAGATTTTTGTTTATTAGCTAACTTATTGAAATTTAAGTAATAAATTGTTTTTCAAAAGCTGGCACGGGCGCTGCAATTACTAATACACGTTTCTTAACCCGCGAAGGAATTGAAAAATGACTGATATCAACAAAGAATCGATCTCCGTACTCAACGACCTGATCGAGACCAGCAAAGACGGCCAGGAAGGCTTCAAGACCTGCGCAGAAGACATCAAGCACCCAGAACTCAAAGCCCTGTTTGCCAAACGTTCCGTTGATTGCGGTACCGCCGCTGCCGAACTGCAGACCGCAGTAAGAGCGCTGGGTGGCGATCCGGAAGATTCCGGCAGCGTCGCCGGTGCCTTGCACCGTGGTTGGGTCGACGTGAAGTCGATGGTGACCGGTAAAGACGAAGAAGCCGTGCTGAACGAAGCCGAGCGCGGTGAAGACCACGCACTGAAGGCTTACAAAGAAGCGATCGAGAAGATCAACAAGCACAACCTGCTGGGCATTCGTGACCTGGTAGAGCGTCAGTTCCACGGCGCGCAACGCAACCACGACCAGGTGAAAGCCCTGCGTAACCAGGCTCGCGCTCAGTCTTGAGCCCCGCCTGAATAAAAAAGCCCCGCAGATGCGGGGCTTTTTCATGGGCGTTCGTTCAACCGATGCTGATGGCCGGCAGTTCGGTCAGGGTCACGGTCTGCTGCTTGCGTGGCGCGAGGATCTCGGCTTCGCCATCCACCACCAGTTCATCGCGCTGGTTGAATACGCGGGTGGCGATACGCACGCGGAATTTCGGCAGCTTCTCGAGGATTTCCAGACGCACGGTCAGGGTGTCGCCGATTTTGACCGGCTTCTGGAAGGTCATTTGCTGGCCGATGTATATCGTGCCGGGCCCAGGCAACTCGCACGCAACCGCCGCGCTGATCAGGGCGCCGCTGAACATGCCGTGGGCAATGCGCTCCTTGAACATGGTCGCCTTGGCGAATTCGGCGTCCAGATGCACCGGGTTGTGGTCGCCGGACATTGCCGCGAACAACTGGATATCGCGCTCTTCGACGGTCTTGCTGTAGCTGGCGGTCTGGCCGACTTCGAGGGCTTCGTAAGGCGTGTTGGTAACCTGGGTCATCAGTTGGTGCATCCTGTGGCTAATCAGAAATCTTAATATATTGATTTTAAACGAAAAATCATTCGCAGCGAGTAGGGCGGCGCAGCACTGCTGCCTGGGCCAGCCACGTCAGCACGTCGGCTGTGACCGCATCACGGTTGGTTTCGTTGAATAATTCGTGGCGCGCCTGTGGGTAAATGCTCAGCTCCAGGTGCTGGCAGCCGGCTTCACGCAACGCATTGGCCAGACTTTTGAGACGCTTGCCTTCACTGACCGGATCACATTCACCGCCCATTATCAGGATGGGCAGCCCCGGGTCTATCTGAGCGAGATTGGACGCTTTGCTGATTTGCTGCAAGCCGCCCAGCAGGTCGATCCACAGCTGGTTGGTGCAACGGAAGCCGCAAAGCGGGTCGCTGACGTACTTGTCGACCTCGGCCGGGTCACGGCTGAGCCAGTCGAAAGCGGTGCGATTGGGTTTGAACGCCTTGTTGAACGATCCAAATGACAGGAAATCAATCAGCGCACTGCGCCCGCGCAACCCCTGGCGCAGGCGTTCGACATGGGCAATCACCTTGGCCGCGCCGTACAGCGCCACCGGCTGGAAATTCGAGCCGCTGAGAATCGCCCCGTTAAGGCTCGCGCTGTGGTGCAGCAGGTACGCCTGGGCAATGTAGCTGCCCATGCTGTGGCCCAGCAGGATGATCGGCACCCCCGGCGCTTGCTGGCCGATATGCTGGTTGAGGCTCGCCAGGTCGCCCACCACCTTGTTCCAGCCGTCTTTCTCGGCGAACAGCCCCAGGGTGCCCTCGTCGGCGGTACGCCCGTGGCCGCGCTGGTCGGGGGCGTACAGGCCGTAGCCGGCATCGCACAACGCCTGGGCCAGGCGGGCATAGCGGCCACTGTGCTCGGCCATGCCGTGGGCCAGCATGATCAGCGCCTTGGGCGGCCCGTCCGGCAGCCACTGGTTGACGTACACCCGACTGCGGTCATTCGCGGTCAGCCAGAAAGTGGTGTGGTTCATGGCGCTTCCTTTGCTCAGGGTCGTTGCAGTGTATAGCTCATTCACCGCAGGCCGCTGGATCAGCGCTGGCCTTGGCGGGGAGATTCACACAATCAATGACGCATCTTGTTGTATTTGCCTGATTGACCATAGCTGCTAACGTCCCCAAAGCTCCGCTTTCATCGCAACATCAAAAGCGGCCGGACCACTCAGGTAAGAGGACAAGAATAATGCAACCTGATTTCTGGAATGACAAACGCGCAGCCGGGGTTCCCAACGAGATCGACCTCACAGCCTATAAATCGGTGATCGAAGTCTTCGAGCGTTCCTGCAAGACCTTTGCCGATCGTCCGGCGTTCAGCAACATGGGGATCACCCTGACCTACGCCGAGCTGGATCGGCGCAGCGCCGCGTTCGCCGGTTACCTGCAGTGGCACACCGACCTCAAGCCGGGTGACCGCATTGCCGTGCAGATGCCCAACGTCCTGCATTATCCGATTGCCGTTTTCGGCGCCCTGCGCGCCGGGCTGATCGTGGTCAACACCAACCCGTTGTACACCCCGCGGGAAATGCGTCACCAATTCAAGGATGCCGGCATTCGTGCGCTGGTGTACCTGAACCTGTTTGGCTCGCGTGTTGAAGAAGTCAGCAAAGACACCGAGATCGAATACCTGATCGAAGCGAAGATGGGCGACTTCATGCCCGCTGCCAAGGGCTGGCTGATCAACACCGTGGTCGACAAGGTGAAGAAGATGGTCCCGGCCTATAACCTGCCGCAAGCCATCTCCTTCAAGCGCGCCCTGCGCATGGGCGCCGGCCAGGCACTCAACCGCCATCCGGTGACCCTCGACGACATCGCGGTGCTGCAATACACCGGCGGCACCACCGGCCTGGCCAAGGGCGCAATGCTTACCCACGGCAACCTGGTGGCCAACATGCAGCAAGTGCGGGCGTGCATGTCGCAACTGGGGGACGACGGCCATCCGCTGATCAAGGAAGGCCAGGAGGTGATGGTGGCGCCGCTGCCGCTGTACCACATCTATGCCTTCACCGCGAATTGCATGTGCATGATGGTATCGGGCAACCACAACGTACTGATCACCAATCCCCGGGACATTGGCGGCTTTATCAAGGAGCTGAAAAAGTGGCGCTTCACCGGGCTGCTGGGGCTCAACACGCTGTTCGTGGCCTTGATGGACCACCCGGACTTCAAGAGCCTGGATTTCTCCCACCTCAAGCTCACCAACTCCGGCGGCACCGCACTGGTCAAGGCCACGGCCGAGCGCTGGCAGCAACTGACCGGCTGCGCGATTGGTGAAGGCTACGGCTTGACCGAAACCTCACCGGTGGCCAGCACCAACCCCTATGGCGGCAAATCGAAGCTGGGCACCGTGGGCATTCCGGTGCCGGGCACGGCGATGAAGATCATCGACGACAACGGCGCGGAGCTGCCGCTGGGCGAGCGGGGCGAGCTGTGCATCAAGGGCCCGCAAGTGATGAAGGGCTACTGGCAGCAACCGGTGGCGACCGCCGAGACCCTGGACGCCGAAGGCTGGCTCAAGACCGGCGATATCGCGGTGATCGACCCGGACGGCTTTGTGCGCATCGTTGATCGCAAGAAGGATCTGATCATCGTCTCGGGGTTCAACGTGTACCCCAACGAGATCGAAGACGTGGTGATGGCGCATCCGGCGGTGGCCAGCTGCGCGGTGATCGGCGTACCGGACGAGCGTACCGGCGAGGCGGTGAAGCTGTTTGTGGTGGCCCGTGCCCAAGGCGTGAGCCTTGAAGAGCTGAAGACCTACTGCAAGGCCAACTTCACCGGCTACAAGGTGCCCAAGCATATTGTGTTGCGTGAGTCGTTGCCGATGACGCCGGTGGGCAAGATCCTGCGGCGCGAATTGCGCGACATAGCCTGATTTGAAATAAGGTCAAAAAATGTGGGAGCGGGCTTGCTCGCGAAAGCGGTATACCAGTCGACATATCCTGTGACTGACACTGCGCTTTCGCGAGCAAGCCCGCTCCCACATTTGGTTTTTATTCATTCAGTTTAAATGCGTAGAAGCCCATTCCAGAGCCCTTTCTTGGCTTATAGAATCTTTGCTCTAAAAATGACCATTAGATATTCTTGAGTCATGTTTATGACCGTAGGGGCCTCTTTTGGCTCTAGGCGGCCCTTGGCAAAGCTGCTACTCTCGGCGCGCTTTGTGACCTCTTGGCCTGCTTTTAACCGCCAGACTCACCCAAAAACAAACAAATAATAATCGCATCAAATGCGATGAATGAATTCGCGTCGCTGAGGAGTGGGCTTCCATGATCGAAGACTTTTGGAAGGATAAGTACCCCGCCGGGATTGCTGCAGAAATCAATCCAGACGAGTATCCGAATATTCAGGCGGTACTGAAGCAGTCCTGCCAACGCTTCGCCAACAAACCGGCTTTCAGCAACCTGGGCAAGACAATCACCTACGGTGAACTGTACGAACTGTCCGGCGCCTTCGCCGCTTACCTGCAACAGCATACCGACTTGCAGCCCGGTGATCGAATCGCCGTGCAACTGCCCAACGTCCTGCAATACCCGGTCGCCGTATTCGGTGCCATCCGTGCCGGCTTGATCGTGGTCAACACCAACCCGCTGTACACCGCGCGGGAAATGGAACACCAATTCAACGACTCCGGTGCCAAGGCCCTGGTCTGCCTGGCCAACATGGCGCACCTGGCTGAAAAAGTCGTGCCCAAGACTTCCGTCCGGCACGTGATCGTCACCGAAGTCGCTGACCTGTTGCCGCCGCTCAAGCGCCTGCTGATCAACAGCGTCATCAAGTACGTGAAGAAGATGGTCCCGGCCTATCACTTGCCCAAGGCGATCAAGTTCAACGATGTATTGGCCAAGGGCCACGGCCAGCCGGTGAACGAAGTCAGCCCCGCCAGCGACGAAGTCGCCGTGCTGCAATACACCGGCGGCACCACGGGCGTGGCCAAGGGCGCGATGCTGACCCACCGCAACCTCGTCGCCAACATGCTGCAGTGCAAGGCGCTGATGGGCTCCAACCTGAATGAAGGTTGCGAGATCCTGATTACCCCGCTGCCGCTGTACCACATCTATGCCTTCACCTTTCATTGCATGGCGATGATGCTGATCGGCAACCACAACATCCTGATCAGCAACCCGCGCGACCTGTCGGCGATGGTCAAGGAACTGTCGAAGTGGAAGTTCAGCGGCTTTGTCGGCCTGAACACCCTGTTTGTTGCCCTGTGCAACAACGACGCCTTCCGCAAGCTGGATTTCTCGGCGCTGAAGGTCACCCTGTCAGGCGGCATGGCCCTGCAACTGGCGGCGGCCGAGCGCTGGAAAGCGGTCACCGGCTGCTCCATCTGCGAAGGTTACGGCATGACCGAAACCAGCCCGGTGGCCACCGTGAACCCGATCCAGAACATCCAGATCGGCACCATCGGCATTCCGGTGCCGTCGACCCTGTGCAAGGTCATCACCGATGACGGCGTCGAGCTGGCGCTGGGTGAAGTGGGCGAGTTGTGCGTCAAGGGCCCGCAAGTGATGAAGGGCTACTGGCAGCGCGAAGACGCCACCGCCGAGATCCTCGACAGCGAAGGCTGGCTGAAGACCGGTGACATCGCGATCATCCAGCCGGATGGCTACATGCGCATTGTCGACCGCAAGAAGGACATGATTCTGGTCTCCGGTTTCAACGTCTACCCCAACGAGCTGGAAGACGTGCTGGCGACCCTGCCGGGCGTGCTGCAATGCGCGGCCATTGGTGTGCCGGACGAGAAGTCCGGGGAACACATCAAGATCTTCATCGTGGTCAAGCCGGGTGCCAGCCTGACCAAAGACCAGGTGATGGAGCACATGCGCGCCAACGTCACCGGCTACAAGGTGCCCAAGGCCGTGGAATTCCGCGATGCGCTGCCGACCACCAACGTTGGCAAGATTTTGCGCCGTGAACTGCGGGATGAAGAACTGAAGAAGCTGGGTTTGAAGAAGTAACTCGGCCCCCAACAAAAAGCCCCGCAGATGCGGGGCTTTTTATTGAACGCTGATTCCGTAACTTGGAATGCAATCCAAATGTGGGAGCGGGCTTGCTCGCGAAAGCGGTGTGCCAGTGATATACCGGTTACTGACACACCGCATTCGCGAGCAAGCCCGCTCCCACAGGTTTTACCGTATTCCTACAGTGCGAACTGCGCGAAGCTCACACCGGCACCGGCCGGGCGTACGTCCTTGAGGAACGAGTCCTTGTCGGCACTCAGCTCCAGGGTAATCTCCGGCTTGCGCTTGCCGGCATTGCGCACCACCAGGCCTTCCAGCTTCTCGCGCAGAAACACCGTTGGCACCTTCAGGTGCAGCAACTGGTCGCTCTCGGCGTTGTGCATCAACAAGTGGATCCACTCGTACTGGCCCACGGCAATCCGGCCCACCGGCAGGTCGAACCACCAGATGTTGCGTTTGCGGTCCAGGTCGGTGAAGTGGCAGTTGTTGACACCGAGTACGGCACCGCCCAGTTCCTGGTTTCTGCGGGCAATGGCCTGTGCTTTATTGAGTTTCATAACCTTCCTACGGGATCTGTTACCCAGCGCTTGCGCCTGGATGTGCCCGGCATTCTCGTGGGTTGGCCGCAAAACATAAAGCCAAACCTGTACGGCGCGATGAAATGCCGCTGAAAAAATAATTGAAACTCTCTGGAAAGGCCAAGGGTCAACGATTACGTAGTGACCAAAATCCTTGATTGTTCCCAGGAGAAATACCATGAGTAGCACATCGGATAAGGCAAAAGGTTTGGCGAACGAAGCCGTAGGCAACATCAAGCAAGGTGTTGGCAAAGTCACCGGCAACGACAAGTTGCGGGCTGAAGGCGTGGTTCAGGAAAAGAAAGGTGAAGTGCAAAAAGCAGTCGGCGACACCAAGGACGCAGTAAAGAAAGCGGTCAAATAGTCCCGACCTGGCTGCCTGCACTCCAGCAGCCCGACGGCCATCCACGGATGGCCGTTTTTGTGTCACCTGCAGTGATTAAAGTTTGGAAATTGTTTCAAGGTCGCCAAATAAGCTACCTTGATGTAGAAAACGGCCCCTGAGTCGCCCACGAACTCAACTTTTTGCGGCGAAAGGAGACGCTATGATTTTTCCGGTATTACAAGGCTTGCCCCTGCACAAAGTGCTGGTGCGCACTGTCACAGAGTTCCTCGATGACGAGATGCCTACGTACGCCTCGGCGCTGGCCTACCAGATGCTGTTCTCGCTGTTTCCCTTCCTGCTGTTCCTGATTGCCCTGATCGGTTTCCTGCACCTGCCGGACTTCTTCACCTGGCTGCGCATGCAATCGGAACTGGTATTGCCGCCCCAGGCCCTGGAGCAGGTCAACCCGGTGATCGACCAGTTGCAGCAATCCAAGGGTGGCCTGTTGTCGGTGGGTATCGTGATCGCGCTGTACACCGCCTCGGCGGGTGTGCGCCTGATGATGAGTGCGATGAATGCCGCCTATGACGTGGTGGAAGGCCGACCGATCTGGAAGCGCTTCCCGCTGTCGATTTTCTACACCGTAGGCTTCGCCGGCATGCTGTTGGCCGCCGCCGCCCTGATGGTGCTCGGGCCCCAGGTGATGGAATGGCTGGCGGGGCAGATCGGCATGCAGGAATTCGTGGTCACGCTGTGGACCATCCTGCGTTGGCCGCTGATCGTCATCCTGTTGATGTTCTCCGTGGCGTTGATGTACTACGTGATGCCTGACGTGAAGCAGAAGTTTCGCTTTATCACCCCGGGATCGGTGCTGGCGGTGGTGGTCTGGATCGTCGCTTCCCTGGGTTTTGGCTACTACGTCAAAACCTTTGCCGACTACAACGCCATGTATGGCAGTATCGGCGCGATCATTGTGCTGCTGTTGTACTTCTACATCTCGGCTGCCGTGCTGTTGCTGGGGGCGGAGATGAATGCGGTGATCGAACACATGTCGGCCGAAGGCAAGGATCCTGGTGAAAAGGACTTTGGCGAGCACGACGACAAACAACATGTCTCAGGCCTTGGCCGGGACCACTCACTCAAGCCCACTACCGATGAAGTCTGATCGATGATCCGTGAAATCCTGAAAATGGGCGATGAGCGCCTGCTGCGTATTGCCCCGCCGGTTCCGCCGGAAATGTTCGACAGCCCCGAGCTGTGGCAGTTGATTGATGACATGTTCCAGACCATGGAACACGTCGGCGGCGTCGGCCTGGCCGCACCGCAGATTGGAGTGGACCTGCAACTGGTGATCTTCGGTTTCGAGAGCAGCGAACGCTACCCGGACGCGCCCGCCGTGCCCCAGACCATCCTGATCAACCCGCTGATCACGCCCCTTAGCCCGGTGCTGGAAGAAGGTTATGAAGGGTGCCTGTCGGTGCCTGGTTTGCGTGGGGCAGTGGACCGTTACCAGCAGATTCGCTACGAAGGGTTTGACCCCAAGGGCGAGCCGATTGTGCGGATTGCCGAAGGCTTTCACGCGCGGGTGGTACAGCACGAGTGCGATCACCTGATCGGCCGGCTGTACCCATCGCGGATTACCGATTTCAGCAAGTTCGGGTTTATCGAAGTGATGTTCCCGGATATGGATCCGACGGCAGACGAATAACCCTCAGGCAAAACACACCTCAAACGGTGGGAGCGGGCTTGCTCGCGAAAGCGGAGTGCCAGTCACCGAAGATATAGACTGATCCACCGCATTCGCGAGCAAGCCCGCTCCCACATTTGTTCTGCGTGCATTCAGCTTATTTTGCGGGCTTCACAAACCGCAACGTCATCCGGTCCGACTCACCAATCGCCACATACTTGGCCTTGTCCTTTTCCCCCAACGTCAACGCCGGCGGCAAGGTCCAGACCCCATCCGGGTAGTCCTTGGTATCTTTCGGGTTGGCATTCACCTCGCTCTGCCCCTCAAGCTTGAACCCCGCATCCGTCGCCAGTTTCACCACATACGCGGTGGTCAGGTAACCGCTGTGCTTGATGTCTTCCAGCGACGCCCCGTCCTTGGCCCGGTGATCCACCACCCCCAGCACGCCGCCCGGTTTCAACACCTTGAAGAACGCCTCGAACATCGCCGGCGCCGTATCCGCCATCACCCAGTTATGCACGTTGCGAAAGGTCAGCACGGTGTCGGCCGAGCCAGGCTTGCCCAGCACCGGAGCCTTGGGGTCGAACTCGGCGAAGCCGGCCTTGGAATAATGCACCGGGTCTGCGGCGAATTTCTTTTTCAGGTTTTCTTCTGATGTACGCGCGTAGGCACTGCTGTTCGGCGCCTGCACGGCGGCGATGTAGTGGCCGTTATCCTTGAGCAGCGGCGCCAGCAGCTCGCTGTACCAGCCACCACCGGGGGTGATTTCGATCAGGGTCTGGTCGGCCCGCAGGCCAAAGAACTCCAGGGTCTGCTGCGGGTGACGATACCCATCACGCGCGCTGTTGGCCGACACGCGCCAACTGCCGGCGAGCACGGTTGCATACTGCTCGGCGGAAACCGGCGCTTCGGCTGCCTGGCTCAACGCCGGGGCGAGGAGAGCTGCAAGGGATAAGGCTGCAAGGGTCGCTTTCATGATCATCCTGTAATGGGCCGCTGGTGCCGCCGAGGCTAGCATGGGGCCCACAACGGCTGATCACACTTTATTGAAGGTCGACCTCACCAACGGTTCTAAGCCCATGGCGATCATCGGCTTGTTGCGTTTGTAGCGCACCAGGCGCTCCGACAAGGACTGCGGCAGCAACGTGTCCTGGGTAAAACCCTGGCGTTGATAAAAGCCTTCCAGGTCCGGATGGCACAGCAGCCACACCGTGCCTTCAACGCTTGCGACCGAGGCGCGGATCAATTGCGCCGCCAGCCCCTGGCCACGCAGCGCCGGGTCGACAAACAGCCCGGTCAACCACTGCCCACCCACCACCGGCGTCAGGCACAGGCCCGCGACAATCTCGCTGCCCCTGGCCACCCACAACTGGCCACCCTTGAGGGCCTTCATCGGTGAGTTATGGCTGCGATAGAACTTGTTCAGCAGCGGCCACAACGGCTCTGCCAGTCGGTCAATGTGCAACTCGGGCATGGTTTTCAAACACGCGAATCCAGGGGGTGCAGATTATAAGTCGGGCAAAGCGCCTTCTGTTGGGCAATCGGTGTTATACCCAGTGTTACATCCCCTGTAAGTGGAGCACGCATCATGGCCAAAGGTCTGAATTCCAAGAAAGCTGACAAGAAGAAACCGGCAAAGACCGCCGATGAAAAACGCGCCGAGAAAAAGGCCAAGAAAACCGACAGCAACCTGTTCGGTCATTAAGTTCTAAGCTAAGTACCAAACGATCTGCAAGATTTTCCCGCCCCATTGCACAGAGCAGGATGAAGCCGACTTTTTCGTCGGCCACGCCTGCCCTGAGCTGCCGATGTCCAACTACCTTGATGAAACCCAGCGCCGGGAAATCGAAGCCCTGGCCCAGACCTTTACCGCCCGCACCGAGTGGCCGACCTGGCTGCTGTTGATCGGCGTCTATGCCGGCTGGTTTGCCGTGATCCTCGCCAGCCACTGGCTTGGCCTGTGGCTGAGTACCGCACTGTTGATCCCGCTCGTGACGCTGTGGATGTCCCTGCAACACGAACTGCTGCACGGCCATCCCACGCGCTTCACTGCTTTGAACAAACTCCTCGGCTACGCACCGTTTGCCGTCTGGTACCCCTACACCCTGTACCGCAACTGCCACCTGGTGCACCACAACGACGAAGACCTGACGGTGCCCGGTGTCGACCCGGAAAGCCGCTACCTGAATCAGCGGCAGTGGGACGACAGTTCGCTGTTCGAGCGCACCTTGCATTGGCTGACCAAGACCGTCCTGGGGCGCTTCCTGTTGGGTTCGCCGCTGGCGCTGTGGAAGCTGGCGCGCAACGAGGTCAGACGCCTGCGCAAAGGCCAGCGCCAGGCGTGGCTGATGTGGCTGAGCCATGGCACCGTGACCGTGCTGATGTTGACCTTCATCGCCCACTACAGCGTGCTGCCGGTGTGGCACTACGTGGCGCTGGTCAGCGTGCCGGCCTTGTCGGTGGCGGCGATCCGTTCCTACTATGAGCATCGCCCGCACCCACAACCGGAACAGCGCACGGTGCTTAACGAAGCCGCCTGGCCGTGGACCTGGCTGTTCCTCAACAACAACCTGCACCTGGTGCATCACGACTTGCCGAAGCTGCCGTGGTATTTGCTGCCCACCGTGTACCGCGCGCGCCGCGAACAATGGGTGGCGCGCAGCGGCGGGTTCCTGGTGCAGGGTTACGGCCAGTTGATCGGCCGTCACGGGCTCAAGGCCATCGACAGCCCACGGCACCCCTTTGCTTGAGAGACGACCATGAGTGACCGCTACGCCGAACTGCTGATGTACGTGGCGCCGCAGCAGGTGCAACAGGCCAATGAGCGCTGGCTTTCGCGCATCCTTGAGCGCCTGGGCGCGACCCGCCGCAAGGCTGATCATCTCGACCTGCGCAGCCTGTGGCGTGCCCCGCAATTGCTGCTGACGCAAACCTGCGGCTACCCGCTGATGACCGAGCTGCGCGGGCAAGTCCAGGTGATTGGCCGCCCGCGCTACGAACTGCCCCACAGCAGCGGCGGCCAGCATTGCAGCCTGCTGCTGACCCGCGACGACAATCCCCGCGTTGCCTTGGCCGACTTCCAAGACAGCCGCGGCGTGATCAACGGCCATGACTCCAACAGCGGCATGAACCTGCTGCGCGAACGCCTGGCGCCGCTGCAGCAGGGCGGTCGGTTCTTTGCCGAAGTCGGCATCAGCGGCGCCCATCGCGAAAGCCTGCGCTGGCTGCGGGAAAACCGCGCCGACCTTGCCGCCATCGACAGCGTGACCTACGACTACCTCGCCCGTTTTGCGCCAGAGGAAGTGGCCGGGCTGAGGATCGTCACCCGCAGCGCGCCCAGCCCGACGCTGCCTTACATCAGCGCGCCGGGCTCAAGTGAACACCTGCGGGAGGTCATGAACCTGGCCTTGCAGGATCTGCCCGAAGTGGTGCAAACCCTCGGCGTACACGAAGTGCTGCCCGCCACCGAAGCGGATTACCAGGTGCTGTTGGATTACCGGCAGCAGGCTGAAGCCTTGGGTTATCCACGCCTCCAATGATCGTTCCCACGCTCCGCGTGGGAACGCATCCTGTGACGCTCTGCGTCACCATTTCAAAGCAGACGCAGAGCGTCCAAGGCGGCATTCCCACGCAGAGCGTGTGACCGATCGGTTATATAAAAATACCTTTTAAATATTATTAAAGAATAAGCAGCCTTGCTAGGATCGCTCCACCGGAACACCGGACATAACGCGCAACCTACTCAGATGGAGCCACTATGTCCGGCGCCGACACTTCTCACAGCGATTACGTGGGCGGATTGTTCCGCAGTCATTACGACTGGCTGTGCGGCCGTCTGCACCGCCATCTCGATTCCCGTGCCCACGCCGAAGACATCGCCGCCGACACCTTCGTCCAACTGTTGAGTTCCCCGGGCGTGGCGCCGATCCGCCAGCCACGCGCCTTGCTCACCACCATTGCCCAACGCCTGATGTACCAGCTGTGGCGTCGCCGTGACCTGGAGCGCGCCTACCTCGACGCCCTCGACCAGGACGAAACCTCGCCCGCGCCATCCCCTGAGGATTTGGCGCAGATGCTCGAAGCCCTGCAGGCCATCGACCAGTTGCTCGACGGCTTGCCGGCCAAGGTCAAGGCGACCTTTCTGCTGTCGCAACTCAATGGCCTGACCTACCCGGAAATCGCGGCCGAGCTGGGCATTTCCCAACGCTCGGTCAGCGACTACATGACCCGTGCCGTCAACCGCTGCCTGCGGCTGTGCCTGGAATGAGCGACGAACTGATCGACAGCGCCACTCGCTGGGTGGTGTTGCTGCGCTCCGGCGAGGCGAGTGCCGCCGACTGGCAGCGTTACCATCAGTGGCGCGCCGCAGACCCGCGTCACGAAGCCTTGTGCCAACAACTGGAAACCCGCCTCGGTGTGTTTCAAATTCCGCAGGCCCAAGGCGTCAGCGGCAAGGTATTGCAGCAGGCACTGGACGCGCCATCCAGCCGCCGCACCGTATTGCGCGGCGCCCTGGTGGGCGCTGGCCTGATGCTGGGCGCCGGTTGGCTGGCCCGGCCGGTGGTGGAGGATTTGACCGCCGATATCCGCACCGGCACCGGCGAACGGCGCACTGTAGCGCTGGCGGATGGCAGCGAGTTACTGCTCAACGCCCGCAGTGCCGCCGACATCCAGTTCGACCCACAACACCGCGTGGTGCGCCTGCGCGATGGCGAGTTGCTGGTGAAGATTGCCAGGGACAGCAACCGACCGTTTTTCATCCAGACCGATCAAGCTCGACTGCATGCCTTGGGCAATCGCCTGTTGCTGCGCGAGCGCGAAGGGCAGGGCCATGTGGTGGCGCTCAACGGCGCCCTGGAGATCGACGGCCAGAACGGCGAACGCCTGCAACTGGAGGCCGGGCACGAGGTGACTTACGACCGCTTCGGCTTCGGCCCGGTGCTGGCCAGTTCCTCGGGGGCGACGGCGTGGATCGACGGTTTCCTGCAAGTGCGCGACCGCCCGCTGGTGGAAGTGATCGACGCACTGCGCCCGTATCACAACGGTGTGCTGCGCCTCGATCCGGCGGTGGCAGGGTTGCGGGTCAGCGGCCTGTACCGCCTCGACAATCCCGACCAGATCCTCGACACCCTGGCACGCACCCTGCCGATCCACATCACCCGCCGGACCGGGTTGTGGGTGACCGTCAGTGCCGCCTGAAAACGGTTCACCTCGGTCAATGTGGGAGCTGGCTTGCCTGCGATGCGAGCACCTCGGCCTCTCAGATGTACCGCAGCGATACCATCGCAGCCTCGCTAAAGCTCGACAGCTCCCACAGTTGACCGCGTCGTTTCCGAATGTCGGTTCTATCGACATAACCAAACGATCTGCAAGTTTTCCCCCGGCCATCCCACATCACTCCCGTAAGCGCTGCGGGGAGCAGCGCTCAGGAGTTTCCTTGGGGGGAGCCAACGTGAGCCCATTCAACCGTACACCGCTTCGAACCTTTGCCCTGGTGCCGTTGGCCAGTCTGTTCCTGTCTTTCGCTGCCAGCGCCGAAGAGGCGCGCCAGGTCTATCACATCGCGCCCGGCCCGCTGGACGAAGTGCTGCTGAACATCAGCCGCCAGAGCGGCCAGGTGATTTCCTTCACGCCGCAACTGGGCAATTATTCCTCGGCGCGGGTCGACGGTTCGCTGTCGGCGCAACAGGCGGTAGACGCCGCGCTCAAGGGCACCGGCCTGCAAGTCCAGGTCAGCCCGGACGGTGCATTCATCATCAAGGAAGGCGCCAAAGTCGCGCCTGCCAGCAACAGCATCAAGGCGCAAACCGCCGAAGCCCAGGCGCCGACCCTCGACCGTGTGGTCGCCATCGGTACCCGTCGCAGTGACGCCACGGCCCTCACCAGCAGCGCCCCGGTGGATGTGATCAACGCCGAAGAACTCAAGCAAACCGGCGCCACCAGCCTCAACCAGGCGCTGTTCCAACTGCTGCCCTCGTTCAACTTTCCGCAGAACAACAGCGCCACCCGCGGCCAGGACCCGAAAGGCGCCTCCCTGCGCGGCTTGTCCCCGGACCAGACCCTGGTGCTGATCAACGGCAAGCGCCGGCACACCTCGGCGGTGGTGAACATTTCCGGTGGCGTGCCGTTCATTGGCGCGCAGCCGGTGGACCTCGACATGATCCCCATCAGCGCCATCGACCACGTCGAAGTGCTGCGCGACGGTGCCTCGGCGCAATACGGTTCGGACGCGGTGGCGGGGGTGGTCAACATCGTGCTCAAGGAGCGCGACAGCGGTGGCGGCATCAACACCCAACTGGGCAAATACGCCCAGGGCGACGGCTTCAGCAAAACCACCGATGGCTGGTACGGCATCGGCTTGCCGGGGGATGGTTTCCTGACCCTGAGCTTCAACACCCTGAACAACAAACCCGATGACATCGGCGACAAATACGTCGCCGATGGCCAGGTACAAGACCCGCGCTGGGGCGGTGCCGGGCGCGACAAATACAACCTGGCGGCCAACGCCGAAATCGGCTTGAACGACCAATGGCGCCTCTACAGTTTCGCCACCTTCGGCCAGGACACCTCGGTGAACAACACGCCGCCGCTGCTGGCCAGCAGCCCGAACAACGTGGCCGGGATCTACCCCAACGGCACCATCCCGAAATACCGCTATCGCTATGAAGACGGCGCCGTCACCGTCGGCACCCGCTATGAAGACGAGAGCATCGGCCGCTTCGATTTGAGCGCCACCTATGGCCGCGACGAGCACGACGAACTGGCTTTCAACACCGTCAACCCGAGCTACGGGATCAACAGCCCGACCAAGTTCAACGTCGCCACCCTGGTCAACGACCAGACCAACATCACCCTGGATTACGCCAAGGATCTGAACGTCGACTGGTCGAGCCATCCACTCACCGTGTCGGCGGGCGTCGCCTACCGGCATGAGCAATACCGGCTGGAGGCCGGCGACTACGATTCCTATTCCTACGGTGGCATCGACGGCGTGCAGGTTGGCGCGGTGCAGGCTTCGGGCCTGACCCCGGACGACGCCGGCACCTTCAAGCGTGATGTGGGCGGCGTGTATTTCGGCCTGGAAAACCAGGTCACCGACAAGCTCCAGGTGGGCATTGCCGGGCGTACCGAGCACTACTCGGACTTCGGTTCAGCCACCACCGGCAAACTCTCGGCGCGCTATGACTTCACCCCGAAAGTCGGCCTGCGGGCCACGGTCAACAATGCCTACCACGCGCCCAGCCTGGGCCAGATCGGTACCTCCTGGACCACCACCACCAACCTCGACGCCAACGGCAACCCGGTGCTGACCCGCATGCTGCCGGCCGACAACCCGGCCGCCCGTGCCCTCGGTGCGCAGCCGCTGAAGCCCGAGAAGTCCACCAACTTCTCCCTGGGCCTGGTGCTGCGCCCAACCGACCAGGCCTCGCTGACCATCGACGCCTACCAGATCTCGATTCGTGACCGCCTGCTGTTCAGCGGTGGTATTTCCGGGCCGCTGGCCGAGCAGATCCTCAAGGACGCCGGCTACGGCCAGTACTCCTGGGCGCAGTTCATGACCAACGCCGCCGACACCCGCACCCGCGGCGTCGACATCGTGGGCAAGTACAACCTGGACCTTGAGCAGTTCGGCAACCTGAACCTGTCGGCGGGCTACACCAAGGCCCGCACCACTATCGAAAAGGTCCACGAAAACCCCAACGGCTTCGAAGTGCTGACCCGTGAATCCCGTGGCTTCCTGGAGCACGGTTACCCGGAAGACAAGCTGGTGTTTGGCGCGGTCCACAAGCTCAACCAATGGACCATTGCCCTCAACGAAACCCGTTACGGCAAGTACCGCAAATATGCCTCCAGCGAAGCCAACGCCCAGTACGACCAGACCTTCAGTGCGCAATGGACCACCGACCTGGACGTGAACTACGCCTTCACCAAACAACTGCGGGTGTCGGTGGGCGTCAACAACCTGTTCGACAGCAAGCCTGACGACTACAACACCCGTTTGCGCCAGACCCCGGGCCAGCAATACAGCTACCTGTCGCCGACGGCGCCGGAAGGGGCGTTTTACTACACGCGGCTCAGTTATGACTTTTAAACCCTGATGCAAAACCTGTGGCGAGGGAGCTTGCTCCCGCTGGGGCGCGTAGCGGCCCCAAGCACTTTGGGCCTGCTGCGCAGTCCAGCGGGAGCAAGCTCCCTCGCCACAAGAGCACTCTTCATGGAATCACCACGAGGTAACACATGAAAACAATCAAGAACCTGCTCGGTGGCTCGCTATTGGCACTCACCGTCCTGGCACAATCAGCCACGGCCGCCGAACCTGCCAAACCGATCCACTTCGGTGACATCACCTGGGAAAGCGGCAGCCTGATCACCGAAGTGCTGCGCCTGATCGTCGAGAAAGGCTATAGCCTGCCCACCGACACCTTGCCCGGCAGCACCGTGAGCCTGGAGGCCGCCCTGGCCAAGGACGATATCCAGGTGATCGGCGAAGAGTGGGCCGGGCGCAGTCCGGCGTGGGTCAAGGCCGAAAGCGAAGGCAAGGTGTTCGGCCTGGGCGACACCGTCAAAGGCGCTACCGAAGGCTGGTGGGTGCCGGAATACGTGATCAAGGGCGACGCCGAACGGGGCATCAAACCCCTGGCCCCGGAGCTTAAATCCGTCGCCGACCTGGCCCGCTACAAAGACGTGTTCCGCGACCCCGAAGACCCGACCCGTGGGCGCTTCCTCAACAGCCCCACCGGCTGGACCTCGGAGATCGTCAACAGCCAGAAACTCAAGGCCTATGGCCTGACCGACAGCTACGTCAACTTCCGCACCGGCTCCGGCGCGGCGCTGGATGCCGAGGTTGCATCCTCGATCCGTCGCGGCAAGCCGGTGCTGTTCTACTACTGGTCGCCGACGCCACTGCTGGGGCGCTTCAAGTTGATCAAACTGGAAGAACCACCGTTCAACGCCGAAGCCTGGAAGACCCTGGCCGACGCCAACAACCCGCACCCCATCGGTACTCGTTCGATGCCAGCGCACCTGGCGATTGGCGTGTCGGCGCCGTTCAAGGCGCAGTACCCGCAACTGGTGACGTTCTTTGAAAAAGTCGACCTGCCGATTGACCTGCTCAACGGCATCCTCGCGCAAATGGCCGAGAAACGTACCGCGCCGCGCCAGGTGGCCGAAGCGTTCCTGAAAGAACAGCCGCAGGTCTGGCAGCAGTGGGTGCCGGCGGACGTCGCGGCCAAGGTCAAGGAGAGTCTCTGATGCGCAAGCTCATCGCAGCCACACTGCTGGCACTGTGCGCCGGGCCGCTGCTGGCGGCAGAACCGGCCACCCTGCGCGTTGGCTACCAGAAAAGCTCGGTGAGCATGGTGCTCGCCCGTGAGCACCACCTGTTCGAGCAAGGGTTGCCGGGCACCAAGGTCGAGTGGATCGAATTCCTCGGCGGCCCGCCGCTGATCGAAGCCCTAAATGGCGGCAGCATCGACATCGGCAATATCGGCGACATCCCGCCGATCTTCGCCCAGGCTGCCGGCATCGACATTCGCTACATCGGCGTCGAGCCCAATGACGGGCGCACCGAAGCCATCCTGCTGCCCAAGGACAGCACCGTGCAAAGCGTGGCCGAACTCAAGGGCAAGCGCGTGGCGTTGCTCAAGGGTTCCAGCGCCCACAACCTGTTCCTCAAAAGTTTGTTGCGTGCCGGCTTGCAGTGGAAGGACGTGAACGTGGTGTACCTGTCGCCCTCCGACGGCCGTGCCGCGTTTGAACAAGGCAAGGTCGACGCCTGGGTGGTGTGGGACCCGTACTACTCGGCGGCCGTGGTGGACGGTTCGGCGAAGGTGCTGGGGGATGGCCAGGGGCTGAACCCGGCGGGCAGTTTCTTCATCGCCAGCGGGCCGTTTGCCAAGCAGCACCCGCAGGCGATTGCGGCGATTCTCAAGGTGTTTGCCCAGGCGCAGCGGTTGTCGCTGGACCAGCATGACGAAAGCGTCGCGCTGATGGCCAAGACATTGGGCTTGCAGCCGGCGGTGGTGGAGAGTTACTTCCAGCACCGCTCGCCGACGCCGAGCCGGCCATTGGAAGCGGTGGATATCGCCAACCAGCAACGTACGGCCGACGCGTTTTTTGCCAACGGCCTGATCCCGAAAAAGGTCGATGTGCAGCAGGTTGTGTTCAAGGCTCCATAACTTGATCCCTGTGGAGAGGGAGCTTGCTGTAGGGAGGGAGCTTGCTGTGGCGAGGGAGCTCCTCACCACGACAGGCTCCTCACCACAGCAAGCTCCTCACCACAGCAATCTCCCTCACCCCATAAAAGCATCTTCAGCATCGACCTTCGCAACCCATCAGTGAGCAGACCATGCAACCGATCTACATCGACTTCCTCAACGGCCTGGACATCGACGAACTGGCCCTGACCAACGACGAAATCCTCAACGCCATCGAATCCAGCCTGGCGATCCAGGGCCGCAGCGAGGCGGTGATCGAGCCGCGCATGCACCTGATTCCCGGCGGTGAAATCAACGGCCACTTCAACGTGCTGCGCGGTGTATTGGGCGGCGCAATCGGCTACGCCGGGGTCAAGGTGGTGGGCGACTTTGTCGATAACTACCGCAAGGGCCTGCCCTCGGAACTGGCGATTCTCAACCTGCTGGACCCGGCCACCGGCATCCCCAAGGCCATCCTCGACGCCTCGGCGATTACCGACATGCGCACCGGCGCCGTCACCGCCATCGGTGCCAAATACCTGGCCCGGCCCGACAGCAAAATCCTCGCGCACATCGGTGCCCGTGGCACGGCGTATTGGAACGTGCGGCTGCTGGACCACCTGTTCGACTTCGACGAAATCCGCGTGCACTCGCGCCGCAGTGAAAGCCGCGAAGCCTTCGCCGAACGCCTGCGCCGCGACCTCGGCAAGCCGGTGATTGTCACCGACGACTGGGAGTCCACGGTGCGCGGCGCCGACATCGTGGTGGAAGCTTCACGCCTGGATCAGCCGCAACCGTTGCTGCACACCGAGTGGATCAAGCCCGGTGCCTTCGTCGTGCCCTACGGCACCATGAGCGCGGTGGAACTGTCGTTGACCGACATCATGCACAAGCTGGTGGTGGACGACTGGGGCCAGTGCAAGGGCGGGATGTTCGGCGCATTGCGCGCCCACGTCGACGCCGGAAAACTCAGCGCCGAGACCTTGCATGCCGAGTTGGGGCAGATCGTCGCCGGCTTGAAGACCGGCCGGGAAACCCCCGAGGAAACCATCCTGTTCTGGCACCGTGGCTTGAGCCTCAGCGATATCGCCCTGGGCCACGCACTGCTGGAAAAATCCAGACGCCTGGGGATCGGCCAGCGGTTGCGCTGGGCATGATTCACTTCGATCCCGCCGGTTTGACGATTGAGGATTTGCTGTCGATTGCCCGCCAAGACGCACCGGCTGACTTCAGCGATGCGGCGCGCCAACGTATCGACGAAGGGCATCGACTGTTGCTGCGCCTGGTGGCTGAAGGCACGCCGATTTACGGGGTGACCACCGGCCTCGGTGCGGCGGTGGATACGCAGGTCGCGCCGGAACAGGCAAACATTCCTTTGGGGCGTGCGGTGGGCGTTGGCCGCCTGGCCACGCGTGAGGAATTACGCGCGATCACCGCAGCCCGCTTGGCGGGGTTGGCCCAGGGGCGTTCGGGTGTTTCGCCGGGTGCAGCGCAGGCGCTGTTGGCGTTACTCAACTGCGGCATGGAGCCCGCGGTGCCGTTGCTCGGCTCGCTGGGTGAGAGCGACCTGGCGCCGTTGGCGCATTTGAGTCTGGCGCTGAACGTGCCATTGACGGGCAAGGATGGCCTGGCGCTGGTGTCGGCCAACTCCGCGAGCATCGGCCTTGGCGCGTTGCTGGTGGCCGAGGCCGAACAGGCATTGCAGGCGATGTTGGCGGGGCTGGCGTTGTCGTGTGAAGGCTATCGGGCCAACCTCAGTCCTTTCCAGCCGTGGGCTTCGCAGTTGCGCCCGGCGCCGGGGCAAAGCGGGCAATCAGCGGCGTTGCTGGAATTGCTGGCGGGCGGCGAATTGGCCGACAACCCGCGTCGGCTACAGGACCCGCTGAGCTTTCGCTGTGCCACGGTGGTTCAAGGCGCGGCGCAACAGGCAATGCAGGCGTTACGCGAGTTGATCGAACTGGAACTGACCAGCGGTGCGGACAATCCGGCGTTGATCAGCGAAGACGCGTTGGTGCTGGCCACGGCCAATTTCGACAGCACCCATCTCGCGCTGGCGGCCGAAGGCTTGGGCCTGGCGTTGAGTCGCGTGGCGGTGTGCAGCGCCGAGCGGATTGCCAAGTTGCTGTCGCCGGCCTCCAGTGAACTGCCGCGCTTTCTGATCAACCAGCCCGGGCACGTGGGCATGGCCGCCTTGCAGCGCACCGGTTCGGCGTTGGTGGCGGAGATCGGGCACTTGGCCAATCCGATCCCGGCGGTGAGCGTGCCGGTGGCGGATCGCGTGGAAGATTATGCGGGGCAGGCGCTGGCGGTGGTCGAGAAAACCCGGCAACTGGTGCAGCGCGTGGTGTGGCTGGGCAGCATTGAGTTGATCGTGGCGGCGCAGGCGGTAGACCTGCGCGGCACGGTTCAACTGGGGCAGGGCACCCGGCGTATTCATCAGGCGGTGCGCCGCCAGGTGGCGCACCTGGATCAGGACCGTTCGGGGTCGGTGGATGTGTTGGCGTTAAGTGCATTCATCGAAAACGATGGCTTGAAACCCATTCTCTAAACCAATGAAGACCCAATGTGGGAGCTGGCTTGCCTGCGATAGCGGTGTTGGATTCACCATCGCTATCGCAGGCAAGCCAGCTCCTACAGATTGATCGCATTTCAGGTCATGGATTTTCAGCGGCCAGGGCGGCAATCACCGCCGGCCGCTCGCCGACCCGCTGCTGAAACTTCGCCAACGCCGGCCACTGCTGCAAGTCGATATCAAACAACCCCGCCCAGCGCAGCACCACAAACAGGTACGCATCCGCCACCGAGTACTGCGCGCCCAGCAGGTAATCCTGGCGCTCCAGGGTCTGCACCAGAATCGCAAAGCGCTTGAACAGCGTGGCCTTGAACAGCGCCTTCACCTCATCGGGAATCGCGTCCTTGAACAACACTCCCAGCCCGCCATGAATCTCGCTGGAGACAAAGTTCAGCCACTCCTGCAAACGCACCCGCTCCCAGCTGCCATTGGCCGGCGCCAGGCCCGCTGCGGGTACCCGGTCGGCCAGGTATTGCAGGATGGCCGCGCCTTCGGTCAGTACCTCGCCGTTGTCCAGTTGCAGTGCGGCTACATAGCCCTTGGGATTGATCTGCAGGAAATCATCACCGTCAGCCGTGAGCTTTTTCTGGTTGTCGACGCGAATCAATTCAAACGGCAGGGCCAATTCCCGCAGCGCGATATGGGAGGCGAGGGAACAGGCATTCGGGGAAAAATACAGCTTCATCGGGGCAACTCCGCAGGACAGTTGCCTTCAGTCTCGTGGGCATGGCACCTTGGGTAAAATTAATCTTTCAGAATCCTGCCATAAGGACAGCTACTGCCATGATGAACCTGATGCACTGGCGCCTGCTGGTGGCCGTGGCGGACAACGGCAGCATCACTGCCGCCTCCGAACGAGTGGGCATGACTCAGTCCGCCGCCAGCCAGGCGATGGCGGCCATGGAGGCCAACCTCGGTGCGCAGTTGTTTGTGCGTGAGGCGCGTCAGACCGTGCCTACCGCCCTGGGCCTGCAAGTGATCGAGCAGGCGCGGGTGATGTTGGAAGCGTTGCAGGCGATTCGCACCACCGTGGACGAAGCGCGGCCGATGCTGCGTGGGACGATTCGCATCGCGAGTTTCCCCATGGTGCTGGCGGTGTTCCTGCCGCCGCTGCTGCGTCGGTTCAACCAGCTTTACCCCGGCATCGAGGTCACGGCCCTGGAAGTGACCGACGATGAAGTGAACACCTTGCTCGACGCGAATCTGATCGACCTGGGCGTGGTGCTCAACCCGCCGTCCGAGCGCAGTGCCGCCGTGCTGGGGCGCGATAACTGGGTGGCGGTGCTGCCGATGGCCCACGGGTTTTCCCGGCGCCCGGCGCAGGCAACGGTCACGCTGGAAGAGTTGGTGGAGCAACCGTTCGTGCTTGCCACCGGCGGCTGCACCGTCAACGCCCGCAGCCTGGCGCAGGAAGCCGGCCTGGTGCTGCGCGAGGTGCGGGTGGAAGTGCGCGAGTGGAACAGCGCTTTCAGCCTGGTGCGTGAAGGCGTGGGAGTGACGCTGGTGCCCGAGATGACCCTGCCGGCCCAGCGCCACGGCTTGCGCATCATGCCCCTGGCGGAGCCGGTGCATCGCGAGTTTGCGTTGGTGACATCACGCCACCAACCGCCTTCCGCAGTGGTTAATGCTTTGTTGCAAATGCTGGCTGACTAGTGGCCTTGCATAGCGCCAACGCCTGTCTATGCTCACCCAGAACCGTTGATGACGCTCGGCATATAAAGCGTTTCGGATAGGTTTCCCCATAAAGGTCTTCGATCAAGATTCAAACCGTGAATGGAATGCGCCCGCGTGGGCGTCGGGAAAATAAAGGGTGATCTGACATGTTCAACCGCCAACACAAATCCGACCTGCTGGAAATCGAACGTTTCTCCTGCGCCCTTACCGAAGCCAAAGCCAAATTGGCCGCCATCAGCCGTTCCATGGCAATGATCGAGTTTGATCGCGACGGCATCGTGCTGGATGCCAATGAAAATTTCTGCAAGACCATGGGCTACCGCGCCGAAGAAATTCGCGGCAAGCATCACCGGATTTTCTGCGAAGAGGCCTACACCCACACCGACGCCTACGCCAAGCTCTGGCGCGACCTGGCGCGGGGCGAGCCCCTCAGTGGCACCTTCATGCGGTTGAACAAGCATGGTCAGGAAGTGTGGCTGGAGGCCAGTTACATGCCGGTAATCGGTGCCGACAACCAGGTGCAAAGCGTGATCAAGGTGGCCTCGGACATCTCGGCGCGGATTCACCGCGAGCATGAAAACCAGAGCCTGATCGACGCCATCGGCCGCTCCATGGCGGTCATTGAATTCACCCCGCAAGGCCAGATCCTGAATGCCAACGACAACTTCCTGAAGACGGTGAAGTATTCCCTCAGTGAAATCGTCGGCCAGCACCACAGTCTGTTTTGTCATCGCGGTGAGACCGATTCGCCGGCCTACAAGGCATTCTGGGCCTCGCTCAATCGCGGCGAATATCACTCCCACCGGTTTGAGCGCAAAGACAAATTCGGCCAAACGCTGTTCCTGGAAGCCTCCTACAACCCGATCTTCGATGCCAACGGGCGCCTGTACAAAGTGGTGAAGTTCGCCAGCGACATCACCGACCAGGTCACCACCTTGCGCACGGCTGCCGACTCGGCTCACGCCACCTCGGTGCAAAACGACGCCTGCGCCCGCAAGGGCTCGGAAGTGGTGCAGCAGACCGTGCAGATCATCGAAGAAATTTCCCGTGACCTTAACGAAGCGGCCGTGAGCATCGACGCAGTGAGCAAGCAGTCGGACATCATCGGCACCATCGTCCAGACCATCCGCGGCATCGCCGACCAGACCAACCTGCTGGCGCTGAATGCGGCGATCGAAGCGGCCCGGGCGGGCGAGCATGGGCGCGGGTTTGCGGTGGTGGCGGATGAGGTGCGCAGCCTTGCGGCGCGAACCAGCCAGGCGACGATCGAGATTGTGGATGTGGTGCGCAAGAACCACGACCTGTCGATCAGCGCGGTGTCGAGCATGCAGTCGAGCCTGAGCCGCACGGGGCTTGGGGTGGAGCTGGCGAATGAGGCGGGGCAGGTGATCCTGGAGATTCAGGAAGGGTCACGGCATGTGGTGGATGCGATCAGTCAGTTCAACTCGACACTGCAATTGCAGTAACACCGCAGATCAAATGTGGAATGAGCTTGTGTGGGAGCGGGCTTGCTCGCGAATGCGGTGTGTCAGTCAGCACATGGATTGACTGACACACCGCATTCGCGAGCAAGCCCGCTCCCACATTTGGTTTGTGGTGTGGCTTAGATCGCAGCCAGGGTTTCTTTCACCGTCTGCGCCTGCGGGTCAGCCGTCTTCGCCGCTACCTGCTGCGCCTGCTGCTCCTTCAGGCGTTCTGCAACTTCCTTGGAAATAGCATCCTGCTTGTCCTGAGGCATGTTCTTCACATCATCCTCGGTCAAACCCTGTTCCTTGAGCAGTTGCTCGCGGATGCGCTCGGCCGGGCTTTTTTTCATGTAGTCGGTGAAGTCACTGCGGGCCGACGTGGTGGAGTCAGTCTTGGCCGTATCGGTGGTCGAGGCGGTTGCGGTGGTGGCTTGCAACTGCACACGGGTCTTGGCGAAGGCGGCATTGATGTTGTCGGCAGTGGCGTCGGCCGCTGCCTGTGTGGTCGATACAGTGGTAGTGCCCTGTTGCACGTTTTGCGCAGCACCGCTGTACAGCGCGCTGGCCGCGGCGTTGGCCGGGTCCATGTCTGCGCGCTTGATGCGTTGGATCGTCGACTGAGCCTGGGGGTTGTTGTTGATCAGCATGATCAGGACACCTGTGGATGTGGGCGGTGCCACAGGTGGAGCAATTAGCGTGCCCAGTGGTATGGCCCCGTGTTTACGGGGGCTTTGGGCCGCTACCGTCGGCAAGCGTTGGCGTGCCGACGGCCATTGTTTGCCGCTAGTGGGCAATGTTCTCCAGCGCCAGGTTGCGGGTGCGCGGGCCGAACCAACTGATGGTGATCATCACGATCAACATGCTGCTGGCGATAAACGCCAACACGCCGGGCGTGCCGAGGTGTTCGAGGATCACACCGATCAACAGGCTGCTGAACACCGTCGACAACCGGCTGAACGAATAGCAGAAACCCACCGCCCGGGCGCGGATGTTGGTGGGGAACAGTTCGCTCTGGTAGGAGTGATAACTGAAACTCAGCCAGGCGTTGCAGAAGGTGATCATCACCCCGCAGATCACCAGGCCCACGGCGGTGGTTTGCAGCGCGAACAAACTGCCGAAGATCACCGCGCCGAGCGCCGAGCCGACAATCTGCCATTTGTTCTCAAACCGGTTCGCCACCTTCACAAACAGCAGCGGCCCCAACGGGTAGGCGAGGGTGATGATGAAGGCATAGCCCAGGCTGTGAGTGACGCTCACGCCCTGGCCCGAGAGCAGCGCCGGCAGCCAGTTGCCGAAGCCGAAAAAGCCGATGGCCTGGAACACATGAAACACAATCAGCATCAACGCCCGGCGCCGGTACGGCGGTTGCCAGATATCGGCGAAGCGCCCTTGGCCCTGCACGCTGACGGCTTGCGGTTCCGGCTCATCGAGTGGCTTGCCGTGGTCTTTCCGGCAGCGCGCTTCGAGGCTGTCCATGATCTGCCCGGCTTCGCCGAAACGGCCTTTTTGTGCGAGCCAGCGCGGCGATTCCGGCAGGCGCTTGCGCAGTTGCCAGATAAACAGCGCAAATACCGCACTGCTTACCACTACCCAGCGCCAGCCGGAAATCCCGAACGGTGCCTGGGGTACCAGCCACCACGACATCAACGCCACCGCCGGCACCGACAGGAACTGGATGAAAAACGCAAAGGCAAACGCCGAGCTGCGCATGCGCTTGGGCACCAGTTCCGAGAGGTAGGCGTCGATGGTCACCAGTTCGATGCCCAGGCCGATGCCCACCAGGAAACGCATGCAGATGATGCCCAGGGCGGAGGTCTGGATACCCATCAACACGGTGGCGACGGTGTACCAGATCAACGCAAAGGTGAAGATCGCCCGGCGCCCGTAGCGGTCGGCAATCGGGCTGAGCAGGCTGGCGCCGAGGAACAGGCCGAGAAAGGTCGCCGAGGCAAAGGCCGCCTGGTCGGAGAAGCCGAATACGCCCTGGCTGCCGGTGTGGAAAATTCCGTCACTGATCAGACCGGGGCTGATATAGGCAGTCTGGAACAAGTCATACAGCTCGAAAAAGCCGCCAATCGACAGCAGCGCCACCAGGCGCCAGACAGTGGCGACGGCGGGCAACCGATCAATGCGCGCGCTGATGTGCGCGGCGCGGATCGGGTCGATACCGTCTGCAAGAGAGGGTGGAGACATGGGCAGAAGACTCAGTAAGTGATCGGGATCTCGAATTCCTGGAACGCATCATCCACCGGTTGGTAACCCAGCACACGGGTTGTTTCGCTGAGGTCCAGGCGTTTGAAACGGTTATTGGAAATGCCATGGGCGATCAGGTGTTTCACCCCGATGGTTTCCACCGAGCGTTGCAGCAGTTGCACGGCGTCGCGGGGGCTGAGCCAGGCGCTGAGGTCGCGGGCGTTGTTCAGGTCGTGGGTTTCGGGGAATTCAAACGCACCGATGCGCAGGGCGATGGTGGAGAGCGGGGTTTTGGCCGCGTAAAAACCGCACAGGGCTTCGCCGTAGCATTTGCTCACGCCGTACAGGTTGGCGGGCAATACAGGCATGCCCGGCGTGATCTGCCGGTCTACCGGGTAGCCTTCGATGGTCTGGGCGCTGCTGGCGAACACCAGGCGCTTCACACCTGCGGCCACGGCGGCTTCGAACAGGTAGGTGGTGGCCAGGATATTGTTGGGCAACAACTCGTCGAAGGTCGCGCTGGCGTGGGGGATGCCCGACAGGTGCACGATCACGTCAATCCGGTCGAGCAGGGCGGCGAGGGCGGTTTTGTCGCTCAGGTCGGCGTGGATGAAACGGTGCTCGCCGAGGGCGAAATCCGGCTCGATGCGGTCGGTGAGGGTGAAGCGGTAGCGGTCTTTCGACGCTTGGAAAAACGTCTTGCCGATGCGGCCGCAGGCGCCGGTGAGTAGTACGTTGAGTCCGTTCATTGGGTAGTCCTTGTTTTTAGTTGTGGCCGTTGAGGGCGAAGGTTTTGAAGCCGGGGCGTTGGCTGAGGGTTTCGTAGTAGGCGCTGACCGCCGGGTAGGACGGATGCTCCATGGGCGTCATCCACCAGCGGTGCACCGACAGGCCGATGAGGATGTCGGCGAGTGTGAAGTCGTTACCGGCGACGTAGGCGCCCGTTTTGATCAGTTGCTCTTCAAGCAGGCCCATCTTGTCGTTCCAGCTTTTTACCCCGGCTTTGATGCGTTGCGGGTCCTGGTAGTCCGGGTTCTTGCGTACCAGAGCGTGGAAGGCGTAGCCCCACGACGGGTTGAGTTCGGTGGCTTGCCAGTCCATCCATTGCTCGACCCTCGCACGGGCGACCGGCTCGGTGGGCAACAGGTCGTGGCGTTGGTGCAGGCCCACGAGGTAGCGGCAGATGGTATTGGATTCCCACAGCACGCCGTTGTCGTCGATGATCACCGGGACTTGGGCGTTGGGGTTCAGGGCCAGGAATTCGGGGGACTGGGTGGAGGCGAAGCCGATGCCCCAGTCTTCGCGGTCGTAGGGGATATCCAGTTCCTGGCAGGTCCACAGGACTTTTCGCACGTTGATGGAAGAAGTGCGACCGAGGATTTTCAGCGAATGGCCCATGGTGCTTTCCTGACGAGGGTGAGAAGGCAGGGGGCAATTTAGCAGGGGCCAGAAGGCACGGCGAGGTTGTTAAGTGGGCAGGATCAAAAATGTGGGAGCGGGCTTGCTCGCGAATGCGGTGTATCAGTGATGGAAAGCTCGGCTGACACACCGCATTCGCGAGCAAGCCCGCTCCCACAGTTTGACCGCGTGCGGTCTGTTAGATCAGTGGTGATTCCAGGTCCATCAGCTTGCCCATCAGCAATACGCCCAACTCACTCAACTGGTGAATCGCCAATGCGGTGTCGCGGTCTTTGCCGGTGAGTTCATCAGACAGGTCGAGCAATAATGTGCTGACCGAGGAAAACGTCTCGTAGCTGTTGGCGATCAGGCTTTCGCTGCTGGCGTCGGGGCTGACGGTGAATAAGGAAGGAGGATTGGGAGTAACTTTGAACATAAGCGTGACCTCTATCTGGGCCATCACCTGATCGCTACTAAACGAAAGGGTGGCGGCTGCACGCAGGTTAGTAGACCGGCAAAGTCACACAAAAATCCGGCGCGCCACAAGGGCGCCCTGCGCACAGCCACCATCAAGCACAGACACGTAAGTCTGATAGATGAAGCTCATGCTCATTCTGTATGACTGTCCAGGCTACTAAACCCGATCACTGAGAAATTCAGCGACCGGGCAACCTTAGAGAGCCCTACCCAGGCGCACAAGCCGGCGGATTCTGACGTACCTGTAGGTAACGGAGCAAGGCGCTGCCAGCAACACCAGCCACTTCCTACAGCTACCGCCTAGGTACTCTCGCGCACCTTCAACTCAAACCCCATGTCCACCACCGGCCGGGCGATCTTGTTGCCGGCCATCACCGTCAGCAAATGCTCTGCCGCGCGCCGGCCAATGGCTTCACGCGGCGTACTGATGCTGCTCAGTCGCGGCACCATGAACGAGGAGGAGGGCAGGTCGTTGAAGCCCAGCACCGAGATCTGCTCCGGCACCTTGATGCCATGGCGCAGCGCTTCCAGCAGCGCACCTTGAGCCAGGTCGTCGTTGCCAAAGAAGATCGCGTCCACATCCGGATGGCTGGCCAGCAACTGCAGGAACAATTCACCACCCAGGCCCAGCGACGATGGCCTTGGCGTCAGCACTTCGAGTGCCGGGTCGTACAACCCCGCCTGCTGCAACGCCCGGCGAAAGCCTTCGCCGCGCAGCAAAGTCCGCTGGTCCAATTGCGCGCCAATGTAGGCCAACCGCTTGCGCCCCCGTGAGATCAAATGCGCCGCCGCTGTTTCCCCGGCGTTCAATTGCGAAAATCCTACGCAGTTCAGTCCGGCGCCCGGGTCCAGGTCCATCATGTACACACACGGCACATTGCTCGATTCCACCATGCGCCGGGCGCTTTCCGTACGGTCAAACCCGGTCAGCAGCAACCCCCGTGGCTGGTAGGCCATGTAGTTGCGCAGCAGGTCTTCTTCTTCGTCACGGGAATAGTGGGTGTTGCCGATCAGCACTTCAAAGCCCTTGGGCCGCAGCACCTGGTGGATGGCTTCCAGGGTTTCGATAAACAGCAGGTTGGACAGCGACGGCACCAACACCACCACCGACTGGCTCTGGGCAGATGCCAGGGCACGGGCGGCCGGGTTGACCACGTAGCTCAGTTCGGCGGCGGCTTTTTGCACTTTTTCCACCAGTTCGGTGGCCACGGTGCTGATGCCACGCAAGGCCCGGGAGGCGGTAATCGGGCTGACGCCAGCCAGGCGGGCCACTTCATTGAGGGTAGGGCGGCCCGTGGTGCGGGTATTTTTATCGTTCTTGGGAGTCATCAGGCGGCTTGCCAAACAAAAATCGAGGCACTAAGGTAGCGCTGTCTCCAAGACCCTGCAAATTCTTGAACGTCGGGATGCCTGTTCCCGTGCAAACCTTTGGAGCAGATGCACGCGTCACTCCATAAAAATGACAAGACGGCGCGGGAAAAGCCTGTTTTTGCACTAGCCTTACAGCGTGCAAAGGTAGCGCTATCTGCGTCTTGAGGTGTTTCATGAGTCAACCTGTTACTGCCCTCGTGATCATGGGTGTTTCCGGCTGTGGCAAGTCCAGCGTCAGCGAGGCCCTGTGCCTGCTGAACGGCGCCACCGCCATCGAAGGCGACAGCTTTCACCCCGCCGCGAACATCGAGAAGATGAGCGCCGGCCATCCCCTTAACGACGAAGACCGCGCCGGCTGGCTCGACATCCTGTGCGATGAGCTGCGCCGCTCGCTCAAGGCCGGCGAGCATCCGGTGCTCACCTGTTCGGCCCTGAAGAAGAAATACCGCGACCACCTGCGCGAAGCCGCGCCGGGCCTGGGGTTTGTGTTTCTGGAGCTGACCCGCGAAGTCGCCGCCGACCGTGTATCCCATCGCCCCGGCCATTTCATGCCGGCCAGCCTCATAGACAGCCAGTTCGCCACCCTTGAATCGCCGGTGGGCGAGCCGTTGACCCTGGCGCTGAACGCCAGTGAAGACAGCGTTGAAGAACTGGCCGAGCAAACCAATGCCTGGTGGCTCGAACACGGCTTTGAACCAAACAAATAATTTTTTGCCGGACAAGATAGCGCTGTCCGCCTGCACTGAATTTTTTACCGGCTTTAATAACAACAACAAACAGGAGAGACCCCCATGTTTGGCTTGTCCCACGATACCTATCTGCTGCTCGATGCAGTGGTGACCATCATCGGCCTGATCGTGTTGATCACCCGGTTCAAAGTCCACCCGTTCATTGCGCTGATCATCGCCGCAGGCTTTCTCGGCCTGACCTCGGGCATGCCCGTGGACAAGATCATCAAGGCCTTCCAGGACGGCTTCGGCGGGGTGCTCGGCTTTGTCGGGATTATCCTCGCGCTGGGTACGATGCTCGGCAAGATGATGGCCGATTCCGGCGGTGCCGATCAGATCGCGCAAACCCTGGTGCGGGCCTTCGGCAAGGAGAAGGTGCAGTGGGCAATGATGTTCGCCGCGTTCCTGGTGGGCATTCCGCTGTTCTTCGAGATCGGTTTTGTGTTGCTGATCCCGCTGGTGTTTATCGTTGCGCGCCGTACCGGTGTGTCGCTGATCAAGATCGGCATCCCGCTGCTGGCGGGCCTGTCGGCGGTGCACGGCCTGGTGCCACCGCACCCGGGCCCTCTGCTGGCGATCGGCGTGTTCGGTGCCGACATCGGCAAGACCATTCTCTACGGCCTGATCGTCGCGCTGCCTACGGCGATCATCGCCGGCCCGCTCTACGGTTCGTTTATCGCCAAGTACATTCCGGGCAACCCGTCCCAGGAACTGGTAGACCAACTGGCCAGTGAGCAACCGGAATCCAAGACCCTGCCGAGCTTCAGCATCACCCTGATCACCGTGCTGTTGCCGGTGTTCCTGATGCTGCTGAAAACCTTCGCCGACGTCGCCCTGCCGGACGGCCATGTGATCCGCAACTGGATGGACATGATCGGTCACCCGATCACCGCCTTGCTGCTGGCTTTGCTGCTGTCGTTGTACACCTTTGGTCATCGCCAGGGCATCGGCTCCAAGCAAATCCTCAAGCTGCTCGACGCCAGCCTGGCGCCGACGGCAGCGATCATCCTGATCATCGGTGCCGGTGGTGGTTTCAAGCAGATGCTGGTGACCAGCGGCGTAGGTGATGTGATCGGCCATATGGCGGTGACCGCGCAGATCAACCCGATCCTGCTGGCCTGGCTGGTGGCGGCGGTGATTCGTGTGGCTACCGGTTCTGCGACGGTGGCGACCATTACCGGTGCCGGCATTGTAGTGCCGGTGGTGGGGATGATTCCGGGGGTGAACCGCGAGTTGCTGGTATTGGCGACGGGGGCGGGCTCGCTGGTGCTGTCTCACGTCAACGATGCGGGGTTCTGGCTGGTGAAGCAGTACTTCAATATGACCGTGGCCGAGACGTTCAAGACCTGGACGGCGATGGAGACCATCCTGTCGGTGGTGGCGTTGGGCTTTATCATGTTGCTGTCGCTGGTGGTCTAACAGGCACACCGCAAAACAAAATGTGGGAGCGGGCTTGCTCGCGAAGGCGGTGAATCAGTCGACATATGAGTTGACTGAACCACCGCCTTCGCGAGCAAGCCCGCTCCCACATTGATTGGGTTCCTGCCGTTGGATCGGGTCAGGCGTCAGCTTTCTTGACCAGCCCATCCGCCCGGAACATCGCCCGGATGCCCCGCACCGCCTGGCGAATCCGGTCCTGGTTTTCGATCAGTGCAAAGCGCACGTGGTCGTCGCCATACTCACCAAAGCCAATCCCCGGCGACACACACACCTTCGCCTCAAGCAGCAGCTTCTTGGCAAACTCCAGCGAACCCATTGCGGCGTACGCCTCGGGAATCTTCGCCCAGACGTACATCGACGCCTTCGGGTTCTCGACCATCCAGCCCAGCTCATGCAGGCCTTTCACCAGCACGTTACGGCGTTGACGGTACTGCTCGGCAATGTCTTTCACGCACTGCTGATCGCCTTCCAGCGCCGCAATCGCCGCCACTTGCAGCGGGGTGAAGGTGCCGTAGTCGTGGTAACTCTTGATCCGCGCCAGGGCGTTGACCAGTTCCGGGTTGCCCACCATGAAACCAATGCGCCAGCCGGCCATGTTGTAGCTCTTGGACAGGGTGAAAAACTCCACCGCGATGTCCTTGGCGCCCGGCACTTGCATGATCGACGGAGCTTTCCAGCCGTCGTAGACGATGTCGGCGTAGGCCAAATCATGCACCACCAGCACGTCGTACTGCTTGGCCAGGGCGATCACCCGTTCGAAGAAGTCCAGCTCCACGCACTGCGCGGTGGGGTTGGACGGGAAGCCGAGGATCATCATCTTCGGCTTGGGGATCGAGCCACGAATCGCACGTTCCAGTTCAGCGAAGAAGTCCACCCCCGGAATCAGCGGCACCGAACGCACCTGGGCGCCGGCAATCACGGCACCGTAGATGTGAATCGGGTAGCTGGGGTTGGGCACCAGCACCGTGTCGCCCTGGTCCAGGGTGGCCAGCATCAAGTGCGCCAGGCCTTCCTTGGAACCGATGGTCACGATGGCTTCTGTTTCCGGGTCGATGTCCACTTCGTAGCGGTCTTTGTACCAGCGCGAAATCGCCCGGCGCAGCCGCGGAATGCCTTTGGAAGTGGAGTAACCGTGGGTGTCTTCGCGTTGGGCGACGGTGACCATTTTTTCCACGATGTGCGGTGGCGTGGCGCCGTCCGGGTTACCCATGCTCAAGTCGATGATGTCTTCGCCGCGCCGACGCGCAGCCATCTTCAGCTCGGCAGTGATATTGAACACGTAAGGGGGGAGTCGATCTATGCGCGCAAAGCGGCGCGGCGAACGGGGTTCGGCCATTGTTGCCTCGAAATACGTAAGCGCCCGGAACCGTCCGAGCGACGTCGGCCACTGCGGTGGCCTGCGGGGCAGACAATACGGTCGATGATGGCCAATTGTCCAGATGCTGCAGGAAAAATTTCTGTTTGGAGTGCGACGGGGATATGCCCCTATACTCGACGCGGGTTTGTTCCCTCATAAGAAGGAGACTGTTCAGATGGATCAACAGACAAAACTGCCGTTACAGCCGCGCATGGAAGAGGGCAAGGCCCTGGTGATCGCGGGTGTGCAAGGGCGTTATTCAAAGGCCACGATTGGCGATATTCCCAAGTTGTGGGAGCTGTTCGACAGCTGCTTCACAGAGATCAAAAAACGCGTCGGCGGCGTGACCTATGGCGTGTGCTACAACGCCAAACACGATGAATTTGACTACCTGGCCGGCGTTGAAGTCCCGGCCAAGGGCGATGTACCGAGCAACTTCCAGTCGATTGAAATCCCGGCCCATCGCTATGCCGTGTTCCCGCATTTTGGCCCGGTGCAGGCGCTGGCGCAGACCTATGAACGCATCATGTTCGAATGGCTGCCGGCCTCCGGGTACAAGGTGGTCGGGGCTGATTTTGAGCGCTACAGCGCCGATTTCGATGTGGGTAAAGGCACGGGGTCCGTGGAAATCTGGATCCCGATCAACGCCGAATCCGCCTGACCGCGCCACTGGCAGGAGCGAGCACGTTCGCTCCTGCAATGGCCTCTCAATACAGCGTGGCCTTGACCCGCTCCGGCATCTCGCGGTCATAGGCTTCGGCGTCGAACGCCCCATCATTCAAGCGCTTGTGAAACGCCCCGGCGGAGGGCAGTGCCGAGCGATCCAGATGCTTTTCCGGGTTCCAGCAATCGGAGCGCACAAAGGCTTTGGAGCAATGAAAATATGCCGCCTCCACCTGCACCAGAATCACCGAACGGGCCGCTTTGCCATTTACCGCAAAGCTCTCCAGCAACTCAGGCTCGATGGAAATCTGCGCCCGGCCATTGACCCGCAACGTCTCGCCAATGCCCGGGATGATGAACAGCAACGCTATACGCGGGTCCACCACCAGATTACGCAGGGTGTCGAGGCGGTTATTCCCCGGCCGATCCGGAATCGCCAACGTGCGCTCGTCGATGATTCGTACAAAACCTGGCACATCGCCACGGGGCGAACCGTCGATGCCGTCCGGGCCGGATGAACTCACCACCACCAAGGGTGACGCGCGGACCATGGCCTGGTAATCCTCGTTGAGAAACGGGATTTCCTTGCGCACGGCCCGTTCGTGGGGCCGGCCGTAGAGGGATTCGAGTTGTTCCAGGGTTGTTAGCATCTTCACCAGCTCCTTATTGTTTAAAACACCCACGCCAACCGGCGCTCATACCCAATCCGCCCCTTATACGCCTCCCCGCTGTCCACCCAGCCCTGCTGCAAATACAGCCCCATCGCCGCCACATTATCCGTGTCCACCGACAGCTCCAGCGCCTTGATCTGCGGCCAAACCAGGCGCGCGGCGGCGGGGAGGGCTTGCAGGCAGGCTTTGCCAAACCCCAGGCCTTGCTGATGGCGATCGACTTGCAACGCGTGCAGCGTGGCGCTGTGTTCATCCGCCCAATGGGGCAGGCAGGGTGGGCGTTTGAGCAGCAGGAAGGCCACGGGAATCTCGTCGGCGAGTAACGCAAAGCCTGCCACGCCGGGATTCGGATTGACCAGCAGGGTGTTCAGCGCACAGTAGATATCGCCGGAAAAACCCAGTTGTTCGGGATGCACTTCCAGGGCGTTGAGTTGCTGTTGTTGCAGGGCAGTCAACGTCTGATAGGCGACGAGGCGGGTTTCCATCGGCGTAGCATCCGAAATCCTACAAAGAAGCGCGGATTCTAGCGGGTTTGCGGTAGTCGCAATTATTTTTTGCGGGACTGTCGATTGGCCTGGGGCTCAGTCGACTAAGGGTGTCTTCCGTGATTTTTCCCGCAAGGAGTATCGCCATGAGCACCGCAATCAGCAGCTTGATCGAACAATGGAAACAGGCGGTCACCGCCAAGGATGTCGAGAAAATAGTCAGCTTTTACGCAGACGATATCGTCGCGTTCGACGCCGTTAGCGCCCTGCAGTTCAAGGGCAAGGCCGCCTATCAGGCGCACTGGAAGGCGTGCATGGAGTTCTGCCCGGGCCCTGGGGTCTTTGACTTCCATGAGATGCGTATCGTCGCCGGCGATAACAGCGCCTTTGCCCACTGGCTCGCGCACTGTGGCGGCACCGGGCCCGACGGCGTACTCAAGACCTGCTGGATGCGCGTCAGCGCCGGCTACCAGCGCGTTGGCGGCGAGTGGAAAGTGGTGCATGAACATTGGTCGGCACCGTTCGACATGGAAACCGGCGCCGGTCTGTTCGACCTGAAACCTTGAGCGCCGCGAACTATAGTCAGTTGTCCGAAAACGGAGAATCCCATGAAATACCTCTGCCTGATCTATAGCAACGAACAGGTGCTGCACGATTCGCCCGACAGCCCCAAGGACCCGGAATGTTTCGCCTATGGCCAGTCCGTGCAGGCCAGCGGGCGCATGCTCGCCGCCGAGCCGCTGGAGTCGGTGAGCACCGCCACCACCGTGCGCATGCGCAACGGCAAGTTGTCGATCACCGACGGACCGTTTGCCGAAACCAAGGAGCAGCTCGCCGGGTTTTACCTGATCGAAGCCAAGGACCTGAATGAAGCGATCCAGGTGGCCGGCGGCATACCGGCGGCCCGGGTCGGCAGTGTGGAAGTGCGCCCCGTGCGTGAATTGAATCTCTGATCACAACAATAAAACCCAGGAGGTTTCCCATGAGCATTCAACCCAAACCCGCCGAATTTGAACTGTCCATCAGTCGCTTGATCGATGCCCCTCGCAGCCGCGTGTTCCGCGCCTGGACCGAGCCGGCCTTGTTGCAGCAGTGGTGGGGCCCACACGGGATGACCACTCCCGAGTGCGAAATGGACCTTTGGGTGGGTGGGCAATTTCGCACGCTGATGCGCGCGCCGGACGGCAGCGAATACCCGACCCAGGGCGTATTCCTGGAGATTACCGCCCCCAGTCGGCTGGTGTTTACCGACGCCTTCACCCCCGGCTGGATCCCTTCGGGCCAGCCATTCATGACCGCAGAAGTTACCTTTGAAGACGTCGACGGCAAAACCCTCTATACCGCCCGCGCCATGCACTGGAGCGCCGAAACCAAGCAGGCCCACGAAGCCATGGGCTTTCACGAGGGCTGGGGACAGAGCCTCGACCGGCTGGTGACGCTGGTGACCGAAGGCCTGCGCGATTGACGGTGCAGGCCCGGGTTGAAGCGGTTTATCGCAGCGAATCGCGGCGCATCCTGGCGACCCTGATTCGCTTGCTTGGCGATTTCGACCTGGCTGAAGAAGCCTTGCACGAGGCGTTCTTCGTCGCAGTCGAGCGCTGGGGGCAGGACGGTGTGCCGGATAACCCCCGGGCCTGGCTGGTCTCGACCGGGCGCTTCAAGGCCATCGACCGTTTACGTCGCCAGGCGCGTTTTACCCCGTTGTTGCAGGCGCAAGCTGATGCGCTGGAAGCGGCAGACTGGAGCGTTGAAGACGTGGAAGACGACCGCTTGCGCCTGATCTTCACCTGCTGCCACCCGGCGCTGGCGGCGGATGCCCAGGCGGCGCTGACCTTGCGTGAGATCTGCGACCTCACCACCGAGGAAATCGCCCGGGCGTTTCTCGCCACGCCCACTAGCATCGCCCAGCGCATCGTGCGGGCCAAGGGCAAGATCCGCGAAGCGAAGATCCCCTATCAGGTGCCATCCCTGGCGGAGTTGCCCGAGCGCCTGGACAGTGTGCTGCGGGTGATTTACCTGGTGTTCAACGAAGGCTATTCGGCGTCAATGGGCGCCGACCTGACCCGTGAAGACCTGACCCGCGAAGCGATTCGCCTGGGCCGCTTGCTGATGGAGTTGTTGCCGGAGCCGGAAGTGATGGGCTTGCTGGCGCTGATGTTGCTCCACCAATCCCGGCGCCCGGCACGCACTTCGGCCGGCGGTGAGTTGGTGTTGCTGGATGAGCAGGACCGTTCGCTGTGGGATGCGTCGTTGATTGCTGAAGGATGCGCCCTGGTGGAGAAATCCCTGACCACACGCCGCTTCGGGCCCTACAGCCTGCAGGCAGCGATTGCGGCGGTACACGCTGAAGCCGTGAGCGCCGATGAGACTGATTGGCCGCAGATCGTCGGGCTGTATGACGTGTTGCTTGGAGCGATGCCATCGCCGGTGATCGAGCTGAATCGCGCGGTGGCCGTTGCGATGCGCGATGGGGCGCAGGCCGGTTTGCAATTGGTGGACGGCATTCTGGCGCGGGGGGAGTTGGTGGACTATCACCTGGCGTACTCGGCGCGTGGCGAGTTTTGTCGGCGATTGGGGCGAGTGGAGGACGCGCGGCGAGCGTTTGAACGGGCGCTGGCATTGACCCAGCAAGTGCCCGAAAAGCGCTTTATCGAGCGGCGTTTGGCCGAACTCAAATAGTGCAGGCGCCGGAGATCCAAATGTGGGAGCGGGCTTGCTCGCGAATGCGGTGTGTCAGTCAACATTTCAGTGACTGATCCACCGCGTTCGCGAGCAAGCCCGCTCCCACATTTGTTCGATGTTGTCTTGATGAATGAGTTACGGCTGCTGACGCGTCGCCGCCAACACGATCTCGCGAATGCACACATGCTGCGGCTGCTGGTAGGCATAGGCAATCGCCGAAGCCACATCATCGGCGCTCAGCACGGTGCCGCCCATGTCCTGTTTCCACGCCTGGTAGCCGGTCTTGATGGCTTCGTCGGTGGTGTGGCTCAGCAGTTCGGTTTCCACCGCGCCCGGCGCAATGGTGATCACACGCACATTGTGAGGCGACATTTCTTCCCGCAGGTTTTCCGAAATTCCATGCACGGCGAACTTGGTGCCTACATAGGCGACGTGGTTGGGGAAGGTCTTGCGCCCGGCCACCGAGCTGACGTTGATGATGGTGCCGCCCTTGCGCTTGACCATGCTGCCAGCCACCGCATGGATGCCGTTCAGCAGGCCTTTCACGTTGACGTCGAGCATCTGCTCCCACTGTGCCGGGTCCTGTTCGCTGACCGCGCCCAGCAGCATCACGCCGGCATTGTTGATGAGTGCATCGGCCGGGCCGAATTGCGCTTCAGCTTCCTTCACCGCCGCCACCAGCGCAGCGCGATCGGTGATGTCGACACCGCGACACAAGGTGTTCGGCAACTCCAGCGCATTCAGCCGGTCGATGCGGCGGGCCAGCAGCAACAGCGGGTGGCCGGCGGCCGACAGCAAGCGCGCAGTCGCTTCGCCAATGCCCGAACTGGCACCGGTGATGATGATCAATGGCTTGCTCATGGTGGAACTCCTGAAATAAGAAAAACAAATAACTGAACGTGGAGCGCAGTATATTTAGCCCTCGGCTGGCTGAAAAATGCCTTATTCCTCTGTCTGTCATCGGTATTAACTATGGATGTGCGTCATCTCAAGGCGTTTCTCGCGGTATTCGAGGAACGCAATATCACCGCCGCCGCCCAGCGCCTGTTCATCAGCCAGCCGACGTTGTCGGTGACCATCAAGCAACTGGAAGAAGAACTGGGCGTGGCGCTGTTTCTGCGCCAGCCTCGTGGGGTCGAGGTCAGTGACGAGGCGCGGGTGCTGTACCCGCAAGCCCGGCGCATGGTGGCCGAGGCCGATGCGTTGAGCCGCTTGTTTCGCGGGCGCGAAAACCGCATCGCCCTGGAACTGGGTGTGGAAGGCGATATTGCCGACAGCCAGATCGAAACCTTCCTGCGCATGGCGCACCAGGGCCTGCCGGGTTTGCTGCTGACCTTGCAGGAAGGCTGCGAAGGAGAGGGGCGCCTGGCGGTAGAGGAAATGTGCTGCGAGGACGAATTATTCCTGCCGCTTTGGGAAGAGTCCTACGTGATGGCACTGCCGATTGCGCACCCGATGGCGGCGGGCGGCAAGGAGCAGGCCTGGGCGCCGATCGAAGACTGGATCACCTGCCCGCAGCATGATTCCCACCAACGGCTGATGGCCTTGTACGGCCGCTCGCCCCAGGCGGTGGCCGGGCATGCCGGTTCGTTGACCCAGGCATTGCACATGGTGGCGGCCGGTGTCGGCGTGGCGATGTTGCCGCAGTCGCTGGCGGCGGAGCGGGCCGGGGTGGTGATTCGCCCTTGGCACCTGCCGGCACCGACGCGCCGGGTGGGGTTGTGCTTTGCCGCCCAGGCCCTGGAGTTGCCGGCGTTGCGGGCCTTGCATGAGTATTTCCAGAACAACCGCCCGCCGCAGATTGAAGCCGCCTGACGGCGCCTTTGAATTCACCGCAAATTCAATGTGGGAGCTGGCTTGCCTGCGATAGCGGTGGTGACTGACACACCGCTATCGCAGGCAAGCCAGCTCCCACATTTGATCTTCATTGTTGCGAATAGTGTGTTTCGGCGTTATTCCAGCATCTTGCCCAGCAACCAACTGCCGGCCGGGCCGGGCGGATGCTGGCGTGACCACAACGCGTCCACCGCCACCGAGCGCGGCCAGCCCCGGGCCTTGATTTCACACAGGTGGTCGCCGCCAAACCGCTCCACCAGCCAGCGCGGCAGCGGTGCCCAGCCAAAACTCAGCTGCGCCATTTCCATCAGCATCAGGTAACTGGGCGCTGACCACACTCGGCCCAGGCCGCGGGTTTCATTCGGGTTGATGATGCTCGCCAGGCGCAGTTCGCGGTGTTGTTCCAGGGTTTGCTGGTCGATGTCCGCAAGGTTCGCCAGCGGATGTCTGGGTGAGACAAACAGCGCGATTTCCGTGCGCTCTTCCACGGTGGTGCTGGTGAGGTCCGGCGGGTAAACCTCCTGCATCTCGATAAACGCAATCTGCGCCCGGCCACTTTGCACCAAGGCGATCAAGTCTTCGCATTCGGCGATCAGGCATTCCAGCTCCAGGTCCGGGTAGCGCTGCTCGAAGGCGCTGAGGGCGGTTTCGAAACGGTCCGACTGGTACGTATCGGACATCGCGATACTCAACTTCGGCTCCAACCCCTGGGACAACTGGCTGGCCGCCAACTCCAGGCGGCTGCTGGCTTCCAGCACCTGCTCGGCGCGTTGCAGCAGCACGTGCCCGGCCGGGGTCAGCGTGGGCTTGCGGCTGCTGCGATCAAACAGCACCACATCCAGGTCAATCTCCAGGCTGGCCACCGCCGCGCTGACGGTGGACTGGCTCTTGCCCAGCTTGCGCGCCGCCGCTGAAAACGAACCGTGGGTCGCCGCCTGCACAAACGCCTGAAGCACTTCGTGGGATGCCATGACTATCGCCTTGATCGATGGTTACTGGTTATGAAGTATCGAGTCAAAGGGTAATGATGGCAACCATCGTCACTCACGGAGAACGGGTCATGACACCCACCAAGTCGATTACTGAACGCGTTTGGCAGGCCATTGGTTTTGAAGGTTTGGCCTTGTTGATCTGTACACCGCTGCTGGCGTGGATCATGGATAAACCGGCCCTGGAGATGGGCGTCGTGACCTTGGCCATCAGCCTTATGGCACTGGCCTGGAACGTGATTTTCAACGGCCTGTTCGACCGTCTCAAGGCGCGCCTGCAACTGTCTGGCGGGGTGTGGACCCGCGTGCTGCATGCGTTGATGTTTGAAGGCGGGCTGGTGGCGATCTGTGTGCCGTTGATTGCCTGGTGGCTGAACATCAGCCTGATGCAGGCGTTTATCCTCGACATCGGCGTGTTGCTGTTTTTCCTGCCGTACACCTATGTGTATCACTGGGCGTATGACGCCGCGCGGGAGCGGATCCTGCAGAAACGGATGCGCACCGCGTAGGAGTCCGGCTTGCCGGCGATGGCGATTTTGGATACGTCATCGCCGGCAAGCCAGCTCCTACAGGGGTTGTAGGGCGGCCACAAAATCGAGGAACGCCCGCACCTTGGCCGCTGGCAAGTGCCGCGACGGGTAGAAGGCATACAACGGGAAGCGCTCGTCGGGCCAGTCGGGAAACAACTCGATCAACGCGCCGGATTCCAGCGCCGGTGCCAGCCCAAGGTCGAGCATTTGCGCCACGGCATGGCCGTGTTCGCACACGCTGTACAAGGTCCCTGCATCGTTGACCACCAGCCGCCCGCTGGTGGCGATGTTGACCTGCTCGCCCGGTCGGTGGAATTCCCAGCCAAACGGCCGGCCGGTCTGGGAGTCGCGAAAGTCGATGCACACGTGCTGGCCGTCTTCCAGGTCCTTGGGGTGTGAAGGGCGACCATGCCGCTCGAGATAAGCTGGCGAGGCCAACGTCAGCACCCGCACTTCCATCAACTTGCGGGCGATCAGCGAGGACGATTGCGGAATGCCAAAACGGATGGCCAAATCAAAGCCATCCGCCACCAGGTCCCCGAGTTGATCCCGTGTGTGCAGGTCCAACTGCAGCTGCGGGTATTGGCTCATGAATTCACCCAGCACCGGCCCCAGCACCAGCCGCGAAAAGTACGGGTCGATGTTCACCCGCAACCGCCCGCGAACCGTCAGGGCGCTGTCGCCCGCCGAGCTGGCGGCTTCTTCCAGGCCGGCCAGCAGGGGGGCGATTTCCTGGTAGAAACGCCGGCCCTCGTCGGTCAATTGCACCGAGCGGGTAGTGCGGTCGAACAGGCGGATGCCCAAGCGTTTTTCCAGCCGCGAAATAGCCCGGCTGACCCCCGAAGGCGTCATCTCCAGGCTGTCGGCGGCGCGGGCGAAACTGCCGCTGTCGACCACGGCGGCCAGTACGCCCATGCCGCCGGCCAGTCCAGGATCAAAACTCATGGATGATTGCCTGTCAGGTATCCGAAAGCATTGATGCTAGCGGAGAATCCGAGCGCGTTACAGAAACATCCCGCCCGAGGCCTCGACCCGTTGCCCGGTGATCCAGTTGCTGCCGTCGGCCAGCAGGGTGGAAATCGCTCCGCCAATGTCATCCGGCAAGCCCGCGCGACCGAGGGCGGTGTTGTTGGCGACCATCGCGTTCACGTCCGGATTGTCGCGCACCACGCCGCCGCTGAAGTCGGTGGCAATCGCGCCGGGGGCCAGGGTGTTCACGGTGATGCCACGGGCACCCAGTTCCTTGGCCTGGTAGCGGGTCAGCACTTCCACCGCGCCTTTCATCGAGGCGTAGGCCGAATAACCCGGCAGGCTGAAGCGCGCGAGGCCGCTTGAGATATTGATGATGCGGCCACCGTCACTGATCAGCGGCAGCAGTTTCTGGGTCAGGAAAAACGGGCCCTTGAAGTGGATCGCCACCAGTTGGTCGAACTGCGCTTCGGTGGTGTCGGCGAAGCTGGCGTGGGCGCCGATCCCGGCGTTGTTGATCAGGAAGTTGAAGTGCGCCTGGCCGAACACGTCTTTCAATACCGAGCCGACCTGAGCGGTGAACGCCTCGAAGGTGGAACTCTGGCTGACGTCCAGTTGCAGCATGGCCGCCTTGCCGCCCAGCGCTTCGACTTGGGCGACCACGGCCTGGGCTTCGTCCGCCGCGCTGTTGTAGGTACCGATAATGTCGACGCCTTGTGCCGCCAGGTGCAGCGCAGCGCTTTTGCCCAGGCCGCGGCTGGCGCCGGTGATGAGTGCGATTTTACGGGTCATGGTGAAGTCCTCGGGGCGTGTGATGGTTCGTGGGACTGAGTGTATTTGTCCGGCCATAACGTGATAAACAGAGCTATACCGGAATCACTGGCCGGATAAGGCGAACAATCCCATGAACAAACTAGAGTTGCTGCGTACCTTCGTGCGCGTTGCCGAACTGTCGAGTTTCACCCAGGCGGGCGAGAGCCTGGGCTTGCCGCGCTCCACGGTTTCCGAGCATGTGCAGGCACTGGAAGAGTTGCTGGGCGCGCGCCTGTTGCAGCGCACCACGCGCAAGGTCCAGGCGACCCAGGACGGGCGCGTGCTGTATGAGCGCAGCAAGGATTTGCTGTCGCACATGGAAGAGCTGGAAGGCTTGTTTCGCCAGGATGAAGCGCAGCTGGCGGGGCGCATTCGGGTGGACATGCCCAATGTCATGGCCCGGGAATTGATCCTGCCGCGCCTGCCGGAGTTCATGGACCTGCACCCGCTGATCGAGCTGGAAATCAGCAGCACCGACCGCCAGGTTGATTTGCTGGCGGAAGGTTTCGACTGCGTCTTGCGCGTCGGTGCGCAGCCGGACCAGTCGGTGGTAGCCCGATTGTTGTGCAGCATGCCGATGATCAACTGCGCCAGTGCTGCGTACCTGAAGCGCCACGGCGTACCCAGGACGCTCGCTGATTTGGCTCACCATCAACTGGTGCATTACGTACGCCCGCTGGGCTCACGTTCCCCAGGGTTTGAATACGTACAAGGCAACAAGGTGCAGCGGATTCCCATGGCCGGGCGCGTCACGGTCAACAGCACCGACGCTTACCGGGCGGCGTGCATCGGTGGCTTTGGCCTGACCCAAGTGCCCGCCCTGGGCATTCACGATCAACTGGCCAGCGGCGAGTTGGTGGCGGTGCTGCCGGACTATCCGGCGCCGGCACTGGACGTGTCACTGCTGTACGCCGGCCAACGGCATTTGCCGCTGCGGGTGCGGGTGTTCATGGATTGGCTGGCCGCCACCTTGCAGGCTGCTTTCAACGCCGGGCAGACAACTGCTGCGGCGCCAGGAATGCATCATGGAAGTAATCCCGAAACGCCTGCATCGCCGGCGTGAAATCGCGCTCGCGGTGCCAGGCCAGGCCGACGCTCATGGGCGTGACCTTGTCGGTGACGCTCACGGTTTCGATGCGTTTGCCTTCCAGTGACCACGGGCGATGCACCAGGTCTGACAAGATCGCCACGCCGCTGCCGTTGGCGACCATGCTGCGCACTGCCTCCACCGAACTGGTGCGCAGCCGCACCGTGGGGGTTTGCCCGGCCTGTTCCCAGTAGCGCATGGCGCTTTGTTCGGCTTCGTCGACGGTGAGGAAAATGTACGGCTCCCTGGCCACATCGGCGAGGCTCACGGCGGGGCGTTCGCACAACGGGTGATGGCTGGGCAGCCACAGGCGGCGTTCGGAGTTGAAGAGGATTTCCGAGACGATGTCCGCGTGGGTGAGGTTGGCGGTGAGCACCACGGCCATGTCGAACTGGCCGTTGAGCAGGCCGTGTTCGATGGCCTGGCGTTCCTGTTCGAAGACCTCGATGGTCACGTCCGGGTGCCAGTGTTCCATGCGCTGCAAGTGGTGCGGCAGGAAGTAACCGAGCACGGTGTAGCTGGCGGCCACCCGCAATACGCCGCTGGCGCGGTAGTCCGGCAGCGGGCTGTTCAGGGCATCGTCGACGCTGCGCACAATCACATACGCCCGGTTGAGGAAATGCCGCCCGGCGTCGGTCAGGCTCATGCCCTGGGCCGAGCGCACGAATAGCTGCGCGCCGAGCATCGCTTCCAGCTCCTTGATCGCGGTGGTCACCGCCGATTGGGAGATGTTCAGGTGAATCGCTGCCTGGGAGATCTGGCCGATTTCGGCGGTGGCGACGAAGTAGCGGATTTGGCGCAGGGTCAGGGACATTGGTTTCTCCGCTCGTTCCCACGCTCTGCGTGGGAACGCATCCTGTGACGCTCCGCGTCACGATTTTAAAAGCGGACGCAGAGCGTCCAGGGCGGCATTCCCGCGCGGAGCGTGGGAACGATCAGTATCGTGTATCTGATTTTCAGAAGATGGGCCATCTGATAATAGATCTTCCCAAGGGGTCAAGGGGCAGCCTAATTTCCATCGCAAGAACTTCAACGGAGCGACCCCGATGCAGGCAGTGGATTTCAATTCGGACATGGGCGAAGGCTTCGGCCCCTGGACCATCGGCGACGGCGTCGACAGCGAACTGATGGCCTACATCAGCTCGGCCAACATCGCCACCGGCTTTCACGCCGGCGACCCGGGCACCATGCGCCGTACCGTCGAACGCGCCAAGCAGTTGGGCGTGGCGATTGGCGCGCACCCGGGTTTTCGCGACCTCGTAGGTTTCGGCCGACGCCATATCAACGCCCCGGCCCAGGAGCTGGTGGACGACATGCTCTATCAACTCGGCGCCCTGCGGGAAATCGCCCGGGTGCAGGGCCTGACGCTGCAACACATCAAGCCCCACGGCGCGCTGTACATGCATCTGGCGCGGGACGAAGAAGCGGCGCGGCTGTTGGTGGAAAACCTGCAACGGCTGGAGCCCACGCTGTTGCTGTACTGCATGCCCAACTCGGTGATCTGGCGCATTGCCAAAGAACTCGGCCAGCCGGTGGTGCGGGAGTTTTATGCCGACCGTGAGTACGATCTCACGGGCTCCATCGTGTTTACCCGCAATGTGCGGGCGCTGGATCCGGCAACGGTTGCGGCGCGTGTCCTGCGTGCCTGCCAGACCGGCCTGGTGCGCACGGTTGAAGGCGAAGACCTGTTTATCGAATTTGATTCCATTTGCCTGCACAGCGACACCCCCGGCGCCCTTGAACTGGTGGAAGCCACCCGTGAAGCGCTGGATCAGGCGGGCATCGAAGTACGCACACCCCGCTGACCGACACCGGTGCCCAGACACCGGGTCTGACTGATTTTTTGCCTGCCTTTCTACAATGATTCCAAGAGGAACAGACATGGCTGAATCTTCCCCGATCCGCTACAGCTTTGGCGGTGATGAACACCTGTTTGCCGAGGTCAGCGAGAGCATGTCCCTGGAGGCTTTCTTCAAGGGCATGGCCGTCACCCGTGCGGTGGAACGCCTGGCCCTGGACGGTGTGCTGGACGTCTGCCTGGCAAATGCCTCGTTCCAGATTCGTTTCGACCCGGACCGCATCGCGCCCCACGTGTTGCTCGACGCGGTACAAAGCGCCGAAGCCCAGGCCGTGGCCGAACGCACCTTGCACACCCGCATCATCGAAATCCCGGTGCTGTACAACGACCCCTGGACCCATGAAACCCTGATGCGCTTTCGCGACCGTCATCAGGACCCGACCGGTACCGACCTGGAATACGCAGCGCGGATCAACGGCCTGGCGGATGTGGACGCGTTTATCGCGGCCCACAGTGGCGCGCCGTGGTTTGTCTCGATGGTGGGGTTTGTGGCGGGCTTGCCATTCATGTTCCAGATGGTGGAGCGCGAGCGGCAGTTGCAGGTGCCCAAGTACCTGCGCCCACGCACCGACACGCCGAAATTGACCCTCGGCCATGGCGGCTGCTTTGGCTGTATCTATTCGGTACGCGGCGCCGGCGGTTACCAGATGTTCGGCGTCACCCCGGCGCCGATCTACGACCCGCAACAGCAACTGGCTTACCTGAAAGAGCACATGGTGTTCTTCCGCCCCGGCGACATCGTGCAGTTCAAACCCATGGACCGCGACGCCTATGACCTGGCCGTGGCAGAAGTGGACGCAGGGCGCTTCGACCTGCGCATCCGCCCGGTGGAGTTTTCCCTCGACGCCTTTCTCGCCGACCCCATCGGCTACCCGAAAACCTTGCAGGAGGCGCTGGCATGATCAAGGTACTCAAACCCGGCCTCGCCACCTCCGTGCAGGATCTTGGCCGCGAAGGTTATTACCACCTCGGCATCCCGCCATCCGGCGCCCTGGACCAATACGCGTTGAGCGCGGCCAACCACCTGGTGGGCAACCCCATCGGCGCTGCCGGGCTGGAATGCACGTTGATCGGGCCGGAGCTGGAGTTTCAGCAGGATGCCCTGGTGGCGTTGTGCGGGGCGCTGATGTCGCCGCGCCTGGACGGCGTAGTGGTGCATCAGGACACCGCGTTTGAAGTGCGGGCCGGGCAAGTGCTGCGCTTTGAATTTCCCAGGGCCGGCGCGCGGACTTACCTGGCGGTGGCCGGTGGCATCGATGTGCCGCTGGTGTTGGGCAGTCGCTCGACTTACACCCTCGGCGCATTGGGCGGGTTTCAGGGGCGGCGGCTGGTGGAGGGTGATGAACTGCCCGTGGGCGAAGCCAGCGGCAAAGGCCGGGCGGGGAACAGTTTGCCCATGGCGTTGCGCCAATCGGTGGGTGGGGACGTGACCCTGCGGGTGGTGCCGGGGCTGTATTACGAGCGACTGACGCCCGCCGCCAAAAGCAGCTTTTTTGCCGAGCCCTGGACGGTGGGGTCGGAGGCCGACCGCATCGGCTATCGCTTCAAGGGCGGCAATGCCTTGAGCTTTCAGCCACGCGAACAACCGTTTGGCGCCGGGTCCGATCCGTCGAACATCGTCGACAGTTGCTACCCCATCGGCTCGATCCAGGTGCCGGCGGGCCTGGAGCCTATTGTGCTGCACCGGGACGCGGTGTCGGGCGGGGGCTACGCGATGATTGGCACGGTGATCAGTGCCGACCTGGATCTGATCGGGCAGATGCAACCGAACCAGCGGGCGGGGTTTGTGGCGGTGACGCTGGAGGAAGCGTTGGAGGCGCGGCGGGTGTACAAGAAGCGGTTGAAGCTGATGGGCGGGTTGTTTAGCACCTGAACTCACCACTGAACCCAATGTGGGAGCGGGCTTGCTCGCGAAAGCGGAGTGTCAGTCAATAAGTCTGTGACTGAGCCACCGCATTCGCGAGCAAGCCCGCTCCCACATTTTTATCGGGTTGTGTCAGAACAATTGGGTGAATAGCCAGTACAGGCTACCCGATAACAGAATCGCCGCCGGCAAGGTCAGCACCCAGGCCATCAGCAAGTTGCGGATGGTCTTCATCTGCAAGCCACCGCCGTTCGCCACCATGGTCCCGGCCACACCCGACGACAACACATGGGTGGTGGACACCGGCAAGCCATACATGTCTGCCGCGCCGATGGTCAGCATCGCCACCATCTCGGCGGATGCGCCCTGGGCGTAGGTCAGGTGGGTCTTGCCGATCTTCTCGCCCACGGTCACCACGATACGTTTCCAGCCGACCATGGTGCCGAGCCCGAGGGCGATGGCCACGGCGATCTTGACCCACAGCGGGATAAACCGTGTGGCGTTGTCGATCTGTTGCTTGAACAGTTGCAGCTTGTTCTGGGTGTCGGCATCGAAGTTGCCGACCTTGCCCTTGTCCATCAGGCGGATGGTTTCGCTGGTCAGGTACATGTCGTTACGCACGTTGCCCACGGCCTCGGCCGGAACGGCGGCGAGGGAGCCGTAGCTCTTCACTTCCTCACCGATATGCCCGGTGATGGCGGCCAGGGCGGGCACCAGTTCCGGGGTGACTTCCTTGGTGCGTACGTAGGTCGACAAGGTGCCGCGAGAGTCGGCGGGGGCCAGTTGCGGCGCCGCTTTTACCAGGGCGGCCTGGGTGACTTCGGCCACCGCGGCAAACTGCAACGACTCACCGGCCGGCATGGTGCGGTTCAACGCGTAGGCCATCGGCAGGGTGCCCACCAGGATCAACATGATCAGGCCCATGCCCTTCTGGCCATCGTTGGAACCATGGGCGAACGACACGCCGGTGCAGGTGGCGATCAGCATGCCGCGAATCCACCACGGCGGCGGGGTGTCGCCTTTCGGCGCTTTGTACAGCGAGCGATTTTTCACGAAGGCCCGCAGCGCCAGCAACAGCAGGGCGGCGAAGGCGAAGCCGATCAGCGGCGACAGCAGCAACGCATAACCGATCTTGATCGCCTGGCCCCAGTCCACACCGCTGGTGCCGTCGCGGCCATGCATCAGTGCGTTGGCCACGCCCACGCCGATGATCGAGCCGATCAAGGTGTGGGACGACGACGCCGGCAACCCCAGCCACCAGGTGCCGAGGTTCCACAGGATCGCGGCGATCAACAGCGCGAAGATCATCGCAAAGCCGGCGGAGGAGCCGACCTGCAAAATCAGCTCTACCGGCAGCAGGGCGATGATGCCGAACGCCACCGCGCCGCTGGATAGCAGCACGCCGAGGAAGTTGAAAAAGCCCGACCACACCACCGCGAAATGCGGTGGCAATGAGTTGGTGTAAATCACCGTGGCCACCGCGTTGGCGGTGTCGTGGAAGCCGTTGACGAACTCGAAGCCCAGGGCGATCAACAGCGCCACGCCCAGCAGCAGGAACGGCGTCCAGGTGGTGACCACCGTGCCCAGCTCGTGCATGTCGTGCATCAGGCTGTAGGCGGTGAACAACAGGCCCATGGCGAGTACGGCGAAGAAAATGATCACCGTCACCAGGCCGGGTTTTTTGTCCAGGCGCGGTTTGGGATCGTTGGAGACGGAGGCGGTGGAGGCGGTCAGCGAAGGGGTTGCCATGCCGGAACATCCAGTGTTGAGGGAGGATATCCGTCATGATCGTTGCAGAATGTTACAGAGATGCTGCGGCAAATCAGTGTTTAGGGAATTGAAGTTGCCGCTGGTCTATAAAACACCGTCGATCAAATGTGGAGCTGGCTTGCCTGCGATAGCGGTGTATCAGTCACCACCACTATCGCAGGCAAGCCAGCTCCCACACTTGATCGCATTTCAAATTCAATAATCCTTGCGCTTGCGAAACGCCCAGCGTCCGGCAATCAGGGTAAACGTTGCCACCAGCGCCACCAGAATCCAGAAGCCTTCCGGGTCTGTGGAGAGCGGTACGCCACCAACGTTCATGCCAAAAAAACCGGCAATGATGTTGATCGGCAACGCCAGCACCGTGACCACGGTCAGGGTGAACAACGTGCGGTTGCTCTGTTCGTTGAGGTTGGCGGCGATCTCTTCCTGCAGCAGCTTGATGCGCTCACCCAACGCCATCAGGTCGTTGATGATCAGCGCAAACTCCTCGGTGGATTTGCGCAGCTCTTTCACGTCTTCCTTCTGCAGCCACTGAGGCGGACGATTGAGCAGCCGCAGCAACGAGCCCGGCTCCAGCGCCAGCAACCGTTGCAGGCGCACCAGCACCCGGCGCGCGGCACCCAGTTCGGCGCGGTTGGTGGACAGGCGTGACGACAGCAACTGGTCCTCGATCTGGTCGACGCTGAGGCTGGTCTTGCGCACGATCTGTGTCAGCACCTCGCCCTGGTCTCGCAGCAAATGCACCAACAGTTCCAGCGGCGAGCGAAAGTGTTCACCGGCCTTAACCGACGAGCGCAGCTTGTCCACCGAATGCAGCGGTTGCAGGCGCGCGCTGATCAGCAGCCGACTGCGGGCGCACACCCATAAGGTGGAAATGTCTGAAGACACCATGCTGCTGAAGTTGAAGACCACGTCGTTGACCACCGCCAGCAAGGCCGAGTCCACGTGTTCGATGCGGGTGGAGCGTGAGCCTTCGTGCAAGGCTTCGAAGAATTCTTCCGGCAGGTTCAGGTGCGCCTGCATCCAGCGCTCACAGGCGGCGTGGGCCAGGTTCAAATGCAGCCAGAGAAATTCGTTGGGGTCTCCGGGTTGCTGCAAGGCCGCAAGGGCAGTGGCTGAATCTATCTGTTCGCCCTTTTCACCGGGGCGGAAACGAAAACCGTAGAGCAAGCCAAACAGGTCTGAGTCCTGGTGGCTGTGGTCGATGCTGTGGTTCATGGAGGCTCGCAGGGAAAGTGCCTGTAGGAAATTTCACAGGTTCACTTGAGCGCATCATGGCAACAGGATTTGACGGTTTTGTGACGGTTTGAGGTGGCCGTCAATCGCCTGCGGGCAAACTGAAGCTGAACACCGTGCCGCCCTGCTCGCTGGAAGACACTTCCAGCCGCCCGCCATGGGCGTCGGCAATCTGTTTGACGATGTACAACCCCAGGCCCAGCCCGGCCTGGGGCAAGGCGCCCGTCGGTCGGGAGTAGGGCTGGAACAGCAGCGGCATGGCTTGCTCACTGATTAGCCCAAGGTTTTTCACCGTTAACTCAAACGTGCCGGCGTTGACCTGTGCACTGACTTCAACCGGCCCTTGCGGATTGCCGTGGCTGATGGCGTTGGCGACCAGGTTGGAGAGCAATTGCGCGAGCCGCTCGCGGTCGCCTTTCACACCCTTGAGATTGCTGATGCGGGCGTGAATCAGCCGCTTTGGATGGACGTGCTGCACCTCTTCCACCACATGCTGCAAAGTGTCTTCAAGCCCAGTGCATTCACTGATGTTCACCGGGATGCCGCTGCCCATTCGCCCGCGGGCAAAGTCCAGTACGTCCTCCACCAGTTGCGAGGCGCGGCGACCGCTGGCCAGCATGTGCCGCACCAGGGTGTCGGTGGCCGGGTCCGGGTGTTTGCGCAGCAGGCGTTCGGCGCCGACGTTGATGGCGAACAGCGGGTTGCGCAGGTCGTGGCCGAGCACGGCGATGAATTGTTCGCGCAGTTCGGCGGTTTCCCGCTCCTGCTGCAGGTCGGCTTCGGTCTGCTGGAGGCTTTCTTCGGCTTCGATCTGCAGCGACAGCACCCGGGCAAACGACTCCATGGTCGACTGGATGGTGCTGCTGCGCAGTTGCGCCGGGTTCGGGTCCAGGGCACAGATGGTGCCGAAGAAACGCCCGTCGGTGCGGAACACCGGCACCGAGATGTAGCTTTCAAAGTGGTAGATGCGCGGCGTGTGGTGGTCGCGATACAGCGGGTCTTCGCTGGCTTTGTCGATCACGATCGAGACGTGGGAGTCGCGTATTTCGTGGCACAGGGTGGTGGTCAGGTCCAGCTCGCCACCCACGGGCAGGCCAAAGTCCAGTTGGTCGCGCACGGCGCAGGCGGTCCAGGAATCGTCGGTGACCCGGGCCACGGCCGCAAAACGCAAGCCGGTCATCTCGCTGACTACCTGGAGAATCGCCGGGACGGCGCTGATTCTGCCAATGGTGGCAATGTCGACGGCTTTTTGCCCCATGGCGAACGGTTCCGGTCCTGATGCTGCTGGCGTTGTGCCTTGGCTGATGGTTGGGATTCTAGCGAGCTTGGCGGCGTAAGGTACAAATTCGTTCACGCTAATTAGACTAATTGCTCTTCTGGGCGACGAGCGCGCATAAAAAAGCCGCGCGGCCCGAAGGCGGCGCGGCGTTTTTGCGGTTCAACTCAAGTGTCTTGCTTGTTTTCCAGGACTTCGCCGGTCTTGGCATCCAGCTTCACGTCCCACTTCACGTTGCTGGTGTCACGCAGTTCGGTCTCGTAGACCAGGCGGCCGGCTTTGTCTTCCAGTTCGGTGTCAACGATGGTGGCGCCTTTGTGCTGGGCCACGGCCTTGGCGTTGAGCTTTTCAAAATCCATCACGGCACCGGACTTGAGCAGGCTCGGAATCTGGTCCGGGCGAACATCGGCCTGGGCCAAACCGGCGGTAAGGGTCAAGGCGGCAGCAGCGAACAGAGCGGTCAGGTTTTTCATGGTGTGATCCTTTGGGGTGAGCTGTTTAAGTGGGATCAGGTTAACCAGCGCAACTTAACTCACCCTTAAGATTGCGCCGTTTGTTCAATCGGCGGCGAGTGCGGGGTTTCATGCTGGCGTCTCACTTACGGGAGGCACAGATGAAACAGTTAATGGCCTGGGTGTATGCGCCCTTGTTCTGGGCGGGGTTTATCGGGTGGGCGCTGTGGCTGGTGCAGAGGGATGCGCTGCAGTGGCTGGGGCTGGTATTTGTTCTGGCGGTGGCGGTGTCGTTTATCGCCGAGTGGTGGTTGCCCTATGAGCCGCAGTGGAATCGCAACCAGGGTGATCGTCGTCGCGACTTGATTCACGCGTTGGTCAATGAGGGCCTCAATGCGGCGGGCTTGTTGATCTTGCCGGTGCTGACCGCGCTGTTGGCCGTCGACGGTGTATGGCCGCGGGCGTGGCCGCTCTGGGCGCAATTGCTGCTGGCGATCTTCATTGCCGATGCGGGCATCACCCTGATGCATTACGCCAGCCACCGAGTCGCTGCCTTGTGGCGCCTGCACGCGGTGCACCACAGCGTGCAACGGCTGTATGGCTTCAATGGCTTGATGAAGCATCCGTTGCACCAGATGCTGGAAGCCACGGCCGGGTTGGCGCCGTTGATCCTGCTGGGCATTCCCACGGAGGTGGCGCTGCTGCTGGCCCTGGCGATTGCCGTGCAGCTGCTGTTGCAGCATTCCAATGTCGACATGCGCCTGGGGCCGCTGCGCTGGGTGTTCGCCTGGGCGCCGGTGCATCGTTTTCATCACATGAAATATGGCCGGGCTGGGGATGTGAATTTCGGCTTGTTTTTCAATCTGTGGGATTGGCTGTTGGGCACGGCGTTTTACAGCCATGACTATCGAATGGGGCAGGGCGACTTGGGGATTGGCAGCCGGCCGGATTTTCCGCGGGAGTATGTGGCGCAGTTGCGCGATCCGTTCAGGACGGTGCAATTGAGCAAGGAGCCGCCGGTTCCCGCGGGTCTAGTCCAGGATTCGTACGTGCAGGTTGCGCAACGACGCCCCGGCCGTGACGCCGAATAGTTGTTTCATGGTCCGGGAAAAATGCGCCGAATCGGCGAACCCGGCGCCATGGGCAGCCTCGGTCAGGGTGCTGCCGCCGAGCGCCAGTCCCAGCGCCACTCGCAAGCGCCGCCACAACACCAGGCGACGTACCGGCAAACCCAGTTGGTTGGCGAACAAACGTTCCAGCTGGCTTAACGAAACGTGCGCCGCCTGTGCCAGGGCTTGGGCCGAGACCTTGCCACTCAGTTGCTGATCCAGCGCCGACAGCGCGCGCTCCACCCTGGCATCTTCCAGTGCGCGTCTCGGCAATTGGCGCAGCGTGCGCTCGAGTGCTTCCAGGGACCGTTCACTGTCGGCCAGGGCGGCCTGCAAGGGGGCGATATCAAAGGCGCCGGGTTCGGCATACACCATCAATACCTCACCATGGGTTTGGAGGATGGCGTGGGGCATTCTGGACGGGATAAACAGGCGATGGGCCGTGATGGCACGGCCATCGAGGCTGGCCGTGACCGGCCCGCCCGCGGAGAACATCAGCTGATGGGCATAGTGTGCATGGGGCGCGGTGCGCCCCGGTGTGCCCTGGATCAGCCCGTAGTCAGGCCCCAGCCACAGGCGACCTGACCATTCGGGGCTCACTCAGTAACCGTTGTCCTGCAGCAGGTCGGCCACACTCGAGGACGGCCAGCGCTTGTAGTACTTCAGCAGTTCGGCAGCGCGGTTGGTGAAGATGCCATCGACGCCGGCTTTCATGACCTTGTCGAAGTCCACCGGCTCATCCACGGTGTACACGTGCACCAGCAAGCCCTTGTCGTGGGTCAACTGGTTCATCTCGGGTTTGACCAGGTCGGAGTAGCTCTGGTCGCCCAGGTTGGTCAGCTGTGCCGAAGGGCCGGTACCGATGGCGCCCAGGCTCTTGGCCTCGTCGATCCATTTTTCGAACTCGGCGGCGTCCTTCGGCTCCTGCTTGGCGTAGTAGGCGGCTTTGCTCGGCTCGCCGGACTCGGCGAAGGGCACCTTGGATTTCGGTTCGATGCTGCCTTCACCTATCCACAACAGCAGGATTTTCGGGGTGTTGGGCATCTCTTTTTGCAGTTCTTTCAGGCTGTCTTTCTCAAAGGTTTGCAGCACCACGCGGCCCTTGCCCTGGCCGACGCCGATGTTTTTCTGGGCCTGGTTGGAGCCGGTGGAACTCAACCAGCCTTTATCCAGCAGCTTGTTCTTCAGGTCGGCCTCGATGCCCGGGAATTGCTTCGGCTCCTTGGTTTCGATGTACAGGCCGGGTTTGTGCTGCGGGTTGCCTTCGGCGATCTTGATGATTTCGTCCAGGCTGAGGATTTTCAGGCCGACGAAGCCCGGGCGGGCACGGTCCGGGTAGGCGGCGTTGAACCAGCTGCCGGCGTCCAGGGTTTTAAGCTCGGCCCAGGTGAATTCGTTGGCCGGGCTGTCCTTGCGCTCCGGGAACTTGGTGGCGACGTCGGTGGTGCGTTGCAGGTTGTTGTCATGCAGGGCGAATAGCACGCCGTCCTTGCTGCGCTGCAGGTCCATTTCCAAGTAGTCGGCACCCAGGTCGCGCGCGACTTTGTAGGCGGCGGCGGTGGATTCCGGTGCATCGAAGGAGGCGCCACGGTGGGCAATCACGGCGGGGTGCGGAATGCCTTCGTTGGTGGCCAATTCGATAGGGCTGATCGGGCTTGCCGCCTGTGCGTGGCCAAGGCCCAGCATCAGGGCCAGCAGCAGGGCACTCTTGGTAAACGTGACAGGCATATGCGAAGTCCTTTCGTGGAGGTAACTTTGAGAAGGGCTCCTTTTTAACAATTGCTTGCGAATGGCGCTATCACCAAACCGACATTAACGTGTTCACCGGCCATTTTTCTGCACTTTTGTGCGGTGCGATGCAGTACTCTTGCCTTGAATTGCCCCATCAGAGGGCAGATTTTCCTGCCACGCGTGTAAACCATCTTTCCAGTCCAAGTAGGACTTTTCAGTGAGGTTTACCATGCGCATCACCTCCGAGCTTATCTGCCAGGCCGCCGACCAACTCCAGGGTTTTGTCGGCCTGAACCGCAAGACTGGCCAGTACATCGTCCGTTTCAGCGAAGACTCCTTCGGCATGGACGTGGCCGATGACGGCATCATCCCAACCGCCGAGTTTGTCTGGCTGCCGGTCGACGGGCAGGCCATGACCTTGTCCCGCGAGCGGATCCAGTTGTTGCTGGACCAGAACATCGACGATCGCATCAACATCACGGAACCGCTGCGGGTGTACATGCGTCGGGTGGAGATTCCACAGATCAGTGCGGTGCGCAGTCTGGTCAGTTGAGTGCCGCATAGCCCTGCGGCTGGAGCGCTTTTTGTGGCTTGGGAGCTTGCTGTGGCTTGGGAGCTTGCTCCCGCTGGAGTGCGCAGCGCTCCCAAGATTTTGGGGCCGCTTCGCAGCCCAGCGGGAGCAAGCTCCCTCACTACAGCAAGCGCCCTCACCACAGAGCCTCCCTTGTCCACATTAAGTGTTTTACACGGGCTGAGGTTTCAGCGCTCGAACGCGTAAGACCGCTCCACCTTGCACACCCGCGTATGGCACGCCAAGTACCAGGTGGCGCGGCCCTGTTCGCGCACCTCAGTGTGTTCGGCGTGCTGCTTCCAGGCCAGGATCTCCGCTTCGCTGCTCCAGTAGGACACCGTGATGCCCAGCCCGTCGTCCCCGCGCGCCGATTCCACGCCAAGAAACCCGGGTTGTTGCCGGGCCAGTTCCAGCATGCGGTCGGCGGCTTGTCCGTAACCGTTGTCACCTTCAGTGCGCAATGAACTGAACACCACGGCGTAGTACGGCGGTTTGGGTGTCTTGGCGATCATGCGCAGGCCTTCAGCAGCGCAATGGCCAACGGCGGGGTGACGCCTTTAAGCGCCGCACGTTCCGGCTGGAACAGGGTGGCGACAAAAAACGGATGGCCCAGCAACTCCACCGCCCGCAGGTCGCCCGCCGAGTCATGGCCGCTGGCAATCAGGTCGGCTTCCAGCAATGCGCTTTCGAACGCTGGATTGATGCCATAGCGGCAACGGTAGCCTTCATGGATATCGAGGGTGGCGTAGGCCTCGGCGATGCGGGTATAGGCCATCAAGCGGATGGTGTCGGTCGCTTCCACCAGCGCACAGGTCAGGGGCGTGAGTACTGCACGGGGCGAATCGGGAGCCAGTTCGCCGTGTTCTGCGTCGGCCCAGCCCGGCACGTTGCGGGCATATTCCAGCACCGCGTGTTGAAAACCGCCGCAGGTGCCGAGGAAAGGGCGCCGCTGTTCACGGGCATAACGGATGGCCAGCAGGGCGCCGTCCAGATCACGGTAAGGGCTGGCGGGGACGCACCAGAAGCCGTCGTAGTGCTGCAGTTGTTCGGTGGATTTGATCGTGTCGGTGGCCAGCCAGTCGAACCGCACCGTCAGGCCCAGCGCCGCGCCGGCCTGTTGCAACGCCAGGGGAATGGCCTGGTGGGCGGTGACCTGTGCATCGTAGTCGCCGATCAGGGCCAGGTGCAGGGTGGTTTTATTCATCGAGGGTATCCGTGGCTTGTTGAGTCCTGGCGCTCACTATAGATTGGCGCTCACGCAATCAATATTGGCGTTAACACACATGTTCAATGCAGCGGTGCACTATCAGATCGACTACCCCGACCTTTCCCTGATCCTCGCCCTGGTGCGCGGCGGCACGCTCGCGCGGGCGGCGGCGTTGCTGCGGGTGGATGTGTCTACGGTGTTTCGCGCGGTGCGGCGGCTGGAGACGGCGCTGGGCCAGACGCTGTTCGAAAAGAGCCGCGCCGGCTACCTGCCCACCACCTTGGCCACCACCCTCGCCGAGCAGGCCGAACGTGCCGAACAGGCGCTGGAGGCAGCACGTGTGGGAGTGGAGCAGGGCGGTGAAGTGATCAGCGGCACGGTGCGCCTGACGTGCACGGACTCGGTATTGCAGTCACTGTTGCTGCCGGCCCTGGCGCAGTTCATGCCGGGCTACCCGGCGTTGACCCTGGAGCTGAGCACGTCCAATGACTTCGCCAACCTCAGTCGCCGCGATGCGGATATCGCCCTGCGCCTGACCAAGGCACCGCCCGAGCATCTGGTAGGACGTTGCCTGGGCACGGTGTCGTATCGGGTGTGCGCCAGTGCCGACTATGCCCGCCAGCATGCGGGGGAGGAACTGGCGGCCCTGAACTGGATCGCGCCGGATGACTTCCTGCCGGATCACCCCACCGTCACCTGGCGGCGCCAGCACTTGCCGGGAGTGATGCCGGCCTATCGATGCAACAGCATGGTTTCGGTAACCGAGCTGGTGCGCGCGGGACTCGGCGTGGCCGCGTTGCCGGATTACCTGCTGGGCGCGGACCTGCAACCGTTGAGCCCGCCGCTGGTGGGGCACGACACCGCCCTGTGGCTGCTGACGCGCCCCGATTGCCGGGCCTTGCGCTCGGTGGTGACGTTATTTGATCAGTTGGGCCAGCATGTGCGCTTGCCGGTGAGATAACTGTGGGAGCTGGCTTGCCTGCGATACAGGCGCTGTGGTGCATCAGGCATACCGCAGTGATGCAATCGCAGGCAAGCCAGCTCCCACACGGGATGTGTGGCAGGGTCAGGTCTTGCGCACGAATTGGTCGTGCATTTCGCTGGTCAGCCCTTCGATGCGTTCGGTCAGTTGTTTGGTCATCTCGGTGAGCTTGGTGTTCTGCTCCAACAGTTCCAGCAGTTGCTTGGTGGTCTGCGCCGCCTGGGCCTGGCGTTCGGTGTTGGCCACGGCCAGGGCTTCGCGGTGCTGGGCGTCGGCGTCGGATTGGGCCTTGTCCCGTGCGGCCTGGCGGGTCTGGGCGAGCAAAATCAAGGGGGCGGCATAGGCCGATTGCAGGCTGAACGCCAGGTTCAAGAGGATGAACGGGTAGACGTCAAAGTGCGTGATGCCGGTCATGTTGAGCACGACCCACAGAATCACGATTGCCGTTTGCGCCCCCAGGAACGTCGGGGTGCCAAAGAAGCGCGCGAAGGCTTCGGCTTTCAACGCAAAGGTGTCGTTGCCAAAGGTCGGCGCGAGATGGGCGTGTTTACGATGAAAGCGCAGGTGGTCAACGTTGGCTTCAGGTTTATCCGGGGTCATGGCGGGCTCGAATCCGTGGCGTAAGACAAGCCACCACTATAGACCGAGCCCTCGGCCTGGCACATGAAGAAGCCTGTCGCTTACCTGTTGCCCCGTTCATTGGCAAACGCACTCACAGCCTGCACCGCCTCGCTGGCGCCTTCGCGAATCTGCAGGATCACCGTGCCGGCCTGGTTGGCCAGGTCCACGCCCTGGGCGGCGCGGTCGCGGGTACCGTCCATGCTGTCGATGGCCTGGCGGGTTTCGGTCTGGATCATCTCGATCATCGACGAAATCTCGGCCGTTGAACCGCTGGTGCGCGCCGCCAATTGCCGCACTTCATCGGCCACCACCGCAAAGCCACGCCCTTGTTCGCCGGCGCGTGCGGCTTCGATGGCAGCGTTCAATGCCAGCAGGTTGGTCTGGTCGGCAATCCCGCGAATGGTGTTGACGATGGCGGTGATCTGCTGCGAACGCTCGCCCAGCTTGGCGATCAGCGCGGAAGAACCGTCGATATTGGCGGCAATCTCACGCATGCCGGTGGCGGTCTGCTGGATCACCTCGGCGCCTTTTTCGGCGATGTCCCGGGTTTGCAGCGAGATGTGATAAGCCTGGGTGGCGCTTTGCGCGTCGGCCGCGTGTTTCTCCACCATGGCCGTGACGTCGGAGGCGTATTTCACCACCTTGCACAGGCGCCCGCTGGCGTCGTACACCGGGTTGTAGTTGGCTTCCAGCCACACCACCTGGCCGTTTTTGTCGATGCGTTCGAACTGGCCGTTGAACAGCTCACCCTGGTTCAGCCGTCGCCAGAAATCGCTGTAGGCGCTGCTGTTGGCCAGCTCCGGTGTGCAGAACATGCGGTGATGCTTGCCCTGCACCTGCGCCAGGTTGTAGCCCATGCGCTGCAGGAAATTCTGGTTGGCGCTGATGATGGTGCCGTCGAGGTTGAACTCGATCACCGCCATGGCGCGGTCGATGGCCTGCAACTTGGCGTTGGCTTCACTCTCGGCCTGCATTTTCGGGGTGACGTCCATGGCGTACTTCACCACTTTCACCACGCTGCCGGACTCGTCGCGCACCGGGTTGTAGCTGGCCTCCAGCCAGATCGGCTGGCCGCCGCTGGTCACCCGTTCGAAGGTCCCGGACTGGAATTGGCCGTTGCGCAATTGCGTCCACAGTTGGCCGTACTCGGCGCTGCGGGCAAAGGCCGGGGTGCAGAACAGGCGGTGGGACTGGCCCACGACTTGGTCGGCGGTGTAGCCCATGGCCTTGAGGAAATTCTCGTTGGCCCGCAGGACTGTGCCTTGCAGATCAAATTCAATCACCGCCATGGAGCGGTCGATGGCGTCGAGAAGGCTGGCTTGCTGGGCAAGGGTGGCTTGCAGGGTACTGATGGTTTTTTTATGGGCGTTGAATAGCATGGTCGTGTGCTCGGGGGAAGCAAGCGTCAGGGGTATCCATGGGGGCGCCTGCCACCGTAAGGCCTGGCCATACGGCAAACGTGCTCATTGCCAGCTTCCTTGTGCTGGCAGCGGGGTGGAACAGCGGGTTCTGAGTCGTATGGCCGGCAAGAAGTTCTATGCCAGTCGACCAATGGCGGCATTATGCTATCGGTCGGCGACGGGCGCGTTTAATTCAGACGAGATGCAGAGGGCGGGATTCAGGCGGAATGGGCGACCACGTAGTCGCTGATATTGACTCGGTTACGGCCGGTGTCCTTGGCCGCGTACAGCGCGCGGTCCGCTGCGTTGAGCCACATGGCCGCGTCGGTGAAGGTGCTCTGGAAAGACGCCAGGCCAATGCTCAGGCTGACCCGCAGTTCGGGGATTTCCGGGTTGCGGTAATTGCTGAACACCTCGCGCATGCGTTCCATGACTTGCGCGGCCTGTTCCATGGGCATGTCAGGAAGAATCACACAGAACTCGTCGCCGCCGTATCGCCCGGCCAGGTCGTTTGCCCGCAGGTTGCGTCGAAGTTCCAGGCTTAGTTGGCGCAGAACCTGGTCACCGATGATGTGCCCATAGCTGTCGTTGATCTGCTTGAAATGGTCGATGTCGATCAGTGCGATGGTGGCGTTCCCATGTTGTTGCTGGCACTTGTGAAACTTCAGGTGCAGCAGGTCTTTCCACGAACCGTGGTTGAGCAGGCCGGTGAGGCTGTCGGTGCGGCTCAAGGCGCTCAGGGCGCGTTTGTGTTCCGACAATTTGATCGCCAGGCGGTAGCAGACCATGCCCAGCGCCATGGGATACAGGGTCAGCATCGGCAGGCAGGCGTAGACCTGGACCAGGCTGACGTCGGGATTGAAGTGGATGCCAAACAGCAACCAGGACACGCCGATACCCGCCAGTTGCGCCACGACGCCGTGGAGGAACAGGCGTTTGCCGCCGGCGGCGACGTTGTTCATGGTCATCATCGACAGGATGGTCACGGCCGTCAGTGGCGTGAACTGTGTAGTCGCCGCCCAGAACCCGCCGAGCAGTGAGTCGTAGAGCAGGTTTCGCCGTTCCGCCTTGTAGGGGAAATCGGAGCGGGTCGAAAGTTGATAGGCCAGGTGCGCCCAGCCAAAACCATTGAACAGCAGCAACGCCCAGACCCAGCCTGGCATTTGCAGTGGGTAGAGCGCGGCGATGACGCTGATGCAGCCGATGCCCAGGCCGATGATCCTTGGCCTGTAGATACGTCTGGCAAATGACAGCCCTTTGCCTCGTTGGTTTTCCATAGATTCCTGGGTCGATTCTTTTTTTGCAGGTACGACGGCACACGTGATCGGGAAAACCACTGGTCGGATAATACGTGTGAATATTGTCAGTTATTCGCGTGGGAATAATCAGTGTCCTTCCAGGCCATTTGCAAAGGACACGCGGCGAATCAGATAAAAACGACCTTGGATGTCGTTCCTGCAACAGGTCAGTGCTGCGGCACGACCTCATAGCCTGCGAGGAACAGGTCGATGGCCGACTCGATGACGTTCGCTTGAGCGTCGGCGTCCAGGGTCGGCTGGCCGAGGGTGATCTGTGGCCAGAAGGCAAAGGCCTTGAGCAGGCTTTGCACCTGGTGGGCGGCGAAGCATGGGTCGGTGCAGCTCAGCCGGCCGTCTTCCTGGGCGGCGCGTACCCATTGGGTGAAGCCTTCTTCACGCTTGCTCAGGCGGTTGACCATGTCCTGGGCACGTTCCGGCGAGTGGATGGTGGCGGCAATCGCGACCCGGGCCAGGTCGAGGAAGTTGGCGTCCGACATCATCGTCATCTTGGCCTGCAGCAACCCGCGCAGTTGCTCCCGCAGCGGGCGGTCGCTGGCGTAGCTGACGTCCAGTTGCGCAACACTGCTGGCCCACAGTTGATGCAGGATCTCGGCGAACAGCTCTTCCTTGCTCGGGAAGTGGTTGTACACCGTGCGCTTGGAAACCCCCGCCGTGGCGGCAATCTTGTCCATGCTGGTGACCTCGAACCCGTTGTCACGAAACTCGGCAATGGCGGCTGCCACGATGGCTTCGCGTTTACGGTCGGTGAGGCGCAGGGGTACAGTCATGGTGGGAGTTCGGCTCTGAAGGGAAACTTACACTCGGTAGTTTACTTGCTCCCGGTTTTGTTGCAATCTAGAAACTACACTGTGCAGTGTAATTTTTAGAGCAGTCTGCAGGAGTTCCTCGGTAATGGCCACGATCTCAACCCGTCTCGACAGTTCTTCTACAGCGCCCAAGTCTTCCGAACAGCATCAAGGTCACTTCACCAATCAGAAGCCCATCCAGCATGGCGGCTTGGGCAAGACCCTGGGCATCATGTGGAAGATGCTCTTCCAGAAGCCCCGTAGCACGCGCCCGGTGGGTGAGATCCCGGTGCAGCCGCTGACTCGCGAGCAACTGTTTGCCGCCCCGGACCATAGCGTTTTCCGCCTCGGCCATTCCACCGTGCTGCTGAAAATGCGCGGCAAGTTCTGGCTGACCGACCCGGTGTTCGCCGAGCGTGCTTCGCCGTTCAGTTGGGCGGGCCCCAAGCGTTTCCATCAGCCGCCGATCAGCCTTGAGGACCTGCCGCCGATCGAGGCGGTGATTCTTTCCCACAACCACTACGACCATCTGGACCACAAGGCGGTGGTGCAACTGGCGGACAAGACCCGCTATTTCCTCGCGCCGCTGGGTGTGGGCGATACGCTGGTCAAGTGGGGCGTGGATGCCAGCAAGGTGCGGCAGCTGGATTGGTGGCAGGGCACTGAAGTGGACGGGATTCGTTTTGTGTCCACGCCGGCCCAGCACTTTTCCGGGCGCGGCCTGTTCGATGGCAACCAGACGCTGTGGTGTTCGTGGGTGATGATCGACGGCTCACGGCGAATTTTCTTCAGCGGTGATACCGGCTATTTCGAGGGCTTCAAGCGTATCGGCGAGCAGTACGGCCCGTTTGACCTGACCCTGATGGAGACGGGGGCCTACAACGTCGACTGGCCCCACGTGCACATGCAACCGGAAGAAACCCTGCAGGCGCACATCGACTTGAAGGGCCGCTGGCTGCTGCCGATCCATAACGGCACGTTCGACCTGGCGTTTCATGCATGGCACGAACCCTTCGACCGCATCATGGCGCTGGCATGGGAGCGTAACGTGTCGATCACCACACCGGCGATGGGGCAGGCGTTCATGCTCAACCAGCCGGAGCGCGGGCAGGCCTGGTGGCTGGAAGTCGAGCATCAGGGCAGTGAAGCGCACGTCAGCGGATAATCACCGTCTGATCGCGCGCTCAGGGATTTTGAACGAGCCATAACCAGCCATTTCCGACAGACATCCACCTCGCTGAAGGGATGCAATCACGCCTCGAAACTTTATTCCGGGGCGTGGGAGTGTATGGACGATAAGAGTAGGAAGGTCACGGGGCCGGGCGTGCGCTGCCTGTTCAAGCCTTCAGGATCGGGGGACAGTTGTACTCCCCAGCCTTGCGCCCCCACTGCCAGCCAGGGTGTTGTGTTTGGCAGTCATGCGGCCGGTACGATCGTCAATTCGGCCACTCACCAGGGCGGCCTGGAGTTTGGCTCCACGGGCGGTTACGGCCCCAGGCTCGACCTCCCTGGCCCCATGATGCACAGCGTGCGCGATCCCGCGTTATCACTGATTGCCCTCAGCGGTGTCGACCCCGAGGGGCGGGTGATGGTGGAGATTCCACCCGTCGCTGATCCGGGTCATCTGATCAACACACCGCCCCTGGCTGGCAGCCGTATTGGTTTTGCCAGCGAGTACGTTACCGGTGATGTGCGCAAACCCGCCAAACACAGCTCGCACTTTGCCCGGGTACTGGACGTACTGCGTGCAGCCGGTGCGCAATTGGTGCCTGTGACGGCGCGGGTGACCGATGACACACGTCACTTCACCCTGGACCCCGGCAATGAGATTAACGACCGGGTCACGGAAAACCGCCTGGATGGGGTGGTGGCGGATGCGCAAGGTGTTGCTTTCCACAAAGCAGCGACTGCCGATAACCCACGCTTCAGCGTGCCCGCGGGCACCGACGTCGACGGGGTGTCGAGGGTCGTCTGGTTCTATGGTGCGCACTGGTCCAGAGATCGTCTGGCGGCGTTGGTGCGAGGTTGTCAGCAGGTTCTAGGGCGGCTTTAAGGGCCTACGCCATGGGGAGAGTGATCGTACGCCGCGGTAAGAGTTGCCCCCGAGTCATCGAGTATTTCGCTTCTTAGACTGAGGCAGGGATATCGAACGGTATTCCCAACATTCAGGCAGGCGGGGAGTATTTATGATCGGACCAGGTTTGGGCGCGGGATGGGCAGCGGGGCTTTTCGATGCAGTGGTGAACCCGCCACAGGCCTACAGGAGTGCCGACGATTTGGCAGCGGCCATGACCCGGCCCAATGGGGCCAGTTCCGATTCGGTGGTGAGGGATTCGCTGAAGCTGATCGCCAACATGGACAAGGGCTTGCAGGGCGGCAATGCGTTCATTGAAATCAATCCTGACGCTCGTGTGAAAGCCCGTGCGCTGGATCTGGAACGGGCCGAAGGCAAAGTGCGCGGGCCTTTGCATGGCGTTCCGATAGCGCTCAAGGATGTGTTCGAAACCGGCGACAAGATGCAGACCAGCGGTGGCTCCATGGCGTTGGTGGGCAGGCCCGCTTCAAGGAACGCCAAGGTGGTGGACAACCTGCTGAAGGCTGGCGTGGTGATTATTGGAAAAACCAACATGAGCGAATTGTCCAATTTTCGCTCTGAGGCGCCGGTTGATGGCTGGAGCTCCAGGGGCGGCCTGACCCTCAACCCGCATCGGCTGGATGGCCAGGCGGCGGGATCGAGTACGGGCTCTGCGGTAGCCGTTGCTCAAGGGATTGTGCCCTTGGCATTGGGGGTCGAAACCAATGGTTCAATCATTACGCCGGCGGCTTACAACGGTGTTATTGGTTTCAAACCGACCGAAGGATTAGTGAGTACCGAAGGGGTGATGACCAGTTCCCGCCAGGACACGGTGGGCACCTTCACCCGTAACGTGCGTGATGCGGCGCAAGCACTGGATGCGATGACGGATACCAACCGCTACACCCAGGGAATCAAGCCTGACGCCTTGGTGGGCAAGCGCATCGGCTATACGCCGTTGCCTAAGTTATCAGCAGAAGATGCCAACGACCCGGCGAAAAAAGCCGACAGGCAGCACTTCGAGGATGCCATTACGTTGCTGCGAGGCAAGGGCGCGACATTGGTACCCGTGGGTCAACTGGGTGAGGGCGTCCCGTACGAAACCCATGAACAATATAACGACGCGTTGTTATCGGACGTTAAACACCAGCTTGAAGCCTACCTGGCCGGACGGGCAGGCTTGCCGGTGAAGTCGCTGGCTGAGCTGATTGAATTCAACGAGCGCAACAGCGGTCCGGGTGTGCCGGATCAACAGATGCTCACCATGATCAACGGGATGGATATCAGTGATGAGGCGCGCAATGAGTTATGGGCTGCCATCGGCCCGATTTTCAAAAGCACCATCGATAAGCCACTGGCCGAGCATAAGCTTGATGCAATAGTGTCCAATTTTCACTCGTACAGTTACTACTACTCGGCAGTGGCCGGTTATCCCGGTATCTCCATGCCATCGGGAATGGACGATGAAGGGATGCCAACGGCCGTTCACTTTTATGGGGCAAATTTGAGCGAAGCCACGTTGCTGTCGGTCGCCTACGGGTATGAGCAGGCCTCCCATGCAATCAGGAAGCCTGCGTTTACACCCGGCCTGCGCTAGTCCGGATTACTTCAACCCATAACGAGCGGCGGGTTCACGGTGCGACAGGTTCGGGCCCAGGGCGAGGCGTGCGCTTTCGTAGGTGTCCCAATCGGCGCTGTCCGGCAGGGACGGAATCGTCACGGCTTCGCCTTGGGCGAGGCCTGCCAGGGCGGCGTCCACCAGGTTTTCGGTGGTCATCACCATGGCTTCCGGCAGGTTGTTCACAGGCAGGCCGGCGATGTCCCAGAACTCCGTGGCGGTAGCGCCTGGCAGCACCACCTGGACCACTACGCCCTTGTCACTCAGCTCATGCTGCAGCGATTCGCTGAACGCCTGCACGAACGCTTTGGTACCGCCATACACGCCGTTCAGCACTTTGGGAGCGAGAGCGACAATCGAGCCGATATTGATAATCGTGCCACGCCCTTGGGCGACAAAGTTGGTTGCCGCGGCTTTGGCCAGGCGGGTCAGCGCCAGCACGTTCAGCAGAATCATCGCGTCCATTTTGTCGGCATCCGACTCCAGCAGCGAAGCCGTGGCGCCCACACCGGCGTTATTCACCAGCAGGCTGATACGGCTGTCTTCGTGCGCGATCCGGGCGATTCGCGCCAAGTCGGCTGGCAGATTGAGATCGGCCGCTATCACTTGCACGTCACGCTGGGTATTGGCTTTCAAGCGTGTTGCCAACTGCTCCAGACGTTGCTGGTTGCGGGCCACCAGAATCAGATCGTAGCCGGCACGGGCCAGGCGGTCGGCATACACCGCGCCTATTCCTGACGAGGCACCGGTAATCAGGGCATAACCTTTGTGTTGCGACATGGCAGTTGCTCCAAATGGGCCGGGGAGGGGATCGGCCTTGTTGGAACCAAGATTATGGGTGTAATGTGGTGGCTGCAATGTCATATATCCCTCCTTTAGAGACATGAGGTTTGGCCATGGTGTCCGTCGGTATCCTGCTTTTTCCCGGTTTCCAGGTGCTCAGCCTGTCCACCAGCAGCGTGTTCGAATTTGCCAACTTCGTGGTGGGGCGACCGTTCTACCGCGTGGACTTGTTGTCGGAGCATGGCGGGCCGATAAAAAGCTCCATGGGCTTTGCCATTGATAGCCTGGCGTTCGGGCAGCAGGTCTACGACACGATCCTGGTGCTGGGGGACAACGAACTACTTGAGCCCACTCCCGGCATGGTGGAGTACCTGCAAGCGTCATTGACGGCGTCGCGCCGGGTTACGTCGGCCTGCACCGGGTCGTTCCACCTGGCGGCGGCCGGCCTGTTGGAAGGGCGCAAGGCAACCACCCACTGGTACCACGCCATGACGTTTCGCCAGCGCTACCCCAACGTGAAGCTGGAGGAAGACCGGATCTTCACCGTCGATGGCCCGCTCTGGACTTCTGCCGGGATGACCGCCTGCATCGACCTGGCCCTGGCCCTGGTCGAGCACGATTTGGGCGTGGAAGTGGCCCGCGACGTGGCGAAAAAACTGGTGGTTTACCATCGCCGTGCCGGTGGCCAGTCACAGTTCTCGGCGTTGCTGGAACTGGACCCAAAGTCCGACCGCGTACAAACCGCCCTGGCGTGGGCCAAAGGGCACTTGCACGAGGACCTCTCGGTAGAACAACTGGCGCAAGCGGCACACCTCAGCCCGCGTCAGTTCAGCCGACTGTTCCGCGCCGAAACCGGGCAATCGCCGGCCAAGGCGGTAGAACACCTGCGCATTGAAGCCGCCCGGTTGATGCTCGAATCCGGCAGCCACTCCATCGACGTCGTCGCCCGGGAGACGGGCTTCGGTGACCCGGAGCGCATGCGTCGAGCCTTCCTGCGAGCGTTTGGCCAACCGCCACAAATGATCCGTCGGGCGTTGCAGTTGCAGGCGTGAGTTGATGGCCTTGCGCGCTATGCACCATTGGGCTGAGGTGTTGTTGGGTCAATGGACGCCGCTGTTGAATCCAGAAACCTTGAGATGATCCCTTTGGCGGCCGGTTGTGCCGGAGTGCTGGCGCGGCCCCGCACATTCATCCCCCAACCCGGCGCAAAGCCCGGGAAAAACACCAACCCTTCAGCCTCCAGGCGAAACGCCACACTCAGGCGGACAGCATCGTCCACGTCGCCATGGCTTTCAAAACGTTGAAGGGCGTCCACTTCCACATCCGCTTCCCGGGCCAGGTCTTCCCGGCTCCAGCCCAGCATCAGGCGGGCCTGGACGCTGTGCCGTGGGGTGAATTGATGAAGGACGATCTGCTGTTCTACAGTGCTGCTCATTGCCAGAGAGGACATGGACTTTCTCCAGGTTCGACGGGGGAAGGCAAACTATACTGTGTTTTTGTACAGTTGTTTTGACCGCTCATCAACTGGATTTTCCGATAGCGCTGCCGCCGCTCTATTTCGCCCCTTCCAGGTAGGTGCTCGGTGACTGCCCAAGCACCCGGCGGAACATGCTGGAAAATGCCGCCGGGTTTTCATAGCCCAGGTCCAGGGCGATCCGGGTGACGCTTTCACCGCTGGCCAACCGCGCCAAGGCCTGCACAACACAGGCTCGCTGGCGCCACTGCACGAAGCTCAGGCCGGTTTGTTGGCGGAAATGCCGGCTGAAGGTGCGCAGGCTCAGGTGCGATTGTTGCGCCCATTGAACCGGTGACTGGTGCACGTCCGGCCGCTGCAGAAACGTCAGGCACAGCTCAAGCAGCCGTGGTTCCTCCGGCAGCGGGATATGCAGGGGCAAGTGCGTGGCGCGTGCCAGTTCATACAACAGCAGGCTGACCAGCGCACCGTCGCGCCCGGCCTCGTCGTATTCCAGCGGCAGCTCCACCGCCTCCATCAGCAGCTGGCGCATCAGGGGGGAAACGTTGATGACGTGGCAGTCGGTGCCCAAGTCGGTGACGGCGTGCGGTTCGATATACAGGCTGCGCGTCGACACGCCGAGCATCAGCACTTCATGGGGCACTTGGGCGGGAATCCACACCGCGCGCTGGGGCGGCACAACCCAGTTGCCTTGCTGGGTGCTGACTTGCATCACCCCGGTGGCGCCATACAACAACTGGCCGCGCCGATGGCTGTGGCGCTTGAGCAGATAGCCGTGGGGATAGTCGGTGCCGATTGCCACGACCGTTCGCGGGGTCAGGTCGAGCTGAGCGATGGAAACGTTGCGCATGGAGCTGATTCCGGAAGTGGCAATATCTCGCACATTATTGGCCGACATGCGCAAGCGGGCCAAGCCTTGAGTCTCTATCGTCGACAGCTCTCCCTGATACTGAAGGCGATTCTCGATGTTCTATCTATTACTGGCACTGTTCGGCTGCATGACCGGCGTAACCGCTGTGCTGTTCGGCTTCGGTGGCGGGTTCGTGGTGGTGCCGTTGCTGTACGGCATGCTCAAGCTCAGCCACGACGCGGGCGTGAGTGGATCAGCGATGCATATCGCGGTCGCCACCTCGACCTGCGTGATGATCGTCAACGCGCTGATCGCCACTGGAAAACACCGTCGCAAAGGTAATCTGATTCGCCACTACCTGTGGCCGTTGGGCGGGTACATCGGGGTTGGCGCCGTGCTGGGGGCAGGGGCTGCAATGTTCGCCAGCGGCGATTTCATGCGGTACGCCTTTATCGCCTACCTGGCCATCACCATCGTCGATTGTCTGTTGCGCAGGGGCTTTCTCAGCCAGGACGACACACTCCAGCCACGACGCCTGAGCGGCATGGAAGTGACGGGCGGCGGCATCGCCATTGGCCTGATCGCGACCTTCCTGGGGGTGGGCGGCAGCGTGATGACCGTGCCGCTGTTGCGCCGTTGTGGCTTGAGCATGTCCCAGTCCACGTCCATGGCTAATCCGCTGAGCGTGCCGGTGGCGCTGGCCGGTACATTTACCTACATGCTCATGGCGGGATTCGCCAAGGTGCAATTGGGCGCGTGGTTTGTCGGCTATGTCGATTTGCTGGCGTTCGCCATCCTCACCCTGGGCTCGCTGCTGGGCATTCGCCTGGCCACGCCGTGGATCGGTCGCATCCCGGATGCACTGCATGCGCGGGTGTATATCGGGTTGTTGGGCGTGGTGATGGTGAGCATGCTGGTCTGACGCAAGTGGATTTTGCGTTCTTTTAGCCGCAGGCTAGGGTTACTTCTCTATTCAAAAGAAAGTGACCGGGGGAATGTCATGTCCATTTCCGAAAGCGATTGGCAGAAGTTCAAAGTCCTCAGGGCATTGGCGCTTGAACGCTTTTACCTAGGCGTACTGGCTGATGCAAAGACCATCAGCGAGCGCGAAACGCTTTCTGCCGAGGCTCGGTACAGGACGCTGTATAGCCTCACCAGGGATCGCGATAACGATGTCGTCCGAATGTTTGATCTCTACAGTCGTTCGAAAGCCCGCGAGAGCCTTGCGCAAATGATCAGGCATGATTTGTTGAGTGATTCAGAGTTGTCGGTATTAAGCGAAGAGACATTGAGCGCTATCGGCTACGCGGTCAGGCAGCGTTACGAAATCGAGTGGGTTGCTGCACACGTACAAGGCGACTGAGTCTTGTCTTAGACTTCAGTCAGAATGTTCAGGAAATATCTTGATGCTTAGTTTTAATTGTACGCAGGCGGCTGGTAATTTTTTTAGCCGGGTTCACAAAGGCAAAAAAATTACCCCGGTTCAAAAACTGCCGACACAAGAGCGCCAGGGCGATGACCTGTACGCCGACCCTCATCAGTGGCTGGTCCATGCCGCGACGGTGCAACGTAAACATGTGCTGTTGGCGATACATCTGAAAACCCGCTATTGCATGCTGTTTTTTGATATGAAAAAAGCCGACGCCGATGGCTTCGTGCGCACCTTTATTAATCGGTGGATGAGTGGTGTTTTGGATCTCGCCTTGAAGTCTGATGTTTTGGATTTGGTTGATCCGTCTGTGCCTGAGCAGCAATTTGTCAGTTTGGTCGAGTCGTACTCTCTACAGCAGCGGGGTGATCGGAGTGCGCAGACTCAAATCAACGAAATATTGCGGAGTTTTGAGATGGACGCAGAAGGCGTGGATCTTGTTGCAATGCCTTGGAGCGCTCTGCATTACGACGCTCGAATCAACCATACGCCTCGAAGCTTGAAAGATGTGAAGGGGCTTCATTTACCGGATGAGGAAATGCTGATTCACTGGTTGGTCACGGTAGGCGGCTTGGACCCTGCGGGCGCCGCACTTGCACGTGAAAAGTACCGTTTATTCAGCCGAAGGGCCTGACCTGGAATCGCATTACCGTTCTCCCAACCCCGGCGCCTCGCGAATAATCAGGTGATCCAGGTTCTCGATATTGGCACTGAATACCCCGAACGTCTGCTCGGGGTTTTTCTTGCTTGGCACCTGTTTCAGCTCCGGCGTCACCCCGTAGAAGAAGCAATACAACGGCCGATCACTGTCCACCGCGGCCTTGATCTGCTCCAGGAACGCCTTGCGCTTGCGGTAGTCCTCGATCAGTTTTTTGCTCAGGTAAACGTTGATGGAATAGGGCTTCTTGTCGAGCCAGGCTTTCTTTTCGAAGTCGATGCGAAAGCTGCTGGTGTAGTCCTTGATCTCCTTGATCTTGCCCCAGTAGATCAGGCCTTTATTGTCTTGCAGGTATTCGATCTTCTTGAAAAACGTCCAGTAGGTCGCGGTGTGCTCGCCGATCTTCAAGGGCATGCTTTTGAGCTTGTCCTTGTCGCCGATATTGGACACGTAGCATTCCACCGGGTGGGCAAAGACGCTGGTCTTGTCCGGGGTGGTGTCGCTTGAGCTGTGAGACAAGGCGTTGCGGGTTGCCGGCGTTTTCGGCGGCTCTTGTGCGGTGCCACCCTCAGCACCGATGACCGGCGTTTTGCGTTCGTACTGGCGCCGCGTCAGGACAAATTCCGACGGGAAGTTTTCCTCCGGCCCATCCTCAGATTCGCCTTTTCCGGCAGGGCGACTGGCGTAACGGCAACCCTCGATATGCCGGGTGCTGGGGATGTTCTTGAAGTGGGGCGTACGCAGGTAATTGACGTTTTTCGCATTGAACGTCCCCAGCACATTGCCCGCCGCAAACGCCGCCCGGCATTCGTCGTTGGGGCACAGGAAACTGTCCTTGTCGGAATCGAAGGCGGCGGTTTCGTCGAAATTCAGGTCGCGCACGTCATAGATCGACAGCTTGTCGTCGAGACTCAGGCTGTAGGCCGTGTCGAATTTCATGGGGCTCGGGTCCGTGAGAGATTTCGCTATTAATAGCGGGATATCGAGCAAATATCAGTAGAAATTACGCACGGACCACCACACGCCGGCCACTCAGGAAACACAAGGTGCCACCCACTGCCGTCAGCCCGCTGAGTACATAGAACATCGAGGCGGGGGATGCATTGATCAGCAGGTAGCCGCAGATTACCGGGCTCAAGGCGCCGCCAAATGCCGCCAGGTTTTGTGCGCCGTAATAACTGCCGCGCAGGGCGTCCGGGGCGATGGTGTCGATAAACAGGAACTCGGACGGGTAGATGATCATCTCCCCGAGGGTGAACACAAACATCGCGACACACCACGACACCAGGCCGTCCGCCATGCTGAAGCCGATCAACCCGGCAATAAACAGTGAGGTGCCGAGCACGATCCAGTAGCGCAGTTGTTCACGCTTGAGGAAGCGGCCGATCTGGTACTGCATCAGGATCACCGTGATGGCGTTGCACGCCAGCACCGCAGAGAGAATTTTCAGCGCGTTCTCCGGCTTGTAGGCCACCAGCAGAAATTGCGACAGATAGAGGGTGTAGCGCCCGTGGACAATGGTGCTCAACAGGCTGCCGCTGGTGAACAGGATCAAGGTGCGATCGCTGCGCAGCGTCCTCAGGGTGCTGAGAAAACTTAAGGGTTTGTTGCTGTCGTCGCGCTGGGTCGGTGGGATGCCGATCATCAGGAACAGGCTGCCAAAGGCAATCGCGCTGGCGATCAGGAACGGTGCCAGGGGCATCTGCCCGGCAATCACCACGCCGAGCATCGGGCCGGTGGCGTAGCCGACATTGGTCAGGGTGTAGCGCAGGGAAAACACCTTGGCCCGCTGGCCCACCGGCAGGTTCTCGCTGATGATCGCCTTGGAGCCGATCAGGAACAGCGCCGAAGCGGCTTCGGTGATCACCAGGGTCAGGGTGGTCAGGTACAGGTTGCTGGCAAAGGTCAGCAACAGAAAACCGATGGAGCTGGAAAGCATCGCCAGGATCAGCAGCTTGCGCTTTTCCAGGCGGTCGATGATGTAGCCACCGTAGAGGCCCAGCAGGGTGGCGATGAACACGGCGATGCCCATCAGCAAGCCGATGTCTTGCTGGTTGAGGCCCAGGCGGGTGCTCAGCAACAGGGCGAGCAATGGGCTGGTCATGGCGCGGCTGACGACGATGGTCACCGAGCAGATCATCAGGCGGCGGATTACCAGGGAGTACGTGGCCACGGTGGGGCGGATGTCCTTATTCTTTTTTCAAGACGATGAAGATCCAGTGTGGGAGCGGGCTTGCTCGCGAATGCGGTGTGTCAGTGCCAACTGTACTGGCTGATCCACCGCATTCGCGAGCAAGCCCGCTCCCACGTTTAGATCGAGTTACTGGCCGGCATTGATGCTGATTTTTTCCACCGCACCCTGCTCCAGATCCCACTTCTTCAGAATCTTGCCATACGTCCCATCATCAATCATGCCCTGCAACGCCTCACTGATGGCCGTGACCAACTCGGTATTGCTCTTCTCAATCCCAAGCCCGGTGAACTGCTTGGAAATCGCCAAGCCCACTGGCTTGTACTTACCCTTGTCCAGCGACATTAGGTAAGGAATGGTTTCACTGCCCTGCATCGCCGCATCCAGACGGTTCTGCTGCAACTGAGCCCGCGCATCCGCCGAGCCCTCGGTACCAATCACCACGATGGCTGACTTACCGGCCTTTTCGCAGTTTTCCTTGCTCCACGCGGCAATTTCCGACGGCCAGGTGGTACGTCGGCTGGTGCCGACTTTTTTACCGCACAGGTCAGTCAATTCCTTGAGGTCTTCACGCTTGGCCAGGGTGTACAGCTGCGGGCCGCTGGTGAAGTAGTCGATAAAGGTCACCGCCTTCTGACGCTCGGCAGTGTCGGTCATGCCCGACAGCACAATGTCCACGCGCTTGGTGGTCAGGCCGCTGAGCATTTGTTCGAAGCCGGTTTCCTGCCACTTGATCTTCACCCCCAAACGCTCGGCCAGGGCGTTGCCCAGGTCAAAGTCCAGGCCGGTGAGCTTGTTGGTGGCGGTGTCCTTGAAATCCATCGGCGGGTAGTTCGGCACGATGGCCGCGCTGATCTCACCCTTGTCCTTGATCGCTGCCGGCAATGCCGCCAAAACCGAAGTGGAGGCCATCAGGCCTACGAGCAAACTTGGAAGAAACAGATTTTTCATGGGGGCGTTCTCGTTAGTTTTTTAGTTAAGTGCGAACGGCAGAAATAAAGCTTTGGGTACGCGGGTTTTGTGGGCTTATTAGAATTTCTTCCGGGCTGCCGGCTTCCACAATCTGGCCGGCATCCATAAACACCATGCGGTTGGACACTTCGCGGGCGAAGCCCAACTCATGGGTGACCACAATCATGGTCATGCCGGTGGTGGCCAAATCGCGCATCACCGACAGCACTTCTCCTACCAGCTCCGGGTCGAGGGCTGACGTGGGTTCGTCAAACAACATCAGCTTGGGGCGCATCGCCAGCGCACGGGCAATTGCCACACGTTGTTGCTGGCCGCCGGACAACTCCACCGGGTAGGCATTGCGCTTGTCCGCCAGGCCGACGCGGGCCAGCAACTCCAACGCGTCCTCGGTGGCTTCCTTGGGCGAGCGCTTGAGCACCTGGCACGGGCCTTCGATGATGTTCTGCAACACGGTCATGTGCGGGAACAGATTGAAGCGCTGAAACACCATGCCGGTGGCCAGGCGCTGACGAGCAATCTGTGATTCATTCAACTCATGCAGCTTGTTGCCGACGACCCGGTAGCCCACCAGTTCGCCATCGACCCACAGGCCGCCCTTGTCGATTTTTTCCAGCTGATTGACGCAGCGCAGCAGGGTACTTTTGCCGGAACCGGACGGGCCGATGATGCACAGCACTTCGCCTTGTTCGACTTCCAGGTTGATGTCCTGCAACGCGTGATACTGGTCGTAATACTTGTTCAGGTTCACGGCCTTGACGATGCTTCTCATGGGGCAAATCTCCTCAGTCAGGGCTTACGAGCGCTTGCCGGCGCCGCGGGCAAAACGACGCTCGAGGCGGCTCTGACCGAATGAAAGAACAGTCACCACCGCCAGGTACCAGATGCCGGCAACAATCAGCAGCTCCATGACCCGGGCGTTGGCGTAGTAGATGTTTTGCGCGTTGTGCAGCAGCTCCGAGTACTGGATCACACTCGCCAGGCTGGTCATTTTCACCATGCTGATGAACTCGTTGCCCACAGGCGGAATAATCACCCGCATCGCCTGGGGCAGAATCACCCTACGCAGCGCCTGAAGGCTCGGCATGCCGATCGACTTGGCGGCTTCGTACTGACCGGTGTCCACCGACAACAGGCCGGCGCGCACCACTTCAGCGGTGTAGGCACCCTGGTTGATGCTCAGGCCGAGGAGGGCGGCCACGAACGGCGTCATCAGGTCCACGGTGTCGATGCTGAACAGGCCGGGAATCGCGATCACCGGGAAAATCAGCGCCAGGTTGAACCACAACAGCAGTTGCAGAATCAGCGGCGTACCCCGGAACAGCCAGGTGTAGGTGATGGCCACGTAACGCAGGATCGGGTTGGCCGACATGCGCATGATCGCCGTGATCACCCCGATCACCACCCCCAGCGCCATGGCCAGGATCGACATGATGATGGTGTTCACCAGGCCCCAGATGATCGCCTCGGACGTGAGGAACTGACCGATGTAGGACCATTCGATCTGGCCGTTGGCGAATGCACGCAGCAAGGCAGCCAGTGCGATCACGATCAACGTGGCAAAAAACATCCGCCCGTAATAGCGACGCGGCACGTGCTCGTACTGGGTGATATCGAACTGGTTCTCGGTCTGCTGGCGCTCGGCTTGCAAGCGCTCTGCCGGGGTTTGTTTCATGGTGACTCTCCAAAACAACTGAATACACTGATGATCGTTCCCACGCAGAGCGTGGGAACGATCTTTAACCCTGTAGAGCGAGCTTGCTCGCGATGGTCGTGAACGATAACGCTGGAAACCTGACACCCAGCGGCGTTCTTGAGTTTTTCGCGAGCAAGCTCGCTCCTACAAGTGAAGCTGTCTCAAATCCGAAAACCGGTGTAACTCTGTGCCCACTCTTGCTGCACAGCCAACGCAGTCTTCAACCGCCCAATCTGCTCCCTTACCCGCTCCGGTGCCGTCCCACCCCAACCACTGCGCGCCGCAATCGCCGCTTCCAGGGTCAGGCACTCACGCACTTGCGGCGTCAGCCGCGTATCCACCTCTGCCAACAACGCCGGCGAGGCTTCCCACAATTCAATTTCATGCTTCTCACAGGCCTGCACCAAGGCACCGGTAATCTCATGGGCCTCCTTGAACGGCACACCACGAGTGGCCAGCCAATCCGCCACCTCAGTTGCCAATGTGAAACCCATCGGCGCCTGACGCCGCAGCTCTTCCACCTGCACCTTCATCGTCGCGACCATCCCGGCCATCGCCGGCAGCACCAGCAGCAACGTATCCACGCTGTCCAACACACTGTGCTTGTCTTCACTCAAATCGCGGTTGTACGACAGCGGCAACGACTTGAGCGTGGACATCAGCCCGGTCAGGTTGCCAATCAACCGCCCCGCTTTACCCCGCGCCAATTCGGCAATGTCCGGGTTCTTCTTCTGCGGCATGATCGAGCTACCGGTGGCGTAGGCATCGTCCAACTGCACCCAGCGAAACTGCCGCGACGACCACAGGCAAAACTCCTCCGACAGCCGCGAAATATTCACCCCGAGCATGCCTGCCACAAACAGAAACTCCGCCACGTGGTCGCGACTGGCTACAGCGTCGATAGAGTTTTCGCACGGCCCGGTGTAACCCATCTCCTTGGCCGAATGCTCCGGCTGGCGAGCAATTGCCGAGCCCGCCATCGCCGCGGCACCCAACGGCGACAACGCCGTACGCGCATCCCAGTCCACCAGGCGCTGCACATCCCGCAGCATCGATTGCGCATGAGCCAACAAGTGATGGGCGAACACAATCGGCTGCGCCTGCTGCAAATGGGTGAAGCCCGGGCAGATGCTCTCGATATGCTGCTCGGCCTGGTCCACCAGCGCCTGCTGCAAGCCCAACACCTCGGTGGTGATGGTGCGCGCGTGGTCTCGCAGGAACAGGCGCAAATCGTTGGCCGTCTGGTCATTGCGCGAACGCCCGGCGCGCAGCTTGCCGCCCAGGGCGCCCAAACGCTCGGTCAACACCCGCTCGATGAAGGTGTGCACATCCTCGTCATCCAGCGTCGGGTGCAGTCGGCCAGCGGCAAAGTCCTCACCAATCCGGTCCAGCGCTTCCAGGGTGCGCAAGGTTTCCGACTCATCCAGCAACCCGGCGCGCTGCAACTCACGGGCATGGGCCCGGGAGCCGGCCAGGTCGTAGGGCGTCAGGCGAAAATAGCGCTCGGGGCAACGGGACAGCGCCGCCAAAGCAGCAGACGGGCCGGACTTGAAACGAGCACCCCAGAGGCGATCGGTGGGCTGAGACATGGTGTTCCTCACGCTTGTTTTTAGAAGTGACAAGCCCGATGGACGTGGCTTGGCCTTATGGATTCGGAGGGCAGTAGCAAAACGAAAAGTCCTGATCGAAGTGTCAGGTTTTTATGGGCATTAAATCAGCCGGTAAAAGCTGTTCAACCCGCTATATTCAAGGTTGCCAAGGGCGGTTAAGTATGTTCATTATTGCCGCCCGGCGATGTTCATGGAGTAGGTCAAAGCCTGTTGAATATGGCACTTGAGGTCAACACGTATTATGGAAACCCCACTTTCCAATTCTGGAAACATACCGCCAAAACCCGGCACAAGACCGCCCCTGCAACTCAGCGGCCTGGATTTCAAATTGCTGCGGGTGTTCAAGGCTGTGGTCGAAGCGGGCGGCTTCAGCGCGGCGCAGAACGAGCTGAATGTGGGCCTGGCGGCGATCAGCAAGCAGATTTCCGACCTGGAAATTCGCATCGGCATGCGCCTGTGTACGCGAGGGCGGGAAGGGTTTGGCCTGACCGAAGAAGGCAAATTAGTCTATCAAGCGTCCATTGAATTATTTGCCTCGGTAGACAGTTTCAGAGACAAGCTTAGTTCGGCGCAGAATGAACTGATCGGCGACCTTAGTGTGGGCGTTATTGATAACACCGTCTCCGACGTTAATTCACCGCTGATTAATGCGCTGGGAAGATTACATACAGAGTCGCCAAAAATAAGATTACGCCTACATGCCTCGCAACTGGACGAAGTTGAACGGGGCGTGGTGGAAGGGCGGCTGATTGTCGGCATCGTCCCGGTGTACCAGCGGCGGGAAGAATTCGATTATTTCCCGCTATACGAAGAAAAGTCCCACGCGTACTGCGCCGTCGGGCATCCGCTGTTTGAAGCGAGTGATATCAACGCAGATGTGTTGCGCCAGCATGAAGTGGTCAACCATCGTTACGCGATCCACAGCGACAAGGCCAACTTCGTCAGCTACGACAGCCAGTCCGCCTCGGCCTCACAGGTAGAAGCCGTGGCCATCCTCATCCTCACCGGCCGCTTCCTGGGCTTCCTCCCCGAACACTACGCCGCGCCGCTGGTGAGAGAAGGGCGCCTGCGCGTGTTATGCCCGGAGCAGATCCACCTGAGCACACCGTTCAACCTTATCCTGCGCCACAACGCCCCACGAAGCCCGCTGGTCAAAGCCTTCGCAACGGCACTCGGCGTGGATCTCAAAGCGCCAATCTAACGAATTCACACCACCCTTAGAACCTACAGAGATCCCCTGTGGGAGCTGTCGAGCCCCAGCGAGGCTGCGATGGGATCAACTCGGTCTACTCGCAGACCCTATCCACCCGCATCACCGCCGCAACTTGCCCAACTTCTTCTTCGCATGAAAATGCGCCTCCTGCGCCGCCACCAACAGCTACCTGTTCGGCTACGCTTGTCGGGTAGCTGCTATAGAGCTATGCAATAGAGCATCTGCAAACTATCATTCTTACCTGTCTTCCCATGCCTTGAGAGGTGTTCCTTATGTCTACTGGAACGATCTTCACCAATAACCGTACACAAAATATCCGCATCCCTGCTGACATGCGTTTTCCCGCTGGGGTGAAAACTGTAGAGGTGCGTGCCGTGGGGCGCGAACTGATTATTTCGCCGGTTGAAAACACTTGGGACAGCTTTTTCCTTGCAAGCGAATCGGTATCTGATGATTTTATGGAGGAGCGCGCCGACCAAACCCAGCAAGAGCGAGAGTCCTTTGATGATTAAGTACATGCTTGATACGAACATCGTGATCTACATCATCAAGCGTCGGCCTATGGAAATACTGGAAAAATTCAATGCGAATGTAGGTCGTATGGTGATCTCTTCGATCACCCTTGCGGAATTGATGCACGGGGCCGAAAAAAGCCAGTTTGTTGAGAGAAATACTCGGGCGGTGGAGGACTTCGTCTCCCGGCTTGACGTCATTCACTACGATGACAAGGCCGCTTTTCACTACGGCTCGATCCGCTTCGATCTCGAAAAGAAGGGCACTCCAATCGGCGTAAATGACCTGCACATCGCGGGCCACGCCAGAAGCTCAGGATTGGTCTTGGTGACTAACAACGAAGGTGAGTTCAAGCGAGTGAATGGCTTGATCGTGGAAAACTGGATCGCCGCCTAAGGCAGTCAATCCAGCGCACACAGATAGGTCGTCCAGGCGATTCAGCGTTGCTTGATTCGTTTCTTCTTCGCATGAAAATGCCGAAAATGCGCATCCTGCGCCGCCGCCAACAACTCCCGATCCCCGCGCGTATCACCCCAGGCCCTGAGCCGATACTCCCCCAGATCCCCATAAACCGCCTCAAGCCGAAGCACCTTATTCTCACACCGGCAATTATTCCCTGTGAGCTTGCCCGTCAATACCCCGTCAACCACCTCAAGCTCAGTGCCGATCAACCGGATCCCAAGCCGATCCGCAAACGGCTGCAACACCAACGCCGGCGACGCCGAACACAGCGTCACCACCGCCCCGGACTTCACCTCATCGGCCACCGATTGCAGCCCGGTTGGCCGCATCAACTTGTTCCAATAGGCCTGGCAATACGCTTCCGCTTTCTGCTGAACCCACGCCTTATCCACGCCGGTCATAAAGGTGCGGATCAACTGCGCCTTGAGCTCATCACGGCTGATGACGCGCAACAGAAACTGCGCGCCAGGCACCGCCAGCTTCACCATCCTGCGCACGAACTCGCCTTTACCAAAGGCGAACTTCAGGAACGGCACGAAGCTGTCGTGGTGGGTCAGGGTGCCGTCGAAGTCAAAGACGGAGAGTACTTTGGCATCCAAGGGGCCGGATTCGAGCATGTCTGGGTTCACGGGCGGGTCTCGGTCCTATCTCGTAATTTTGGTAATACATCAGTTGTGACCACAGAAGTTTACTCTTCTTTCAATCTTTCGATTTTCGAGTAAAGCCCTTTGGTGAAGTCACCGCGGTCACTTGATCGGTGACAACGCTGATGGCAATTCGGGCACAAGGCTACAGCATTGGTGATGCGATCCGAACCCTTCTGGGCGAGGTGCTTGACGTGATGTACTTCAAGAAATGGCAAGCCATCCACTTCGAAGGGAGCGTTTGAACCGCAGCCTTCGCAAATGCCATTGGCCTCATTCAATACCCAAGCGCGTACTTTGGGATCGCGAACAAAAGCCGTACCGACAATGGACACTTTCTGTGGCTTCGCAATTCCGTCCGGCACCTTCTCGATGGGCTGCTGCAGTAGCTTGGATGCTCGGCGGACGAGGGTTTGTTCATCTGCAGTTTGCGCTGTTTCATCTGATTCAAATATACGAAGGGCAGTGAGGGCTTTGCGAATCTGTTGTTCTACTCCCGAGCCCACGTTATTTGCAGGTTTGTACCCCTTGATCCGATCCAGGCCCATTTGGACCAGAACCGCAGAGATATTCTGCATGCGAAACTCGATGGAGCCTTCTGTACGACCTGCGATTGGTCCCTGACGTAGCAATCGGTTTTCATGGGCTTTATTAAAGGGTTGGCCGTTCTTCTCCAACGCCAACATCTTCAAGTAGGTCTCGACTGCCGCGGCTAATTCCTCGTCGCTCCAGTCGATGCTGTCTTTTGTAATATCCATACAGTCGCCGAGGGTAGAAAGTCCTCGGACGATACTGAGTGGCCACTAGCACGTCTACGAAATTTCCTACGAGACTGTAGGATTTGGCACTCTGCAAATACAAAAAAGCCCTGAACAAGTCAGGGCTATTCAGTTGGCTAAGGAATCAATCCCAGCTAAGCGCACCACCAGTCTGATACTCGATCA
>NZ_JACAPH010000007.1:227-955 GCF_013385805.1 Pseudomonas sp. C6002 | reverse complement strand
CCACCAGTCTGATACTCGATCACACGAGTCTCAAAGAAATTCTTCTCTTTCTTCAAGTCCATGATCTCGCTCATCCACGGGAACGGGTTGGTGGTGCCTGGATACTCTTCCTTCAATCCAATCTGCGACAGACGACGGTTAGCGATGAACTTGAGGTAGTCCTCCATCATCGCCGCGTTCATCCCCAGCACCCCACGCGGCATGGTGTCACGCGCGTATTCGATCTCCAGCTGAGTCCCTTGCAGGATCATCTGGGTCGCTTCTTCCTTCATCTCGGCATCCCACAGGTGCGGGTTTTCGATTTTGATCTGGTTGATCACATCGATACCGAAGTTCAGGTGCATCGACTCATCCCGCAGGATGTACTGGAACTGCTCGGCCACGCCGGTCATTTTGTTGCGACGGCCCATGGACAAAATCTGGGTAAAGCCGCAGTAGAAGAAGATGCCTTCCAGTACGCAGTAGTAGGCCACCAGGTTGCGCAGCAGCTCTTTGTCAGTCTCAACGGTACCGGTTTCGAACTTCGGATCGGAGATCGAACGGGTGTACTTCAAGCCCCAGGCAGCCTTTTTGGCGACCGATGGAATCTCGTGGTACATGTTGAAGATCTCGCCTTCATCCATGGCCAGCGATTCGATGCAGTACTGGTAGGCGTGGGTGTGGATCGCTTCTTCGAAGGCCTGGCGCAGGATGTACTGGCGGCACTCCGGGTTGGTGATCAGGCGGTA
>NZ_JACAPH010000007.1:0-144 GCF_013385805.1 Pseudomonas sp. C6002 | reverse complement strand
GGCGATGTCGGCGGTCATGTTGACCTCTTGCGGCATCCAGTGGTTGGCGCAGCCGTCGAGGTATTTCTGCCAGGCCCAGTCGTACTTGAAGGGTACGAGTTGGTTGAGGTCGGCGCGGCAGTTGATCATGCGCTTTTCGTCAAC
>NZ_JACAPH010000061.1:0-6152 GCF_013385805.1 Pseudomonas sp. C6002 | reverse complement strand
AAGAGCGGAACCCATATCAGCCGTTACCAAAAAAACGGATATGTACTCCGAGCCAAAAGCCGGACCAACTTCAACGTCTTCTGTGGTCACTTATGGAAAAGTCAAAGCTTCGCAAAACAGGAATGGCCCTGGCCCTGGCAATCGCCGCCGCCCTGACCATCTACACCGTGCAGGCCCCCGCAGACGCGCCGCAATACCTGACCGCCACCGCCGAGCGCAGTGACATCGAAAACGCCGTCCTGGCCACCGGCCTGCTCGAAGGCGTCAAGCAGGTCGATGTCGGCGCCCAGGTTTCCGGCCAACTCAAATCCCTGAAGGTCAAGGTCGGCGACAAGGTCAAGAAGGGCCAATGGCTGGCCGAAATCGACCCGTTGATCCTGCAGAACACCCTGCGCAAAGCCCAGGTCGACGAAGAAAACCTCCAGGCCCAACGCCGCGCTACTGCGGCGCAACTCAAGGAAACCAAATCCGTCTACGAACGCTATCAGGGCCTGCAGGAGGACGAATCCGTGTCCCGCCAGGACTTCGAAACCGCCGAGTCCAATTACGAGGTACAGCGCGCCAACCTGATGTCCCTCGACGCCCAGATCAAAAGCGCCCACATCCAGATCGACACCGCCAAGATCAACCTGGCCTACACCCGCATCGTCGCGCCAATCGACGGCGATGTAGTGGGCATCGTCACCCAGGAAGGCCAGACCGTGATCGCCAGCCAACTGGCACCGGTGCTGCTCAAGCTCGCCGACCTGGACACCATGACCGTCAAGGCCCAAGTCTCCGAAGCGGACGTGATCCACATCAGTCCGGGCCAGCAGGTGTATTTCACCATCCTCGGCGAGGCCGACAAACGCTACTACGCCAAATTGCGCGGCACCGAACCCGCCCCGCAGAATTTCCTCGAAACCCAGACCGCCGGCACCCCCAAGCAAAACACCGCGGTGTTCTACAATGCGCTGTTCGACGTACCCAACCCCGACCACCGCCTGCGCATCGCCATGACCGCCCAGGTGCGCATCGTGCTCGACACCGCCAAGGCCGCACTGACCGTGCCGGTGGCCGCACTCGGCCCGCGCAATGCCGATGGCAGCTTCCCGGTGCGGGTGCTGGACGCCAAGGGCAAGGCCAACACGCGGCAGGTGCAGACGGGCATCAACAACAACGTCAAGGTGCAGATCCTCGATGGCCTGGCCGAAGGCGACAAGGTGGTGATCGGCGACCCATCGCCTGCCGTGGCGGGGGGCTGATTGATGACTCAGCCACTGCTGGAGCTTAAAGGCATCGTGCGCAGTTTCATGGCCGGTGACCGCGAATTCATTGCGCTCAAGGGCATTGACCTGACCATCCACGCCGGGGAAATGGTCGCGATCACCGGGGCCTCGGGCTCGGGTAAATCCACCCTGATGAACATTCTCGGCGGCCTCGACTACGCCACCGCCGGCAGCTACAAGATCAATGGCATCGAAACCCGCACCCTGGGGGATGAGCAACTGGCCGAGCTGCGCCGCGACTACTTCGGTTTTATCTTTCAGCGTTACCACTTGCTGGCGCACCTGAGCGCGTTGCACAACGTGGAAATGCCGGCGATTTATGCCGGTACGCCGGAAACCGCCAGGCACAGCCGCGCCGGGGAATTGCTGGCACGCCTGGGGTTGTCGGGGCATTTGACCCATCGCCCGAGCCAGCTGTCCGGCGGCCAGCAACAGCGCGTGAGTATCGCCCGGGCCTTGATGAACGGCGGCGAAGTGATCCTCGCCGACGAACCCACCGGCGCCCTCGACACCCACAGCGGCAAGGAGGTGATGCGCATCCTGGCCGAGCTGCACGCCGCCGGGCACACGGTGATCATCGTTACCCATGACCCGAAAGTCGCGGCCAATGCCCAGCGGATCATTGAGGTGCGCGATGGCGAGATTGTCAGTGACCGCGCCAATCAGAGTGTCGGCCTCGACCTGCCCACCGAAGCGCCCATCGAGCCCAAGCGCAGCGGTGCGCGCAAGTTGGTGGCGAGCCTCGGGCTGTTCAAGGAGGCCTTCAACATGGCCTGGGTCGCGCTGATTTCCCATCGCATGCGCACCTTGCTGACCATGCTCGGCATTGTCATCGGCATCACCTCGGTGGTATCGATCTCGGCCATCGGCGAAGGCGCCAAGCGCTATGTGCTCAAGGACATCCAGGCCATTGGCAGTAACACCATTGATATCTTTCCCGGCAAGAGTTTTGGTGACAGCCGTGCGTCAGCCATCGAGACGTTGTTGCCGTCGGATGTGGATGCGCTGAACCAGCTGTATTACGTCGACAGCGCCACGCCGGTGGTGGGGCGCAACCTGTTGCTGCGTTACGGCAATATCGACCTGGACGCCCAGGTCAATGGGGTCAGCGATCGCTATTTCCAGGTCAAGGGCCTGAAGCTCGAAGCCGGAATTACCTTCAGCGAAAGCGACGCCCGGCGCCAGGCCCAGGTGGTGGTGATCGACCACAACGCGCGCCATCGGCTGTTCGCGCCCGGCGTGGATCCGTTGGGCCAGGTGATCCTGGTGGGCAACCTGCCCTGCACCGTGATCGGGGTGACGGCCGACAACAAAAACATGTTCGCCGCCAGCAAGGCGTTGAACGTGTGGGTGCCGTACGAGACGGCAGCGGGGCGGCTGTTGGGCCAGCGTCATCTGGACAGCATCACGGTGCGCATCAAGGACGGCCAGCCGAGCAAGGTGGTGGAAGAGAACGTCACCAAGCTGATGTTGCAACGTCACGGCACCAAGGACTTCTTTACCAACAACCTCGACAGCATCATGCAGACGGTGCAGAAAACCAGCCGTTCCCTGGCGTTGCTGCTGTCGTTGATTGCAGTGATTTCGTTGCTGGTGGGCGGCATCGGAGTGATGAATATCATGCTGGTGTCGGTGACCGAACGCACCCGCGAAATCGGGATTCGCATGGCAGTGGGCGCGCGGCAATCGGATATTCGCCAACAGTTCCTGGTGGAAGCGGTGATGGTCTGCCTGATTGGCGGGATGATCGGCATCTCGCTGTCATTCGCCATCGGCTATCTGTTTTCGTTGTTTGTGAAAGAGTGGGAAATGGTGTTTTCCCTGGGCTCGGTGGTGACGGCGTTTGCGTGTTCAACGTTGATCGGGATTGTGTTCGGGTTTGTGCCGGCGCGGAATGCGGCGCGGTTGGATCCGATTGAAGCCCTGGCCCGGGATTAGGCCGGGAAGAGATCAAAAAATGTGGGAGCGGGCTTGCTCGCAAATGCGCTGGATCAGTCACACATGTATTGACTGACACTGCGCATTCGCGAGCAAGCCCGCTCCCACATTTGTTCCTCGGTGTTCTAGAGAGTGGCGTTTTCTTCTGTGGAATACATCCACCGCATCAACGAATGCCGGCCACTGATGCCCATCTTGATCGCAGCCCGCTTGAGGTAGCTCTCGATGGTATTGACCTTCAGTGCCAACTGCTCCGCCAGTTCCGGTGCGGTACGCCCGGCCAGCAGCCCCACGCACACCTCAAGCTCCCGGCTGGACAGGGCCAGCCCCGATTGCGCGAGGCGCTCTTCAAAGCGCCGGCGCAAGGTGTCGATGCCTTGTTGCTGCGGCGCTTCGCTGTCCGGACCGCTGGGTTGCAGGGCGCTGATGTGTTTTTCAACCATCGGCAGCAGCAGGGAGGAGAAGTCTTGCAGGATGATCCGCTCCTGCTGGGAAAAACTTTCGCAGGGGTTGGAGCGATACACCGACAGCACGTAGCTGACGTCATCCTTGCGCCGGGTCAGGTGCAGTTGGGCGGCGGCCTGGGCCTCTTCCTGCCCTGGCAGCGGGTCGGTGTACACCGGGCTGATCCCCGTCATTCGCGAACTGCCTGCCTTGCGCGGTGAACTCACAGGCATTTGGGTGATGTGCGTGGCGTCGACCGCCAGTTGGGTGAGGATCAGGTCATGCAGCATGCGCGGGAAATGCCGGCTGCCGGTGCTGGCGATGACTTTGCCAATGTGGGGGAACAGGTGTGAGTTCATCATTTCATCCATGAGTTTCAATGAGGGCGGCGTACAGGGCAGTGATCTCCATGACTGCCGCCTCGTATGCTAGTACAGGCTTTCGCAAACGGGCCAATGAATGGATCAAATTTTTTGCGGTGCAGGGCGCAACGGGAGAAGCCCGACCTTTTCAGGCCGGGCTATTGATAAACGTCGCGCCTGCCTGTGAATTTACTTCAAGCGTGATGAACGTTGTGTTGCACCGCCCGGGATTTCGGCTTTACGGCACAGGCCTGCAGGGCTTGGGCAACGTCGGCCAGCAGGTCGGCGACATCCTCAAGGCCCGCCGAGAGTCGCACCAGCCCTTCGGAAATCCCGTGGTGGGCGCGCTGCTCCGGGGTGTAGGTGGAGTGGGTCATGCTGGCCGGGTGCTGGGCCAGTGACTCGGCGTCCCCCAGGCTCACGGCCCGGGTGAACAGCTTGAGGGCGTTCATGAAGCGTCGGCCCATGTCGATGCCGCCCTTGAGTTCAAACGCGATCATGCCGCCGGATTGTTTCATCTGCCGCGCGGCCAGTTCGTATTGAGGGAAGGAGCGCAGGCCGGGGTAGGTCACCCATTCCACCAGGGGATGGGCCTGCAAGGCTTCGGCGATGGCCAGGGCGTTGCTGCAATGGCGGTCCATGCGCAGGGCCAGGGTCTTGAGGCCGCGCATCAGCAGGGCGGCGTCCTGGGGTGACATCACCGCACCGGTCAGGTCCTTGAGCCCTTGCAGGCGAATGCGCTGGGCCAGGGCCTGGCTGCTGACGGCGATGCCGGCGGTGATATCGCCGTGGCCACTGAGGTATTTGGTGGCCGAGTGCACCACCACGTCGGCGCCCATTTCCAGCGGGCGTTGCAGGTAGGGCGTGCAGTAGGTGTTGTCCACCACCACGGTGATACCGGGTTGCCGGTGGGCGATCTCGGCGACGGCGGCGATGTCCACCAGTTGCAGGTTGGGGTTGGCCGGGGTTTCGAAGTAGATCATGCGCGTGGCCGGGTTGATGGCCTCGCTCATGGCGTTCAGGTCGGTGAGGTCGACGTGGCGCACCTTGATGCCGAACTCGCCGATGCCGTGGTGCAGCAGGGCGAAGGTGCAGCCGTAGAGGGTCTGGCTGACGATGATTTCGTCACCGGGGCGCAGCAGGGTCCAGAACGTCGCGGCAATTGCGCCCATGCCGGAGCTGAAGGCGACGGCGGCTTCGCCGTTTTCCAGGGTGGCCATGCGCGATTCCAGCAGGGCCAGGGTGGGGTTGGAGATGCGGGTGTAGAAGTGTCCGCTCTCTTCGCCGGCGAAGCAGGCGGCTCCGTATTCGGCGGTGGGGAAGGCGAAGGTTGCCGTCAGGTAGATGGGCGGCACGAGGGCGCCGTGGTGGTCCTGGGGGTCATAGCCGTGGTGGATGGCGCGGGTGGAAAAGCCGAACGTGTTGTGTTTATTTTTCATGGTCGGACGCTCCTTATTTCCTACAATGCTATGCTTATAACGGCGGCCGAACGTTCCATAGTTTGCTGGGAAAGGCCGGTAGATTGGGATGAAAAACAATAAAAACGACGTTTTGAGGCAAGATATGCCCATGCATCTGGATCGGACTGACAAGGCACTTTTAAACGCCTTGCAGGGTAATGCGCGGTTGACGGTGGCGGAGTTGGCGGAGCGGGTGTCGCTGACCACTTCGCCGTGTTGGCGGCGGGTGAAGAACCTTGAGGACAGCGGGGTGATCGGCGGTTATCAGGCGATCCTGTCGCCCAAGGCGCTGGGGTATGGGGTGACGGCGTTTGTCAGCATCATGATGGATACGCACTCCCGGGAAGTTGCCCGGGCGTTTGAGCAAAGGTTGCTGGAGATTCCCGAGATTGTGGCGTGTCATAACGTTTCGGGGCGGTATGATTTTTTGTTGGAAGTGGTGGCGAAGGATCTGGAGTCGTTTGGGGATTTTGCGCGGGAGGTGTTGCAGGGGTTGCCGTGTGTTAAGGAGATTTACTCGAGTTTTTCTTATAAGTCGGTGCGGCCGTTGCGGGTGATTCCTTTGCCGGAGTGATGGTGTGTATATCCGTTATTTGGGTAACGGCTGCTTATGGTTTCGCTCTTACAGCGAGTCACTTTGCAAAAGCGGCAAAGTAACCAAAGCGCTCTGCCCCGCCTGT
>NZ_JACAPH010000060.1:0-384 GCF_013385805.1 Pseudomonas sp. C6002 | reverse complement strand
CTAATCAAAGACTAGAAATCAATATTCATTGGCGAATATTCATTTCTAAACTCTAACAGTAGAAACAGTTAATGGTGGAGCCAAACGGGATCGAACCGTTGACCTCCTGCGTGCAAGGCAGGCGCTCTCCCAGCTGAGCTATGGCCCCATAACAAAATTGGTGGGTCTGGGCAGATTCGAACTGCCGACCTCACCCTTATCAGGGGTGCGCTCTAACCAACTGAGCTACAGACCCAATTTCGAGCGCGTAACTGATTAGCTAAGAGCTATCAGCTTGGAGCTTAAAGCTGCTTCTATCGTCTTCTTCAATGAATCAAGCAATTCGTGTGGGAACTTATGGAGCAGCTGATGTCGTCGATTAAGGAGGTGATCCAGCCGCAGGTT
>NZ_JACAPH010000006.1:15898-52211 GCF_013385805.1 Pseudomonas sp. C6002 | reverse complement strand
TCATGCTCGTAGGACGTCGGCGCATCGTCCCCGGGAAACAGCGCAATCAACCGACCGGCTTCGTCGTACTGATAGGCCGTCACCGCCCCCAGCGGGTCCTGCTCGACCGTCAGGCGGCCTTTTTCATCGTAGGATTTGAAGTGCTGCGCGCCGTCCGGATCGATCCGCTGCACCAGCCGAGCGCGCTGGTCGTGGACGTAGACTTCCTGGCTGCCATCGGCGTTGTGTACGGTGACAGTGCCGTTGTCGTCCCACACATACCGTGTGTCCATCTGCGAAAAGCTGGCCCAGTGCCGGACGCATCGCGCCGCCTTGCCAGACCGTTCCCACTCCCAGAAGAAACTCGCCCCACCGGCCAGTTCCCGCTCCAGGATCACCTGCTGATCGTCGTAGCGATAACGTTCGCTTTCGCCGACAGCGTTGGTCGCTTCAACCAATCGCCAAGCGTCGTCATACCTGTAGGAAACAACGTTCTGTTCGGTGACCCAGCCCGGCTCCCGCTGCACCTGATAGTCGACCGCAACGATGTGCCCCCGGTCATACCGCAGCAGCAATCCTTGGCCAACATGGTTATCGATCCGATGAATCCGCCCGGAATAATCGCGAGCAATGCGCAGTCGGTTGTCATACGCATCGCTGATCGCCGTCAGCACACCGTCACGGAAGTGGTAGAAAAGCGACGCCTGAGCCAGCACCAGTTCATCGGGCAACGAGCCCAGATAAATCGCCGCTTCCGCCAGGCTATTGGTGATCGCCGGCCGTGCAGCAGAGGGCAGGGGAAAGGTGGTGCTGCGGTTTTCGTGATCGGTCCACACCACCGATTCGCCGCTCACCACCAACCGCTGAGCCAGCGCATGACTCCAGCCAAACCCCAACCCGCAATCCATTTCCACGGCACTGCTGCGATACAACCGCGTCCAGGCAAATGGCAGCACACCCTCCAACGAGCCATCCGTGAGGGTCAGCAGTTCCTCACCAGTAACCATCGAAACCGGGCAGCCATTGGTACAGGTATTCGCCGAACAGACCGAAGCATCCCCATTGGGGTTTTTCGCCGAAGCCGGGGCATCATCCACATGTTCTTGCTTCACCAGCGCCGTGCGCGCCGTCTTCGGCTCCCGCACCATCGGTGCCGGATTGGAAATCTCGTCCACGCCAGCCTTCAACGGCACCGCCGCAGCCTTCACCGGTACTGCCTGACTCTGAAGCGATAACGGCTTAAGCACCTCCGCATGCCTATCCAACGGGGCCGTACCGCCCAACTTGGCAATCTGCTCCAACCACTCCCGTGCCCGCTCGGACCTGACCTTGCCCAGCACCTGCGCGCCCAGCCGTACCGCCACACCCATGCCACCGGTAGCCCACAGCAACAGCAGGTTGAGCAACACCTCGGTGGTGATTTCCCCGAGCAACTCAAACATGTAGTGCGGCGGCAGCATGCGCATCCAACTGACCATCGCGGACAGGTAGATGAACAGCAGCGGCTCGTCGCTGAGAATCAACAATCCCTTGGCAATCGCCTCATGACTGAGCTTCAGGAGCGCTCCAAGCTCGGCTTGGGAGAGGTACTGCAGGAGCTTTTCGCTGTTGGGCTTGATGTCTGCCAACCACTGGTACAGCTGCGCAATACCGTCCCAGAGGCCGTAAAGCACGTTTTCAAAGCCCCGCGCATAAGCCAGTTGCAGCGAGGTGTAGCGCTCGCCATAACCCGCCTTGGAATAGCTCTCCCATATCGGCTTGAACGTGCTCGTCCACTGACCGCGCAAGTTGCCTTCCAGCGAGCTGAGCTCGGACTGATAGGAGGCATACAGTGCCTTGATGTGATCCCTGGAAACGTTGGGGTAAAAGCTGACTCGATACTGCCGGTCGACGGTGCACTCGGTGACTTCGAGAATGCCGCTGGGGCCGATGGTCTTATGGATGGGATCGCCGAGGGGACCACCGTCTTGCGCGACTTCCTGCAGCATCACCGGCGTATTGCCGATGGGCACGAACCGTGTGCTCTGGAACATGTGCACCAGGGTCAACGGTGAGTTGGCCTTGCAGGTCGCGACGGTGCTGGCGGGATACAGGGAACGGGTGATGGGCGCGACCAGCGAAACCTCGTCGCCGACCTTGAACACCTGCTCGACATCCAGTGCCGAAAAGCTCCAGAAGCTCTCGGCCCACGCGTCGTAGGTGTTCAGGCAATGTGTGAAGTCGTTGAGAACCCCATCGACGTCGCGCGTCTTCGGGTCCATCGCCGCCACCACCAGAAAGCCTATGGCGGGATTCAAGAGGCAGCCCCATCGGGCAGGGCATTAATCGAAAAAAACATCGGCGTTCCCTCGCGCTGTGTGATCAGGCGAGGGACTTTGCAGAGGTTCTCAGGGCAGGGGAGTAGAGGTTATCCGGCAGTTCGGTAGGACGTTTCGTTAAACCTCCGGCAAGGTCGAGCCGCCATCCACCACCAGCGTCTGCCCAGTGATATAGCCCGCCAGGTCCGATGCCAGGAACAGCATTGCCCCGGCAATATCCGACGGTGCGCCCAGCCGTCCCAGTGGCACCCGGCTGGCGATCTGTGCATTTACCTGGTCATCCCCCAGGTTGCCCATGGCCGGGGTTGCGATCATGCCGGGCTCCACACCGTTGACTCGCACATTCAAACCGGCCAGTTCCAGCGCCGCATTGCGAATGAACCCGTTGACCCCGGCCTTCGACGCCGCATAGTGACTCAACCCCGGAAACGCAACCCGCGGCCCCGTGACAGACGACGTAACCAGCACGCAGCCCCGACCCTGACGGCGGAACATCGGTAACGCCGCCTGGGTCAGCCAGAACAACGCCGAGAGGTTGACCGCCAAGGTACGGCCGAGCATCGCCGGAGTGATCTCGGCAAAGGGCGTCAGCGGAAAATACCCGGCGTTATGCACCAGAATATCCAGCCGCCCCCAGTCGTGTTCCACCCCTGCAATCAGCTCGAAAACCGCAGCCGCATCCGCCAGATCCACCGTCACCGCTTCCACCTGGCAGCCGCGCCCGCACAGCTCCAGCGCGAGCGCCTCTGCCAGTTGCAGGTCGGCGATCATCACCCGCGCGCCCCGCAGGGCAAACGCTTCGACGATGGCCCGACCAATACCCTGGGCGCCACCCGTTACCAATACGTTGCGACCAGTGAAATCCAGGTCTTCATTCATGACGCTGCTCCATACGCGCATAGGTCAGCGTCGGCACATCGACAATGCTTGAGCCCCCGTCCGCCACCAGCGTCGCACCCGTAATGATCGACGCGTCACTGGAGGCCAGGAAGCGGCACACCCTGGCGATTTCTTCAGCGCTGGCCGGCCGGCGCAACGGCACGTCGGCGCACACCCGGTCATAGGCGTGTTGCAGCGTTTCGCCATAAAAGTCCATCAACGGCTGCATCTCCTCATCCGCCATCGGCGTGCGCACCCAGCCGGGGCACACCGCGTTCACCCGCACCCCGCGCGGGCCGTAATCCCGGGCCAGCGAGCGATTGAGCCCGAGCAAGGCATGCTTGGCCGTGGTGTAGCCGCACACTTCGGGCCCGGCAGCCAGTGAGGCAATCGAACCCATCAGCACGATGTTCCCGCCACTTTCCAGCAGCAGCGGCAAACACGCCCGCGCACTGTAGAAGGCGCTGTCGAGGTTGCTGCGCAGCGCCGCTTCCCAGGTCTGCGGGCTGGTGCCGGTGGCGCTGCCCACGCCATGGCCGCCCGCACAGGCCAGCAGCACGTCGATCCGCCCATAGTGCTGGCGAATCTGCGCAATAAAACCCTCCCAGGTCTGCGGGCAGGCCGCATCACCCACCAACACCAACCCCCCGGTTTCCCGCGCGACCTGCTCCAGCGGCTCGCGGCGACGGCCGATCAGTACCAACTGCGCACCCTCGGCGGCGTACAGCCGGGCGCACGCAGCACCGATGCCCGTGCCGGCCCCGGTGATCACGATCGTGCGCGGCTCAGTCATCAGGATGCTCCGTGCGATTGAGCACCTGGCAGTAGGAGCTGATGGGAAAGTTCGATAGCTCATCGAAGGAGGCGTCGGCATAGCCGAAGATCTTGCCGTCGCTGCGGTGTTGCTGCAGGTCGATCAGCACCAGGCCGAGGGTGGGGATGATTTTTTCGCGCCAGACGAACAGGTAGAGCTGGTCAGCGATCTTGTAGTAATCGCAGCGGTCGGTGTCGCACAGGCCTTGCTCGACACCCTTGAGGCATTGCCAGGCGTAGAACTGGTGGTTGAGGTAGATGTGCTCGTAGACCTCGCTCGGGCTGTAGCGATACTGGTTGCGCAGGCCGATCAGGTCGGTGGTTGGTGCGTGGGGGCATTGGTCTGGCTGCCACGGGCGGTCGAGGCTGCCGTGGAGGAACTCCACTTCCACCGAAGTCAGCGGCTTACCGGCCAGGGCGCGGCTGTAGAGGCCTTCGCGGGTTTGTTCCTGGGTGGGCATGCGCCCGAGCACAGCGGTGAACGAAGCGCTGGCGGTGTCGAGCACCAGGCTGACCGACCAGGCCTGCGTGCCTTCGCGCTTGATGAAATCCACCAGGTACAGGCCGGGGCGCACCGAGGTCGCACGGTAGGTGGCGCTGCCGCTGGAGTGACCGTCGGCTGCAACCCAGGAGAGGCTGTCGCGCTCGAAACGGTGCTCGATCTGCCAGCCATTGGCGAAGTGCAGGGTGAAGGCCTTGCCGCTCAGGTCGGCCAGGTTCGGCAGGATAAATGCCTCTGGGGCGAAGCCGTCGGCCAGGGCGCCCACGGTGATCCAGTCAGAAGGGGTGGTCATTTGCGAAGCTCCGGTTGGGTGGGTGAACACCACGAATCATCGCGCCCGGGAGCAGGCGCGGGTATCAACCGGATGGTTGAGGCGAACTACAGGAAAAGACTTCCCACCAGTTCTGTGCGACTGCTGACGCCGGCCTTGCGAAACAGGTTGATCAGGTGGGTCTTGATGGTGGGCAGGCCGACATCCAGCTCCTGGGCCAGCTGTTTATTGCTGGCGCCCTGGCGCAACAGCAGGGCGATCTGGCGCTCCTTGGGTGTGAGACCGGCCAATGCATCTTCAGTGGGCTGCATGTTGGCCACCGCCAGTTGCAGCAAGGTTTGCAGGGCGTTCAGTTGGGCCAGTTGCTCGCCGGTGAAAGCGCCCTGGTCGGCGGTGCGCAACAGCGAAATCGCCGCCTGGGGCTGGCCGGCGCGCTGGGCGAAAATCTCCACCACATCGACCACGCCATAGCGCCGCAGAAAATCCCCATAGCGCCGGGTATCCCGCGCCGGCTGGCGGGCCATGGCAAGGCCCAGCGGCACCACCGCCAGGCCGCTGGACAGGCAGTTGCGCGGTTGCAACGGGTCGAATTGGCGGTAGTTGTCGAGGTAGTCGCGGTGCATTTCGCCGCTCATGCCGTGCAACTGGAAATCCCGGGCTTGCAGCTGGCGGTCGACGCAATAGAACGCGGCCTGGCTGACCGGAATCAAGCGGGTGAAAGCCTGCAGGCACTGGTCGGCGACTTCGTGGGCGGGGAGAGCGTGCATGGGTGGGCACCTGCGCCAAAAGGCTGCCGACGGGTGCCGGCAGCCGGGGCTATCACACCACGGCGAAGTAGTGTTTGACGAAACTTTCGCTGACCACTTCCCACAGCACCGGGGTGCCCTTGGTCACGAACCAGCTGTCACCGGCCTTGTAGCGGGTGCTCTGGCCGGTGGATTCGTCGGTGAGCACCACTTCGCCGGTGACCACGGTGGCCTGTTCGGCAAACGGGTAGACCATGCGGAACTTGCCCTGGGTGGTGCCGAAATAGGCGCTGCTGACCGGGTCGGTGGGGGCACCGAAGGTCATTTTGCCGAAGGCCCGGACTTCGCCTTCGAGGATGGTCGAGCCGAGGTCGGCGACGGTGCCCCAGGCGTCGAGTTCGGATAGCTGGATGTCTTTCTTGAGGGTAACGAGGGTCATGGCAGTTGCTCCTGATGAGAAAAATTTAGTGACCAACTGTAGGAGCGAGCTTGCTCGCGAAGGTCGTCAACGATGACGTTGGCGTTCTGGATGAGCGCGGCGCCCTTGGGTTTTTCGCGAGCAAGCTCGCTCCTACAGGTGTCAGGCGTGGGATTTAGCGGCGGCCGTTCCAGTAACCGGAGAGCTGATGCCAGGACTTGCCGGCGGTGAGCAGCAGTGGGCGGATCGCGTCCTTGCCGATGATGGTCGGGCGATGGATCGAGCTGACCAGGTCATACCGCGCCGAGCCTTCGCTCATGCCTTCGGCCAGCACCTTGCAGATGATGTGGCTTGGGGTCACGCCGAAGCCCGAATAGCCCTGCACATAGAACGCGTTGCTGCGCCCGGGCAGGGTGCCGATCTGCGGGAACAGGTTCGGGCTGCAGGCCATCGGGCCGCCCCAGGCCAGGTCGATCTTCACGTCCTTGAGGTACGGGAAAATCTTCAGCATCAGGTTGCGGTTCCAGGCTTTCAAATCGCCGGGAATGTGCTCCACCAAAGGCGTGGCGGCGCCGAACAGCAGGCGGTTTTCGTGGGTGACGCGGTAGTAGTCGATCACCGGGCGAATGTCGCTGTAGGCCCCGCGAATCGGGCTGATACGGTTGATCAGTTCTTCGGACAACGGCTCGGTCATCATCTGGAACGCGTAGGTGTTGATGGTCGAGCGGTGCAGTTCCGGCTCCAGCTTGTTGAGGAAACTGTCGCAGGCCCATAGCAGCTTGCTGGCCTTGACCGAACCGCGGCCGGTGCGCACGGTGATGCGCTCGCCATAACTGACTTCCAGCGCCGGGCTGTTCTCGAAAATCCGCACGCCGTGGCCGGCCAGGGCCTTGGCTTCGCCCAGCAGCAGGTTCAACGAGTGCACATGCCCGCCGCCCATGTGCAGCAGGGCGCTGCTGTAGGCGTCGGAGCCGATGATCTGCCTGACGTCGGAGCCGCCAAGAAAGCGGATCTCGTGTTGGGTGTTGATGGATTTGAAGTCTTTCTCCCAGGCGCGCAGGGTCTTTTCCTGGCGGGCGTTGAAGCCCATGTAGCCATAGCCGTGGCAGAAGTCGGCATCGATGTCGTACTTGGCGATGCGGTTCTTGATGATGTCGGCGCCCAGGTCGCTGATCTCGAAGATCTGGCGCAGGCCGTCTTCACCCACGTCCTTCTTGATCTTTTCCAGGTCGTGGCCGATGCCGGCCATGATCTGCCCACCGTTGCGCCCGGTACCGCCAAAACCCAGGTAACGCGCTTCCAGCACGACGATGTTGGTGATGCCTTTTTCGGCGAGCTCCAGGGCGGTGTTGATCCCGGAAAAGCCGCCACCGATGATCACCACGTCGGCTTCCACGTCCTGCTCCAGGGTGGGGAAGCTGAGGTTGTATTTCTTGGTCGCCGTGTAATAGGTCGGCGTTTCGATATTGATCATTGCGCTGCCTGACAGTGAAGAGCTAATGAGTGTATTAAGGCCGTTGGCGCGCTGGATGTCTTGATTCTGTGTGCCGCCGGTTTTGATCCTGCGCGCCAGAGCCTTCGCCGGCTTCACAAGTTATAGCGTGAGGTGGGGAGGAGAGTGTTAGAGTTTCGTTAAAACATTAACTAAATCTATCGTGACCCTGAGCCTATGTTGAAACCCAGACAATCCCTGACCTTGACCTTGCTTCAGGCCCGTGAAGCGGCCATGAGTTTTTTCCGGCCCTCGCTGAATGAGCATGGGCTGACCGAGCAGCAATGGCGGGTTATTCGAATTCTCAGCCAGCATGACGAGCTGGAGATTTACCAACTGGCGGAACTGGCGTGCATTCTCAAGCCGAGCATGACCGGCGTGCTGGTACGCATGGAGGCGGCGGGGATGGTGCACCGGCGCAAGGCCGAGCAGGATCAGCGGCGGGTGCTGGTGACGCTGGCGGAGAAGGGCAAGGCCAGTTTCGAGTCGATGAGCCAGTGCATGGAGGAGAATTACCAGCGGTTGCAGGAGCAGTTCGGGGAGGAGAAGTTGCAGGTGTTGCTGGGGTTGCTGGATGAGTTGAAGACCATCAAGCGCTGACACACCGCCGATCCAAATGTGGGAGCGGGCTTGCTCGCGAATGCGGTGGGTCAGCCAACAAACCTGGCACTGATACACCGCTTTCGCGAGCAAGCCCGCTCCCACATTTTGGATCTTTGTGGTTTCAGAGCGTCAGTACACGCCGCCGGTAATGGCCGGTGTTGCGGTGTCTTTGAATTTCGCCGCCAACCCCTGCAACCCGCGCATCAACACGGTCGTATCCACCCCCACCGCCACAAACGCCGCCCCCAACTCGATATACCGCCGCGCCAGTTTCTCATCCGCACTCAAGATCCCCGCCGCCTTGCCGGCTTTTTGAATCCGTACGATGGCGTCCTCAATCGCCGCCTGCACCTCGGGGTGCCCGGGATTCCCCCGATGCCCCATGGCCGCACTCAAATCCGCCGGCCCGATAAACACCCCATCCACGCCATCAACCGCCGCAATCGCGTCCAGGTTGTCCAGGCCTTCACGGTTCTCGATCTGCACCAGCAGGCACATCTGCGCATCGGCCTCATCCAGGTAACCGGGAATACTGTTCCAGCGCGACGCCCGCGCCAGCGCGCTGCCCACGCCCCGTACACCACCCGGTGGATAACGCATCGCCCGCACCAGCTGCCGTGCCTGGTCAGCCGTCTCCACCATCGGCACCAACAGCGTCTGCACGCCGATATCCAGCACCTGCTTGATCAACGCCGTATCGCCGATCACCGGGCGAATCACCGGTTGGCTGTCATAAGGCGCGACAGCCTGCAGTTGGCCGAGCATGCCGCGCAGGTCATTGGGCGCGTGCTCGCCGTCGATCAGCAGCCAGTCGAACCCGGCATTCGCCGCCAGTTCGGCGCAATAAGCGTCCGCCAAACCGAGCCACAGGCCGATCTGGGTCTCGCCACGTTGCAGGCGTTGCTTGAAGCGGTTGATGGGCATGTCCATGAAACAGTCCTCCAGTATTCAGACAAAGCGGCAGGAGATGGAACCCAGCATGTCGTAGTCGACATGGAAGGTGTCACCCGGATTCGCCGCCACCGGGCGGGTGAAGGAGCCGCCGAGGATGATCTGGCCGGGTTGCAGGGTGACGTCGTACGGCGCCAGTTTGTTCGCCAGCCAGGCCACGCCCTTGGCCGGATGGTTAAGTACCGCAGCCGACACCCCGGACTCTTCGATCACCCCGTTGCGGTACAGCACCGCCGGCACCTTGCGCAGGTCTATCTCGGTGGGGCGCACGGCGCGGCCGCCCATCACCACGCCGGCATTGGCGGCGTTGTCGGAAATGGTGTCGAACACCTTGCGGGTGGCGTTGGTGTGCGGGTCGATCTGCTGGATGCGGGCGTCGATGATTTCCAGCGCCGGGATCACCCATTCCGTGGCATCGAGCACATCGAAAATCGTGCAGTTCGGGCCCTTCAGCGGCTTGCCGAGGATGAACGCCAGTTCCACTTCCACCCTCGGCACGATGAAGCGCTCGAAGGGGATGTCGGTGCCTTCGTCGAAGAACATGTCATCGAGCAGGGCGCCGTAATCCGGCTCGGTGATGTTCGACGACACCTGCATCGCCCGCGACGTCAGGCCGATCTTGTGCCCGACCAGCTTGCGCCCGTCCTTGATTTTCCGGGCCACCCAGGCGCGCTGGATGGCGTAGGCGTCTTCAATCGTGATGTTCGGATGCTCCAGGGAAAACTGGCGCACCTGTTCACGGGAACGCTCGGCCTGGTCGAGGCGGGCGGCGGCTTGCTGAATAAGGGCTTGATCAAGCATGACAAAATCTCTACTGGGGATTGACGATGGCCGCATGGGTGCGCAGCACCAGCAGGCCGCCGAGGGCGATAAGCAGCGCCAGCACGTACAGGGCCAGGCTCGCGCTTTGGGTGGTGTCGCGCATCCAGCCGATCAGGTAGGGCGCGAGGAACGAAGCGATGCTGCCGAACGAGCTGATCAGCGCGATGCCGGCCGCCTGGGTGTTGTTGGACAGGAATGCCGGCGGCAATTGCCAGAACATCGGCAGCGCAGCGCTGGCGCCCATGCCGGCGAGAATCAGTCCGCCCAACACCAGGGTAGGGTTGGTGGGTGAGAGCCCGGCCACCGCAATACCGATGGCCGACATCAGCAACGGCACGCACAGGTGCCAGCGGCGTTCGCGGTTGCGGTCGGACGAGCGCCCGCAGCCGATCATGAAGAAGCACCCGGCCAGATACGGTACGGCGCTCAGCAAGCCGACCTGGCTGTCGCGGCCGATGCCGGCGCCGTGGATCAGGGTGGGCATCCAGAACGCCAGGGTGTTCACCGCCAGCATCACCGCGAAGTACACCGCCACCAGCAGCCACACCTGCGGGTCACGCAGGATGCCGCCGAAGGAGGTGATGGATTTGCGCTGCTCTTCAGTGCTCAGTTGCTCGCGCAGTTGTTGCTTTTGCGCGGGCTCCAGCCACTTCACGGTTTCGAAGCTGTCGGGCAGGTATTTCAGGACGACCAGGCCGAGCAGCACCACCGGGGCGCCTTCGATCAGGAACATCCACTGCCAACCGCGCAGCCCGCCGAAATCATGGAAGTTCTCCAGGATTGCACCGGACAACGGGCCGCCGATCACACCGGCCATGGGCACGGCAATCGCAAACAGCGCGGTGACTTGCGCGCGGCGGCGGGCCGGGTACCAGCGGTTGAGAAACACCAGGATCCCCGGGAAGAAGCCGGCTTCGGCCACCCCCAGCAGAAAGCGCAGCACGTAGAAGCCCGTGGAGCTTTCGATCCACAGCATGCTGGTGGAGAGCACGCCCCACACCACCATCAGGCAGGCGATCCAGCGCCGTGGGCCGACCCGGTCCAGGGCCATGTTGCTGGGTACGCCGAACAGCGCGTAGGCGATGAAAAACAGGCCGGCACCGAGGCCATACACCGTGTCGCTGAAGTGCAGGTCGGTGCTCATCTGCATCTTGGCGAAGCCGATGTTGATGCGGTCCAGGTGGGCAAACAGGTAGCAGATCAGCAACAACGGCATCAGTCGCCAGGTGACGATGCTGTGGGTGCGCTGATGTTCGATCAGGGTGGTGCTGTCGGCGGTAGTGGCTGTGCTCATGATGTTGTTCTTTTTTGTTTGAGTGGCCATGGGCGGAAAGGTGGGCTGTGCTCAGCCCGCCTGGTTCTTCAGGAATGCGTGCACGTTGTTCTGCTTGAAATTCAGCTCGGGGTGCAGCTCGATCATCTCGAACGACAACGCCAGCAGCCGCTGGGATTGCAGCTCGGCGAAGTGTTCGGTGATGACCTTGAACAGGGCTTCGGCCACCGCCTTGCGGGTTTCCAGGTCGCGCCCGTGGCCGACCTTGAGGGTCATGTGGACGAAGGCGTAGTCATGCTTGCCGTCGGCCATGCGCCAGGTGTCCAGGCGCACTCCGCGACTGCGGATGCCCCCCAGGGGAAACACGCCGCTGTCCCCCAGCACGGCGTGAACCTGCTCGAACAGGGCCGGCAGGTTGGCCTGCTGCTCGATGTTGTCGGTGTATTCGGCGATGAAGTGCGGCATGTGTATCTCCTCTTGGGGTGAGGTACAGCGAATTCCTTGTAGGAGCTGGCTTGCCTGCGATGGCATCAACTCGGTGCGACAGATACACCGAGGTGCCTGCATCGCAGGCAAGCCAGCTCCCACATTTGATCCTCACCAAGGCTCATAAAGGGAAAATGGCATTGATCTGCCCGGTGCCCGAACTGCCGAACGGCTGGGTGATGATCTCGGCCGGCTGGTTGTAGTCCGGCCCGCCCAGCAGTCCCAGGAGCATCGCGGTGTCGTGCATCTTGCCTTCGCCGAAGCAGTGCTCGGCGTAGTCCGGCAGCATTGCGCAGAACTCCTTGAAGCGGCCTTGCTTCCACATCTCCACCACGTGCAGGTCCATCTGTTTGTCGAATTCACGGGTCCAGTTGTGGATATTGGCTTCGGCTTCGCGGTCGTCCGAGAAACGGTGGGAGAGGGAGCCCGAGGCCAGCACCAGGACTTTGCGGTCGCTTTTCTCGATCGCCCGGCGCACGGCGGCGCCGAACGCAAAGCTGTCTTCCAGGCGGTGCCAGGCGCACCACGCGGCAATCGAGATCACGTCGAACTTCTGCGCGTCCGGCACGCCCATGTGCATGTAGCGCATCGGCACCAGGGTGCCGTATTCCAGCTCCAGGCTCGGGATGTTGTGGGCCATGGTGCGCACGCCGGCCAGGTTGGCCTCGGCGGCGATCAACTCGCCCAGCTCGGGGCAGCCCGGGTACTCGTACTCCATGTTCTTGATGAAGTGCGGCAGCTCGTTGCTGGTGTAGGTGCCCTTGAAATGCTCGCCGCAGTTGACGTGATAGCCGCTGTTGACCAGCCAGTGCACGTCGAACACCACCGCGGTGTCGGCCCCCAGTTCACGGGCGCGCCGCCCGATTTCCTTGTGCCCGGCGATGGCTGCTTCGCGGCAACCGTGGTGCTTGCCGGGCAGTTCCGACAGGTACATCGAGGGAACGTGGCAGATCTTCGCTGCCAGAACCACTTCGCCCATGATCATTCTCCTGAGTATTTATTCTTTTGTAGGAGCGAGCTTGCTCGCGAAAAACGTCAACGATAACGCAGCACTTCTGTTAGCCCGCGGCGCCTGCGGGTTCTTCGCAAGCTCGCTCCTACAGGTAGCGTTGTTATATCCGGGTTACACACCCCAGCGCGGGATGTGATGACTGCCCATGGAAATGCACACGTTCTTGATCTCGGCAAACACTTCGAAGCTGTACTGGCCGCCTTCACGGCCGGTGCCGGAACCTTTTACCCCACCAAACGGCTGGCGCAAGTCCCGCACGTTCTGGCTGTTGATGAACACCATGCCGGCTTCGATGCCGTAGGCCAGACGATGCGCCTTGCCGATGTCCTGGGTCCAGATATAGGACGCCAAGCCGTACTCGGTGTCGTTGGCCAGTTGCAGCGCCTCGGCTTCGTCCTTGAACGGGATCAGGCACACCACCGGGCCAAAGATTTCTTCCTGGGCGATGCGCATGTTGTTGTTCACATCGGCAAACACCGTCGGCTGGATAAACTGCCCGCGGCTCAGGTGCGCCGGCAGGTTGGCCGGGCGTTCCAAACCTCCGGCCAGCAGGGTGGCGCCTTCTTCGAGGCCAATCCTGATGTAGCCGGTGACCTTGTCGTAGTGGGCCTGGGTGATCATCGAGCCAACCTGGGTCTTCGGGTCCTGTGGGTCGCCGACGATCAGGCGTTTGGCGCGGGCGGCAAATTCGGCGACGAACTGCGGGTACACGCTCTCCTGAATGAAGATCCGGCTGCCGGCGGTGCAGCGTTCACCGTTGAGCGAGAAGATGGTGAACAGTGCCGCGTCGAGGGCGCGGTCCAGGTCGGCGTCTTCAAAGATCAGCACCGGCGACTTGCCGCCCAGTTCCATGGAGTACTTTTTCAGCCCGGCGGTCTGCATGATTTTCTTGCCGGTGGCGGTACCGCCGGTGAAGGAAATCGCCCGCACGTCCGGGTGGCGCACCAGCGCATCACCGGCGGTGGCGCCGTAGCCCTGGATCACGTTCAGCACGCCGTTGGGAATCCCGGCTTCGACCGCCAGGCGCCCCAGTTCATTGGCCGTCAGCGGCGACAGCTCGGACATCTTCAGCACCGCGGTATTGCCCAGCGCCAGGCACGGCGCAGTCTTCCAAGTGGCGGTCATGAACGGCACGTTCCATGGCGACACCAACGCGCACACGCCCACCGGCTGGTACAGGGTGTAGTTGAGCATCTGGTCGTCCACCGGGTAACTGTGGCCGTCCATGCGGGTGCAGACTTCGGCGAAGAAATCGAAGTTGTGGGACGCCCGGGGAATCAGCACGTTCCTGGTCTGGTGGATCGGCAGGCCGGTGTCGAGGGTTTCCAGCTCGGCCAGATGCGGCACGTTCTGTTCGATCAGCTCACCGAGCTTGCGCATCAAGCGGGCACGTTCCTTGGCCGGTGTGCCTGCCCACTTCGGAAAGGCTTCCTTGGCTGCTGCAACGGCCTGCGCCACTTCCTCGGCACCGCCGCTGGCCACTTCACCGATGGCTTCGCCGGTGGCCGGGTTGTAGTTGATGAAGGTGTCTTTGCTTTCGACCTCACGGCCGTTGATCCAGTGTTTGATCATATTGCTCAAGCCTCTTTACGGGCGGCAAAAAAGTCCGCCTCGCTGACAATTCGATTGACCAGGCGGCCTACGCCTTCCACTTCCACGACCACTTCATCCCCCGGCACCACATCCGCCAGGCCTTCCGGGGTGCCGGTGGCGATCATGTCGCCGGGCTGCAAGGTCATGAAGCTGGACAGGTACTCGATCAAATACGGGATGTCGAAAATCATGTCTTTCGTACTGCCTTCCTGGCGCAGTTCACCGTTGATCCAGGTGCGCAGCTTCAGGTTGCTCGGGTCCGGCACGTCGGCGACATCCACGATCCATGGGCCCACGGGGGTGGTGGCGTCGCGGTTTTTCACCCGCAGGTTGGGGCGGTAGTAGTTTTCCAGGTAGTCGCGGATCGCGTAGTCGTTGCACACCGTGTAGCCGGCCAGATACTCCAGGGCGTTCTCGCGCTTGACGTTGCGCGCAGGCTTGCCGATGACTGCCACCAGTTCGCACTCGTAGTGCATGTAGGCGACGTTGTCCGGGCGCCAGGTCACCTGGTTGTGGCCGGTGTAGGTGCCGGGGGACTTGATGAACGCCAGCGGTTCAGTCGGTGGCTTGAAGGCCAGTTCGGCGGCGTGGTCGGCGTAGTTCAGGCCGAGGGCAAACATGCTGCCGGTGGCCGGTGGCAGCCATTCGACCTGGTCTTCGGCCAGCAGGCGACCGTCGGCCAGGCGCACGGCGTTTTCAGCTTCTACCAGCACCTGGTGGGCTTCACCTTCAAAGCGAATACGGGCGTGTTTCATGACAGCTCCTCTGCCTTGATGTGGTTGACCAGGCGGCCCAGGCCGCTGATCTCGACTTCAACCGTGTCGCCGGGTTGCACATCCACCCGGCCTTCGGGGGTGCCGGTGATAAGCACATCGCCTTCGTGCAGGGTCATGAACTCGCTGATCTCGGCGATCAACTGCGGCAGGCTGCGCACGAAGTTGGCGGTGGAGTTTTGCTGGCGCAGTTCACCGTTGACGAACAGCTTCACGGCCAATTGATGCGGGTTGGCAATCTGGTCACGAGCCACTAGTTCGGGGCCCAATGCGCAGAAACCGTCCCGGCACTTGGCTTTCACCGCAGGGCGGTAGTAGCTGTCTTCTGGGAGGCTGAACTCATTGACGATGGTGTAGCCGGCCACATGCTCAAGGGCATCTTCAACACTGACCCGACTGGCGCTTTTACCGATCACCACGCCGAGTGCCGGGCCGGGTTGCAGGCGTTCACCCTGTGGGTGCAGCACCACGCCATCGTGACTGTTGCGGGTGTTGGGCGTCTTGATGAATAACACCGGCTTGACCGGTGGTTTCTGGTAAGGCGCTTGTTCGAATTCGGCGAGACGTTGGTTCAGCAACCCCTGGTAGTTCAGCGCAACGCCGAACAGGGTGCCGTTCGCAACATCATGCAGGGCACGGCTCATGCTTTTCTCCTGGCAGTGGCGGGGCAGATTCGGACCTGCACCGTGGGAAATTCGTTAACGTGTTAACGTTATAATTAAGATGTTAACTATCGTCAAGCGTGGCAATATTTCAGGGCAGTCAAAACAACAAAGAGAATGCAGTGATGAGCGATCGTCAGCCGATCCCCAACATCAACATCGGGCAGGTCTACGACCAGCGTTACAGCGATGCCGAGGTGCACTACGACCGGCTCGGCAACCTGGCGGGATTTTTTGGCCGCAACATGCCGGTGCATCGCCATGACCGGTTTTTCCAGGTGCATTACGTCAAGACCGGCGCGGTGCGGGTCTATCTGGACGACCAGCAGTACCTCGAATCCGGGCCGATGTTTTTTCTCACGCCGCCGACGGTGGCGCATTCCTTCGTCACCGAAGCCGACGCCGACGGCCATGTGCTGACCGTGCGCCAGCAACTGGTGTGGGCCTTGATCGACGCCGACCCCAGCCTGGCCCCCGGCGCACAATTGCCGGCGGCCTGCGTGGCTTTGGCGCGGCTGGCCCCGGAGTTTCAGCCCGAGGTGCGCCGCCTGGAATTCCTGTTTGATGAGCTGTGCAGCGAGATCAACGCCCAGGCCAGCGGGCGCGGTTCGGCGCTGGACAGCCTGACGCGCCTGATCATGATCAGCCTGCTGCGGCTCTGCGCCAATTCCCTGGAAGCCCGGCCTGCACGGCACGAAGACCTGCGGATCTTCCACCGCTTCAACGAACTGATCGAAGACCACTACCTGCAACACTGGCCGCTGTCGCGCTACGCCGACGGTATCGGCGTCACTGAAGCGCGGCTCAACGAGGTGTGCCGACGCATCGCCGACCTGCCGTCCAAGCGCCTGATTCTGGAGCGGCTGATGCAGGAGGCCCGGCGCCTGCTGCTGTTCACCGGCAGTTCGGCGAATGAAATCTGCTACCAGCTGGGGTTCAAGGACCCGGCGTATTTCAGCCGGTTCTTCCAGCGCTACGCGCAGATGACGCCGGGGGAATACCGCCAGCGTCAATCGGGGTTGCGCTGAGGTGGCCAGCGTTACCACAGGGCTACGGTGTAGCCGATAATCACCCGGCTTTCGTCGATGTCGCTGGTCAGGCCGTTGCTTGAGCGCAGGGTCGCATTGCGCAGGCGCACGTTGACGTTCTTCAACGGGCCGCTCTGCACGGTGTAGACCAGGTCGGTGTCACGCTCCCATTCGCGGCCGTTGCGCACCGTGGCGGTTTGCGCATGGCTGCCGTCGACGTAGCGGGTCATGAAGGTCAGGCCCGGCAGGCCGAGGGCGGCGAAGTTGTAGTCGTAGCGCGCCTGCCAGGCATCGGTGTTGGCCTTGGTGAAGATATTGATGGTCACTAGGTTGACCGAATACGGATCTTGCCCCGGGAAGGCAAAGTCGCCGTCGCCGGAAAGGTTCTGGAAGCCCAGGCCGAATTTGTGTGCGCCCACCGACAAACTGAACATGCCGTTGAAAAAGCGGTTGTCGATCCGGCCGCCGTCCACGCGGGTAGGGCTGCGCAATAGCGTGCTGCCTTGCTCGCGGGTGTCGAAGTAGCGCAGGTCGGTGCGCAGGTTCACGCCTTGGGCCAGCGGCAGGTCATGCACCAGGCCGATGAAATTCTGGCGGTAGATGTCCTGCATCTGCGCGTAGTAATAGGTCGCGGCCAGGTGCGGGTTGATCGCGTAGGTGCCGCCGGCAAGGTCCAGGTGGCTGCTGTTGACGCCGCCGTAGCTCATGGACTCGTTGTTGGAGGAGTCCCGCAGGTTCTGTTTTTCCAGGCGGCCGACGTTCAGGGTCAGGCCGTCGATGTCCTGGGAGGTCACCAGTTCACCGTTGTAGGTCGACGGCAACAGCCGCGTGTCGTTATAGGCGGCCACCGGCAACAGCGGTTGCAGGGTGCCGAGCTTGAGCACGGTTTTCGACACGCGCAATTTGGCGGTCAGGCCGAGTTCGCTGTAGCTGTCGGCCGGCTCGCCGCTGGCGCCAGACGGCAACAGCCCGGTGCCCCGGCGGTCGCGGCTGGAGTCGAGCTTCAGGCCCATTTCGCCCAGGGCGTCCACGCCAAACCCGACCACGCCTTCGGTGTAGCCCGACTCCAGGCGCAGCACAAAACCTTGCGCCCATTCGTCTGCCTTGTTCTGCGGCGCGTTGGCCTGGCGAAAGTCGCGGTTCATGTAGAAATTGCGCAGGTCCAGGCTGGCCTTGCTGTCCTGGATGAAGTCGGCGTGGGCGACCAGAGGGCTAAACGCGGCGCACAGGCCAGCGCTTGCCGCCGTGCGAAAGAGGCACGAATGCATGAGGGGCGTTCCTTTTGTTGTTTTTGTTGGTAGAGCCCGCCACCGGGGCAGGGGCGGGCATATTGTTAACATGTTATCTTTAAGCTGAATAGCTGGATTAACAGGTTTTTATGAATTCGTTTCGAAATTAATGACTTGCTGCGTGCGTCGGGTTGCGCACGCGGGACACCGACTCTAAGCTTCGTCGCTTCGACCTCTATTGCGCGTGAACCATGCCCACCCCCAGACCGTCCCTTACGCTCACCTTGCTCCAGGCCCGCGAAGCGACCATGGCGTTCTTCCGGCCGTTGCTCAATGAACATGACCTGACCGAACAGCAGTGGCGGGTGATCCGCATCCTGCGCCAGCAAGGCGAACTCGAAAGCCACCAACTGGCGCACCTCGCATGCATCCTCAAGCCGAGCATGACCGGCGTACTGGGGCGGCTGGAGCGTGACGGCATCGTGCGCCGGCGCAAATCCGCCGAAGACCAGCGCCGGGTGTTCGTCGCCCTGACCGAACAGGGCCAGCAGTGTTTCGTCGACATGAGCGCCGGGATGGAAAGCAATTACCTGAAGATCCAGGAGCAGTTCGGCGAGGAATCCCTGGAGCAATTGATGGAGCTGCTCCAGAAGCTCAAAGGCATCAAACCGTAATAATCAAAAATAGTGGCTGAAGCCTGTCCCTTTTTTTCACGTGACTGGTCATTCCAGGTAAGTGAACAAAATCGAGAGCTTCTTCCAATGCCCGCAATACGCCCGTTGCTGAACCTCAGCCTCATGCTGAGCCTGAGTGCCAGCCCGTTGTTCGTTCCCATCAGCTATGCCGAAGACGGTGCGTCCCGGCGCAGCTACCAGGTGCCGGCCGGCAGCCTGAGCGCCGCGCTGACCCGTTTCGCCGGGCTGGCCGGGGTCAACCTCTCGGTGGACCCGGCGCTGGTCAGCGGCCGCAACAGCAGCGGGTTGTCCGGCGAATACGGCGTCGAAGAAGGTTTCGCGCGCCTGCTCCAGGGCTCCGGCCTGCAACTGCAGCCCATGGGCGAGCAGGCCTATAGGCTGACCCCGATTCCCGAAGGCGGCAGCCTGCAACTGGCACCCACCTCGATTCTCGGCACCACCGGCGATGCCGACAGCGAGTCTTTCGCCGGTGGCCAGGTGGCGCGCCGTGGCTCCCAGGGCCTGCTGGGCTCGAAGGACTTCATGGATACTCCGTTCAGCATGACCACCTACACCAGCGCGGCGGTCAAGAACCAACAGGCGCGTACCCTTGGCGACCTGATTGCCAGCGACCCCTCGGTGCGCGCCACCAACCCGGCCGGCGGGCGCTATGAGCAATTCACCATTCGCGGCTTCAGCCTGTTCAACAGTGATGTCGCCTACAACGGCCTCTATGGCGTATTGCCGACCTACACCATCGACATGGAAATGGCCGAGCGCGTCGACATCATCAAAGGCCCCAGCCAGTTGATCAACGGCATCTCGCCACGGGGCAGCGTGGGCGGCGGGATCAACGTGGTGCCCAAGCGTGCCACCGACACACCCATCACCTCGCTCACCGGCAGTTGGGCCTCCGACAGCCAGGCGGGCGGAGCCGTGGATATCGGCCGGCGTTTTGGTGAAGACAACCAGTTCGGCCTGCGTTTCAACGGCGTGAAACAGTCCGGCGACACCGCCTGGGATCACCAGAGTGTCGACCGCGAAATGGCCGTGCTGGGCCTGGATTTTCGCGGTGAACGCCTGCGACTCTCCACCGACATCGGTCGTACCGAGCGCGACACCGACGCCCCCCAGGAACGTGTGCAAGTCGGGCCCGACGCCAGGGTGCCGAGTGCCAACGACGTACGCCACAACTACGCGCAGCCCTGGAGCAAGGCAAGCACCAACGACACCTTCGGCACGGTCAACGGCGAGTTTGATCTCAGCGACAACCTAATGCTCTACGGCGGCGTCGGTGCGCGCAAAAGCAACCATGACTTCCTGCGCCATGCAGTGTCGGTGGCCAACAACGCCGGTGATTTCAGCGTGCAGCCCCGCGACTTCACCCGCGATGAAAACGTGCGCACCGCCACGGCGGGCGTGCGCAACTGGTTCCATACCGGCCCGGTGAGCCATGAGGTCAACCTGGCGGCCAGCTACTTCTACATGGACTTCGAAAACGGCGGCGCGCGATATGCGCAGGGTTCGAGCAATATCTACAACCCTGTGGAAACCCCGGCGCCTGGCCGGCCAACGCGATTTGACTCGAAGGTCTACACCGAAAACCGTTTCAGCGGTGTGGCGTTGTCCGACACCCTGGGTTTTTTCGATGACCGGTTGCTGCTGACCCTCGGTGCGCGCTGGCAGCGGGTCAAGGTCGACGACTGGACCGATGACGTCAAAGGCGACACCGCCTACGACGAGGAAAAAATTTCACCGTCCGGCGGCATCCTGTTCAAGGCCACCGACAAGCTCTCGTTGTACGCCAACTACATGGAAGGCCTGAGCCAGGGCAAGGTCGCGCCGTCGGCGTCGGTCAACGATGACGAAATCTTCCCACCGTTCATCAGCCGTCAGGTCGAAGTCGGCGCCAAGTACGACGCCGGTGCGTTCGCGGTGACGGCCGCTGTATTCCGGATCAAGCAGCCGGCCTACGAGACCAACGCCACCACGCTGGTCTTCGGCCCCAATGGCAAGCGCCAGAACGATGGCGTGGAACTCAGCGTGTTCGGCGAGCCGCTCAAGGGTTTCCGCCTGCTGGGCGGGGTGATGTACATCGACAGCGAACTGACCCACACCACCAACGGCACCTACGACGGCAACCGCGCGCCGGCCACGCCCAAGTACAACGTCAACCTGGGCGCGGAGTGGGACGTGCCGACTGTTGAAGGCCTGACCCTGACCAGCCGCGGGATCTATTCCAGCTCGCAGTACCTGGACCAGTCCAATGTCAAGGAAATCGACGCCTGGACGCGGCTTGATGTCGGCGCACGCTACGCCTTCAAGGTCGACGACAAGCACATCACCCTGCGGGCCAATGTCGAGAACGTGGCCAACCGGCGCTATTGGAGTTCGGCCGGTGCCTCGGATGACAGCGAGCCGGGATTGACCTTGTCGACGCCGCGCACGTATTTGCTGTCGGCGACCGTCGACTTCTAGCGGCAATCGCGCCACAGGGAAGTGGCACTCTTGTGTAGTTCAAAATTAAACGACGAGAAGTTCAATGATTAGTGCTGTTGCAGCGGGCTGGCTATTTGCAATCGTGAACTAAGCATCAATATGTTAGTCGATGTGTTTAACAAGATTTTATGAATTGTGGCGAACTAATGGCCTTGGTCAGTAGTTCTAAAAGGCCATGATTTGCCACGGCTGTCCTGCACATCGCTTGTGTGCAGGGTCTTGATCTTGTTCAAGGCGCCGCTGGGACTAGTTGTTGTTTCTGCACCCTTGGAAACAGCCTCTTCAACTAGTTGTTCAGAATGGTGCAGATGTCTCAACCGATACCGTCAATGCCCATCGATGCATGCCGAATGCAGATTCCGGATGCCGAACAAGTGTGCGCGTGGCTGATGCGAAAAGCCGGTCTGAAAACCGTCGACCTGGAACGTGCTCGACGGTTATCCCAGGAATCCGACGACCCCGAACTGCTCGGCCTGCTGACGCGCCTGGGGCTGGTTTCCGAAGTGGAACTGGCGCGGGCCTGGGCCGATTTGCTCGGCGCGCCGTTGCTGCTGGCGGACGCCGCACCGCCCGTGCTCGACCCGCTGCCGGCGCTGACCGAACGCTTCATGCGCCATTACCAGGTGGTGCCGGTAGGCTGGAGCCACGGTGGTGTGCGGGTGTTGGCGGCCAATCCGGCGCTGCTGTATCCGTTCCAGGCCCTGGCGTACGCGTGCGGCGTGCCGGTGTGGCTGGCGGTCGGGCCGCGCAACGAAGTCGAAACCCTGATCGAGCGTTACTACGGCCAGGGCCGTTCCGCCATGGGCACCCTGATCGAAAACCTCGATGAACAGGGCGGCGCCCTGGAAGACATCGAACACCTCAAGGACATGGCCTCCGAAGCCCCGGTGATTCGCCTGGTCAACCTGATCCTGCAACGGGCCGTGGAGCACCGCGCCTCGGACATCCATATCGAACCCTTCGAAAACCAGCTCAAGGTGCGCTACCGCATCGACGGTGTGCTGCATGAAGCGGAAGCGCCGCCGGCGAGTTCCTCGGCGGCGGTGATTTCCCGGGTCAAGATCATGGCGCGCCTCGACATCGCCGAGCGCCGCCTGCCGCAGGACGGCCGGATCATGTTGCGCATCCAGGGCAAGGAACTGGACCTGCGGGTATCCACGGTGCCCACCAGTTTTGGCGAGTCGGTGGTGATGCGCCTGCTGGACCGCCAGACCGTGCAGTTCGATTTCCAGAGCCTGGGCTTTGACGGCCAGCGCCTGGAAACCTTCCTTGAAGTGCTCGAGCGACCCCACGGCATCCTGCTGGTCACCGGGCCCACCGGCTCGGGTAAAACCACCACGCTCTATACCGCGTTGTCGCGGCTCAATACCGCCGAGCGCAAGATCATCACCGTCGAAGATCCGGTGGAATACCAGCTGGAAGGCATCAACCAGATCCAGGTCAAGCCGGCCATTGGGCTGGATTTCGCCGGCGCGCTGCGCTCCATCGTGCGCCAGGACCCGGACGTGATCATGATCGGTGAAATCCGCGACCTCGAAACCTGCCGCATCGCCATCCAGTCCTCCCTGACCGGCCACCTGGTGCTCTCGACCCTGCACACCAACAGTGCCGCAGCAAGTATCACGCGCCTGCTGGACATGGGGGTGGAGAGCTACCTGATCGCCTCGACCGTCAATGGCATCCTCGCGCAGCGCCTGGTGCGCCGCCTCGACCCGGCGACCCGTGAGGCGTTTGAAGCACCGCCGGAGTTGATCGAGGAACACGGCCTCGACCGCTTCACCGAGCAGCGCCCGATCCTGCTTTACCGGCCTCGCGCCAACGCCGCCGGCGGCGGTTACCACGGCCGCAGTGCAATCACCGAATTGCTGGTGATGAATGACGAACTGCGCAGCTTGTTGATGCGCCAGGCCGACGCCGCGACCCTCGAACAGGCCGCCCGCCGTGGTGGCTTGCGCACCCTGCATGAAGAAGGCCTGCGCCAGGCGGTGGCCGGTGTCACATCCCTTGAAGAAGTGTTGCGCGTCACCCGTGGAGAGGGCGCGTGAGCCTGTTCAAATACCGTGCCCTGGACAGCCAGGGCGTCGCGCAGAACGGCACCCTCGAAGCGAAGGACCAGGCCGCCGCCGTCGCTGCGCTGCACAAGCGTGGCCTGCTGCTGTTGCACATCGATGCCGCCGGTGCCCAAGGGCTGCGCAATGCCTTCGGGCGCGGCCAGTTGAATGGCGCGGCGCTGGTCAGTTTTACCCAGCAACTGGCCACCCTGCTGGGCGCGGGCCAACCGCTGGAGCGCTCGCTGGGCATCCTGCTCAAGCAGCCCGGCCAGCCGCAGACCCGGGCGCTGATCGAGCGTATCCGCGAGCACGTCAAGGCCGGCAAGCCATTGTCGGCAGCGCTGGAAGAGGAGGGCAGCCAGTTTTCGCCGCTGTACCTGAGCATGGTCCGTGCCGGTGAGGCGGGCGGTGCGCTGGAGAACACCTTGCGCCAACTCAGTGACTACCTGGAACGCAGCCAGTTATTGAGAGGCGAGGTGATCAACGCGCTGATCTATCCCGCCTTCCTGGTGGTGGGCGTGCTCGGTTCCCTGGCGCTGTTGCTGGCTTACGTGGTGCCGCAGTTCGTGCCGATCTTCAAGGATCTGGGCGTGCCGATTCCGTTGATCACCGAAGTGATCCTGGGCCTTGGCCAGTTCCTCGGCGCCTATGGCCTGGCGGTTTTTGCCGGGTTGATCGTGACGGTCTGGGCCCTGGCGGCACGCCTGCGCAACCCACGACACCGCGAGCAGTACGACCGGCGCGTGCTGGGTATCCGCGTTATCGGCCCGCTGTTGCAGCGGGTCGAAGCCGCACGCCTGGCACGCACCCTCGGCACCTTGCTGAGCAACGGCGTGGCGCTGCTGCAAGCGCTGGTGATCGCCCGCCAGGTCTGCACCAACCGTGCCTTGCAGGCACAAGTGGCCCAGGCCGCCGAGTCGGTGAAAGGCGGCGGCACCCTGGCCAGTGCATTTGGCAGCCAACCGCTGCTGCCGGACCTGGCCCTGCAAATGATTGAAGTCGGCGAACAGGCCGGTGAACTGGACAGCATGCTGCTCAAGGTCGCCGACGTGTTCGACGTCGAAGCCAAGCGCGGCATCGACCGCCTGCTCGCCGCCCTGGTGCCGTCCCTGACCGTGGTCATGGCGGTGCTGGTGGCGGTGATCATGCTCGCGATCATGCTGCCGCTGATGAGCCTGACCAGCAATATATGAAGACCCAAGGAAGCAAGCCGATGCGCCATACCCGTTTCAAACCCGCCCGCCGCCAAGGCGGTTTCACCTTGCTGGAAATGCTCGCGGTGATTGTGTTGCTGGGCATCGTCGCGACCATCGTGGTGCGCCAGGTGGGCGGCAACGTCGACAAGGGCAAATACGGCGCGGGCAAGGCGCAACTGGCCAGCCTGAGCATGAAGATCGAGAGCTACGGCCTGGATGTCGGCTCGCCACCCAAGACCCTCCAGCAATTGGTCGACAAGCCCGGCAACACCGCCGGCTGGGCCGGGCCGTACGCCAAGCCCTCAGACCTCAAGGACCCGTTCGGCCATGCCTTCGGCTATCGCTTCCCCGGTGAACATGGCGCCTTCGACCTGATCTTCTACGGTCAGGACGGCCAGCCCGGCGGCGAAGGCTACAGCGCCGACCTGGGCAACTGGGAATAATGCCGGCCCTCCAACGCGGCTTTACCCTGCTGGAGATGCTGGTGGTGATCGTGTTGATCAGCATCGCGGCCGGGTTGGTGGGATTTGGCCTGCAACAAGGCCTGCGGGTAGCGAAAGAGCGCCAGGTGGTCGGGCAGATGGTGGATGCCCTGCGCAGCACACGGGCACGGGCGATTGTCAGCGGCAGGTCGGCCAAGACCGTCTTCGACTTGGCCCGGCTGAGCTTTCAGGCGCCGGGGCAACCCATCAAGCACTGGCCGGCCGATCTGCAAGTGACCCTGCACACCGCCGAACACGCAGGCGCTGCGGTGGAGTTTTACCCCGACGGCAGCTCTACCGGCGGCAACCTGTTATTGGCCAATGGCACGCGACGCTGGCGCATCGACGTCGGCTGGCTGACCGGCAGCGTGCAGTCCAGGGCATTGCCATGAAGCGTCAGTCGGGTTTCACCTTGCTGGAAATGCTCGCAGCGCTGACCCTCATGGCGATCTGCAGCACGGTGTTGCTGGTCGCGTTCGGCCAAAGCGCGCGCTCGTTGTTGCAGGTGGCCCACAGCGACCGCCTGACCCATACCGCCTTGAGCGTGATGGATCAGGAGGCGTCGGGGCCCCTGGCCAGTGGCGTGCGCGAGGGCGAGCTGGACGGCATTGCCTGGCAACTGCGCGTCGCCCAGCAGCCCACCCGCATCGGTCAGCCACATTTGTTTCGCCTCGATCTCAGCGTCAGCGAAGGTCCGCGCCGCGCAAATTTCAGTACCTTGAAACTGCGCGCCAGCGGCGACGGGAGCCTCCAGTGAAGCAGCAGCGGGGCTTCACGTTGCTCGAAATCATGATCGTGCTCAGCCTGCTGGGCGTGTTGTTGGCCCTGGTGGGCGGCGCGCTCCTGGGAGCCAACCGTGCAGTACTCAAGGCGCAGCGCTACACCGTCAGCCTGGATGAAAGTCGCGCCGCGCAACAGTTTCTGCGCACTTCCATCAGCGAGGCGCTGCCCCTGGACGTGACCGAGGACGACAGCCAGACCAACGGCTTTTTTGTCGGCGCCCCCCAGCGCCTGCAATACGTCGCGACCTTGCCGGGCGTGCTCGGCGGCGGTATCCAGCGTTTCACCTTGCAGTTGACCGAGCGCGAGTTGCAGGTGGCGTTCGCACGGTTTGAGTCCAATGCCCAAGTGAGCGTGCCGGCCACCCGCAGCGAACCGCAGGTGTTGCTGAAGAACGTCGAGGATCTGCAATTCAGCTATCGCGGCCTGTCGCCCAAGGGCCAGGCCACCGGTTGGATCAGTGACTGGCCGTGGACCAAACGCCTGCCTTATGCGGTACGCATTGCAGCACAAGTCAACGGACCGGTGCCGTGGGTCACCCAAGTGGTTGCCCTGCGGCTGAACCTCTCTAGCGGAGCATCAGGCGAATGAAGCGTCAGCGCGGCGTTGCATTGCTGCTGGTGCTGTGGGTACTGGCGTTGCTCAGCTTGCTGCTGGGCGGCCTGGCCGGTTGGGTACAACTGGAAAGCCGCCAGGCCCTGTGGCATCGCCAGCATACCCAGGCGCTGCTGGCGGCGGAGGCGGGCGTGGCGTTGGCCATGCAGGCCCTGGCCGACCCGCTGCAACGCAAGCAATGGATCGCCGACGGCCGCGAAATGCCCCTGGTATTTGATGACGCACAGCTTCACGTGAGCCTGCACAGCGAGCGCGGCAAGCTGTATTTGAACAGCGCCGAGGCCGCTGACTTTGCCCGCCTGGCCGTGGCCTGCGGCGCCACCCAGGCCCAGGCCAGCCGGCTAGCCAGGGACCTGGAAGTGCGGCGCAACGCAGGCCTGGCGCCGTTCCGCGTGGTGGAGGAGGTGCGGCAATTGCCCGGCATGCCCCAGGCGCTGTACAGCCGGCTGGCCCCGGAAATCAGTTTGTGGAGCGGCCTGGACCGGCCCGATCCCGCTTTCGCCAGCCCCTTGATGCGCCAGGCGCTGAACCTGCCCCGGCAGAGCGCAGTAGGGGCCGACCCCGGTGACGTGCTGGTGATCGACAGCCGCGCACAACGCCCCGGCGGTTACCACGCCCGGTTACGAACCACGGTTTTATTGAGCCCATCGGAGGGAAGCGCACAACCTTATCGGGTGCTGCGTTGGCAAGAATGAATCCAAACCTTTCGGCGCCAGTGGCGCGCCTTCAACAGCTGGCCGAACCGCTCACCCGGCGCTGGCGCGGCAGCTTGCTGCAAGTGGGCTGGCGCCTGTGGCTCAAGGAGCTGCGTGGCTGCCTGCCGGCGTGGCTGTCGGTCCGTGACATCCCCGAGCACCGCTACCACTGGCCGTTGACCGAGCCGGTGGCAAAACCTGCCGACGAGGTGCGCCAGGTGCTGGTGCTCGCGCCCTCGGCGGTGCTGCTGCAAACCCTGCAACTGCCCCTGGCGGCCGCGCGCAACCTGTCGACCGTTATGGGTTATGAGCTGGACCGCTTTACCCCGTTCGAGGCTGAACAGTTGTACTTCGTGGCCCGCCAGGAACGGCGCACCGCCACGCATGTGCAAGTGACCCTGGTGGCCATCCTGCGGGAGCGCCTGGATCAAATCCTGTTGGACTGCGCTGCTCTCGGCTTGCAGCCCCATGCGGTGGATGTGGACGGGTCAATGGGCATCGACCTGCTGCCGGCGCCGTTGCGCCCACGCCAGCGGCCGGCCGGGAAGGGCTTGCAACGCAGCCTGCCCTGGCTGTGCGGCGCCTTGCTGATTGCCGCGATGCTGCTGTGGCTCAACGACCGCCAGCGGGTGCTCGACGTCATGCAGGCGCAGGTGCAACAACAGAAAGCCCAGGTCGCCGAGGTCCAGAGCCTGCGCCAGCAACTGCTTAACACCCGTGGCGCCGCGCAATACCTGATTCGCCGCAAGTCGGCACAACCGCCATTGGCGGCGCTGCTCAACGAACTGACCGCCTGCCTGCCCGCCGATACCTGGATCGACCAGTTGGAGGTCAACGACGGCGCCGACGTGTCCTTCTCCGGGCAGAGCGCCAAGGCGAGTGCCCTGATCACCCGGATCAAGGCTTGCCACAGCCTGGAAAACCCCCAGTTCGAAGGGGTGATCCAACCCGATGCGCAAACCGGCAAGGATCAGTTTTCCCTGCGCGCCCACTTGCACCAGGAGGCCGCCGATGCGCCGACCACTGACACCCCGTGAGCGTCGCGGCGCCGCCTTGCTGGTCCTGGCGCTGGTGCTGGGCGGCGGTTACTGGCTGCTGATCGACAGCTGGTTCGCCGGGCCATTGCGTGCCATGGGCGAGCAGGCCGAACAGCTGCGCGAACAACAGCAACGCTATGCGGGCCTGCTGCACCAGAGCGCCGCCTTGCGTGAGCAATTGGAGCAAGCCCGCCAGGACCCGGCCAGCAGCACCAGCCTGTTGCCGGGGGATGACCCCAGCGCCGTGGCGGCGGACCTGATGCAGCGCATCGCCGACCTGATCAACAGCCGCGCCGGCCTCGGCGGCGGCTGCAGCCTGACCCAGCGCATGCCCATCACCCCGGAGCAGGACGACACCGAGCCCTATCGCCAGGTCAAAGTCAGCCTGACCCTCAACTGCGCCATCGAACCCCTGACCGCGATCCTGCATGAGCTGGAGTACCAGCGACCGTTCCTGTTCGTGGATGAAATGAGCGTCCGTCGCGGGCCGAATGCCCCCGCCAGCGGCGGTGCCGGAAAGCTGGTGGTGCACCTGTTGGTGCGCGGTTATCTGCAACCGGCAGCCGCCACGCAGGCCCGCCGATGATCAATTCATTGCGCCCCCTCGAGTGGGTGTTGCTCGGTGTGGCCGGGCTGCTGGGCCTGCTGATGGTGGGCATCTTGAGCAGCATCGGCGACGCGCCGCAGTGGCTGGATGAGCCTGCCTCCGCCGTGCGCGCCAATGCTTCGGCGAAGGTTCACGTGGCCCCGGGTGCGACCCTGGAAAGCCTCGCCGGCACCTGGCAGGCGCCGCTGTTCAGCCCCGACCGCAGCCCCGATGCCGCCGTTGGCCAGGCCGAGATTTCCAGCCTGTCGAGCCTGAAGCTGACCGGCGTGCTGCTCGACGGCGACCTGCGCGTCGCGCTGCTCAAGCGTGACGAGGGCCCGCCGCTCAAGGTCCACCAAGGCCAGACTCTGCCCAACGGCTGGCGCCTGGAACACCTGACACCGCTGCACGCCCGTTTTGTGCTGGATGGCCGCACGCAAACCCTGAGCCTCAGCGTTCCGCGTTTGCCGCCGCCGTCCACCACACCACCGATTTCCCTTCCTCACGAGCCCGCCCCTTGATCGATACTTCCCCTAGCGCCTTGCGCACCAGCGTGTTTTGCCTGGCCACCGCCGTCGCCTTGGGCGGCTGTGGGTCATTCCCCGATCACCTCGACCCGGACGATGCCTTGCTTCACGAGGCGATGCAGGGCACCGGTTCGCAACGGCCGCCCGTGGACCCGGCCAGCGAGTCGCCTGCGGCCGACAGCCGCCAACCCCAGGCGCCTACGCCGCCCCAGCGCCAGTTGATTCGCGGTAACCAGCAGTTCGTGCGCCAGCCCCCACCTGCGCCGGCGGTCAAGGATGAAGCCAGCGGCGACATCGTGTTCAACTTCGCCGACCAGCCGATTGAGGCGGTGATCAACAGCGTCATGGGCGACCTGCTGCACGAGAACTACAGCATCGCCCAGGGTGTGAAAGGCAACGTTAGCTTCTCCACCTCAAAGCCGGTGAACAAGAAACAGGCGCTGTCGATCCTCGAAACCCTGTTGTCCTGGACCGATAACGCGATGATCCGCCAGGGCCAGCGCTACGTGATTCTGCCCGCCAACCAGGCGGTGGCGGGCAAGCTGGTGCCGGAAATGAGCGTGTCGCGACCCTCCAGCGGGCTCTCGGCACGGCTGTTTCCGCTGCGCTATATCTCGGCCACGGAAATGCAGAAACTGCTCAAGCCGTTCGCCCGGGAAAACGCATTCCTGCTGGTGGACCCGGCACGCAACGTGCTGAGCCTGGCCGGTACGCCGGATGAGTTGGCCAACTATCAGGACACCATCGACACCTTCGACGTCGATTGGCTCAAGGGGATGTCGGTGGGGGTGTTCGGTTTGCAACGGGCCTCGGTGGCCGAGTTGATGCCCGAGCTGCAAAAAATGTTTGGCCCCGACAGCGGCATGCCCCTGGCGGGCATGGTGCGCTTCCTGCCCATCGAGCGGACCAATTCGGTGGTGGCGATCTCGTCCCAGCCGCAGTACCTCAGTGAAGTTGGCGACTGGATTCACACCATAGATGAAGGCGGCGGCAACGAGCCGCAGATGTACGTCTACGACGTGCGCAACATGAAGGCCACGGACCTCGCCAAATACCTGCGGCAGATCTACGGCACCGGCGCGATCAAGGACGATGCGCCGGCCAAGGTGGCGCCGGGGCTGCGCACGGCGACCTTGTCGTCACTCAACACCAGCGGCGGCACCTCGGGTGGCTTGAACAACAGCAGCAATAGCCCGCCCGTCAGTGACGATGAGGACCAGGCCCCGGCCGCCAGCGAAGACGGTGAAAATGCAGAGCCGGGCGCTGCCAAAAGCCTCGACGCCGGCACCCGGATCACCGCGCAAAAAAGCAGTAACCAGTTGCTGGTACGCACCCGACCGGTGCAGTGGAAGGAGATCGAATCGGCGATCAAGCGCCTCGACAACCCGCCGCTGCAAGTGCAGATCGAGACGCGCATCCTCGAAGTCAAACTCACCGGCGAACTGGACCTAGGGGTGCAATGGTACCTGGGCCGCCTGGCGGGCAACTCCACCAGCACCACGGTAGCCAATACCCCTGGCAGCCAGGGCGCTCTGGGTGGCGGCGGTGCGGGATTGGGCGCGGATTCGCTGTTCTATTCCTTCGTCAGCTCCAACCTGCAAGTGGCCTTGCACGCCCTGGAAACCAACGGCCGCACCCAGGTGCTGTCGGCGCCGTCGCTGGTGGTGATGAACAACCAGCCGGCGCAGATCCAGGTGGGGGACAACATCCCCATCAGCCAGACCACGGTCAACACCGGCAACGCCGACAGCACCTTGAGCAGCGTCGAATACGTGCAGACCGGGGTGATCCTCGACGTGGTGCCGCGGATCAACCCGGGCGGCCTGGTGTACATGGACATCCAGCAACAGGTCAGCGACGCCGAGAACCAAACCACCAACAGCAGCGACACACCCAACAACCCGCGTATCTCCACGCGCTCGGTGTCGACCCAGGTGGCGGTGCAAAGCGGCCAGACCGTGTTGCTCGGCGGGCTGATCAAGCAGGACAACGCCGAGAGCGTCAGCGCCGTGCCGTACCTGGGGAAAATCCCCGGGCTGCGCTGGTTGTTTGGCAACACCAGCAAGTCCAGGGATCGCACCGAATTGATCGTGCTGATCACGCCGAGGGTGATCACCAGCAGCGGTCAGGCGCGGCAGGTGACGGATGACTATCGCCAGCAGATGCAGCTGTTGCGACCGGCGAACTGAAGGACCTTTCAGCCCTTGCGTTGCAGGGTGTGATAACCCAGCGCTGCGCGGGCTTCACGCAGGGATTTGCCTTCATCGAGCAGCGCCCGGATACGCGCTTCCACCGCTTCAATCGAGCGTGCACAGGCTGCCACTTCATGGGCGCGCTCGCGCGGCACGATCACCACGCCGTTGGCGTCGGCGACCACGATGTCCCGGGCGCACACCCGGGCCTGGCCGATGGACACCGGCTGGTTTACCGCTTCCACTTCAACCCGGTCCTTGCCCGTGCGCATGAACCGGCCCTTGGTGAACAGCGGGTAGCCGTCGCCCAGGGCCTTGCTCACGTCGCGGCACACGCCATCGATCACCGTCGCGGCGATCCGCTGGCTGCCGGCGTACTGGGTCATGATGTCGCCCCACACCGTGCAGTCGGTGCGTCCGTCGTTGTCGATCACCACCACATCGCCTTCGGCCACGTCATCGATAAAGTCGCCTACGGTGCCCGGCGGGGTGCTGGCGCTGACGTAGCGCACCGTGAAGGCCGGGCCGACCACCACCTGGCGATAGTTGTCCAGGGGCATGATTCCCAGGCATTGGCCGGGCAGGCCTAGCTTGTCCAGGGCGTCGGACACGCCCGGGGTGTCCAGGCCGGCAAACAGGGCAACCAATTCTTGGTCTTGGGGTGACATGGATAACTCCTCGTGGTGGTGACAAATCAGGTCGGGTGGCTGGAGGCCGGGCGGGGCTCGGCAATGGTCAGCAAAATGATGAAGCTGATGAACGAGCCGATCGCCAGCCAGGCGAACACGTAGTTCCAGCCGTAGTTGTCCAGCAGCAGGCCGGTGATGAAGGGCGTGGCGGCGGCGCCCAACTGGCCGATCATGTTCACGATGGCGTTGGAGATCGGGAAGGTCTTCTTGGTGGTCAGGCCCATCGGGTAGACCATGTAGGAGGAGAAGCCGAGGCTCAGCACCACGCCGGTCAGCATCAGCAGCAAGCCGTAGGGCAGGGGCTCGGCCGGTGAGTTGATCAGCAGGTACATCATCAACGAGGTGCCGACGGCCGACAGCAACATGCCCGGCTTGCGGCGCCCGCCCATCAGGCGGTCCGAGCAGAAACCGCCCAGCAGGTTGCCCAGCACCGCGCCCACCCAGGGCGCTGCCGAGACCAGGCCCATGTTCATGATCGAGAACTGCTTGACGGTCATCAGGTAGGTGGGAATCCACGCCAGCAGCACGCTGGAGACACCGAGCTGGAAGCAGTAGCTGGTGGCGCACCCCCAGATATTCCATGAGGTGAAAACCTGACGGTTGGTTTCCAGGGGTTTTTCATCGCGGGTGCGGATCACCCGGTCGAGCTTTTTCACCCACGCCGGCGTCTTGTGCACACGGGCGGTCTGGGCGATTGCGGTGTCTTCGACGATGTATTGAAGTTCGGCCTGGTTGACGAAGCGGCTGCGGGACGGATGGTCGGTGACCAGGAAGTACCAGACCACCGCCAGCACGATGCCCGGGATCGCAAAGAAGTAGAAAATTTCGCGCCAGCCCCATACCGAAATGATCACGGCACACAGCGGCGGCACGATCACCGGTCCGAACTTCACGGCCGACAGAAAGATCCCCGACGCGGTGCCTTTTTCCCGTGCCGGAAACCAGTTATTGATGGTGGTGGTCATGCTGATGGGCAGCGGGCCTTCGGCGATACCCAGGCCCAGGCGATAGAGTTTCAGCGCCAGCAGTGAGCTGGCGGTGCCCACCAGCCCGGTCAACAGGGAGGTTAGCACCATGGCCCCCGGCAGGATCCGGCTGACGCCAAAGCGCCCGAAGGCAAAGCCCGACGGCAGTTGTGCCAGGGCGTAAGCCAGCAGGAACAGGCTGACCAGGCCACCGGCCTGGGCGTTGCTCATTGCAAATTCCTGGCGAATGAACGGCAGCGCCACGCCGAGGTTGGCCCGGTCGGCGGCGGCCACGGTGTAGATCAGGAAAATCAGCGCAGCAACCACCCAGCGGTATTGGCTGCGCACAGCGGGTTTTATGACTTCAGGCATAGACATGGGGGCGGACCTTGTTGTTGTGAGTGTTGTCCTGTTCGGCCTTAATCTTAAGAAGGGGCGCACGCCACCATTAGCGATATTTATGTATGTGAACTCATCACTTTTATTCTTCTGCCAGCAAGCTGCTGCAGAAGCCGCGGATTGCCTCGCACGCCTGGCGCAACGACTTGTCATCCAGGGCATAGGCGATGCGGATGTACGGCCCCAGGCCGAAGGCGCTGCCATGCACCACGGCTACATTGGCCTCATCCAGCAGCGCCAGGGCCACGTCTTCATCGCTGCGCAGCAGCCGCCCGCCCGCCGAGGTGCGCCCGATCAGCACGGCGCATGAGGCGAACGCGTAGAACGCGCCGGCGGGGCTGATGCACGTCAGGCCTGGCGTGTCGTTCAGCAACTGGACCATCAAGTCCCGGCGCGCCTGGAACACCCGGCGGCTGTCGCGGATGAAATCCCTGGGGCCTTCCAGTGCAGCGAGGGCCGCCTGTTGCGAGATCGAACAGGCGCCGGAGGTCTGCTGGCCCTGGAGTTTTTCCATGGCCTCCAGCAGCCAGCGTGGGCCGGTGGCGAAACCGATGCGCCAGCCGGTCATGGCATAGGCCTTGGACACGCCGTTCATGGTCAATGTACGCGGTGCCAGCCGGGGTTCAACCTGGGCCAGGGTATGGAACACCTGGCCGTCGAAGATCAGGTGCTCGTAGATGTCGTCCGCCAGGATCAGCACCTGCGGGTGGGCCAACAGCACTTCGGCCAGCGCCCGTAGCTCGCCCTCGCTGTACACCGCACCGGTGGGGTTGGACGGTGAGTTGAGGATCAGCCAGCGCGTCTGCGGGGTCATTGCAGCGGCCAGGGCCTCGGGTGTCAGCTTGAAACCGCTGTCGGCATCACAGGTGACGATGCGCGCCTCGCCGCCGCACAGTTGCACCATCTCCGGGTAACTGACCCAGTACGGCGCGGGCACGATCACCTCGTCGCCTTCATTGAGGGTGGCCGCCAGGGCGTTGTAGATCACCTGCTTGCCGCCGTTGCACACGAGGGTGTCCTGCCAGGACACGTCCAGGCCGTTTTCGCGCCGGAACTTCGCCGCCACCGCCTCCCGCAGGGCCCGCGCACCGGCCACCTGGGTGTAGCGGGTATGCCCGGTTTCAATGGCCTGGATCGCGGCTTCGCGGATATGCGCCGGGGTGTCGAAATCCGGTTCGCCGGCGCACAGCGAGATAATCTGCGCGCCTTGCGCCCGGCGTTCGGCGACGCGGTCCATGATGCGATAGGTGGCAGACGGTTGTGCGCTGGCCAGGCGCGGGTTCAGCCGCTGGATATCGGCGCTCATCGGCTGATCGCCTCAAACTGTGCGTCGTGCATCACCTCGACCACCGAGCGCCCGCTGCGCACGGCCTGCACCATGCCGTCCTGGCGGCGGGCAATGCGCTCGCCCAGGTCCAGGACCTTTTCGATCACCGCCTGGGGCACGAACACCGTGCCGCAGGTATCGGCGATCACGTAGTCGTCCTCGCTGACGCTTACGCCAGCAACGCTGAGGGTCACGCCGGCGTCGAGCTGCACCACGCGGTTGCGCGCGCTGATCATGGTCACGCCGCGTCCGTACACCGGATAGCCGATGGCTTCGCTGCCGTCGATATCGCGGCTGAAACCATCAATCACCGTACCGCGTATGTGTTTGCGCAACGCCGCGTTGGCGATGATGTCGCCCCAGCAGGAAATGCCCTCGATACCGCCGGCAATCACCAGTACCCGGTCGTCTGTCGCGACCTGTTCGATCACCGGGGTGATCAAGTGCACGGTCGGGGCGATGTCGGACTTGGGGCCGAGCAGTACGGTACTGGCGCGGCCAATGATCTTCGGGCAGTTCCACAACGGGCGCAGGCCCACGGTGGCGCCGGGCAGGCCGAGAAAGTCGAGGGCGTCGGACACGGTGTTGGTGTCCAGTGCGGCCAGGCGGTCGAGCAAACGGTCAGGGGTCATGGGCAAGCCTCGGGTGACGGAGGCGGCCAGTGTCAGGCAGTGCCTATGATAGGTATATTACGAAGTACAGAAGCCTTGCATACGCTTAACCTATGGATAAGACCATGATCAACTTTCGCCTGATTCGTCACCTCTGGTTGTTCCTGGCCGTGGCTGAAGAGCAGAACTTTGGCCGTGCGGCCAAGCGCCTCGGCATGTCCCAGCCACCGCTGAGCGAGCAGATCCAGGTGCTGGAGCAGGCGCTCAAGGTCAAGCTGTTCGACCGCTCCCGACGGGGGGCCAAGCTGACTCCGGTGGGCGCGGCGATCCTGCCGGCGGTGCGCAAGTTCGCCGAGCAGCTGGAGCGCCTGGAACTCGCCGTGGAAGAAGCGGTGGCGGGGCAGTCGGGGATGTTGACCATCGGCGCGATTTCCACGGCGATGTTTGATGTGCTGCCGGGGTTGATCGAGCAACTGAAGCTTGATTACCCGCAGCTCACGGTGTCGGTGCGGGAAATCGACAGCGTCGAGGCGTTGCCGGCGCTGGAGGCCGGGGACATCGACCTGGCGTTTGCCCGGCTGGATGGTGACCTTGGGGCTTCGGTGCAGTCATTGCCGCTGACGGAGGACCGGCTGGTGGTGGCGCTGCCGGTGGATCATCCGTTGGCGAGTCGTACGCGGATCAGTTTGTCGAGCCTGGCGAATGAGCCGTTGGTGATGTTTTCGCGCAACGTCAGTCCGGTGTATTTCGACAATTTGATCGCAACCTGTCGTGCCAGCGGGTTTTCGCCTCGGGTGCTGCATGAAGTGCGGTCGGTGGCTTCGCAGATCGCGTTTGTCAGCTATGGGCAGGGTATTGCGTTGGTGCCGGCGTCGTTGAAGAAGCTGGCGCCGGCCAATGTGGTGTTTCGGGCGTTGAGCCAGAAGCTCAATGTGGTGACCACGGCCGTCGCCTGGAATACCCAGCGGCCGAACCCGGTGGTGGAGGCGGTGATCGCGCGGTTTCGCTAGGGGTTGGGGTTGAGTACATATCCGTTATTTAGGTAACGGCGGCTTATGGTTCCGCTCTTACAGCGGGTCACTTTTGGCAAACGCCCGGAATGCCGGCCCAGCCAATAGTAACCAAAAGGTCTTTGCCC
>NZ_JACAPH010000006.1:0-15684 GCF_013385805.1 Pseudomonas sp. C6002 | reverse complement strand
GTAGGCCGCTGTGCTCTTGATCCGCTTTTGATCTTGATCTTGGGCGCCCCGTTAAACCACGCTGGCCGAACTGGACTTTTGCGCTTTTCAAAAGTGAGCCGCTGTAAGAGCGGAACCAATAGCGGCCATAACCGCAAAAACGGATATGTACCCAGGCAGATCAGAAATTCTGCCCCATGGAGAACTGGAACACCTGCTTGGTCGCATTCTCCGGCGTACGAACCGGCAACGCCAGGTTGATACTCAACGGCCCCAACGGGCTGTACCACGTAGCCCCAACCCCCACAGAGGCACCCAGCTGACTCAGGTCAACCCCATTACAACCCTGGGTAGTACTGAGGGCACACTTGTCCGAATAAACGTTACCCACATCCCAGAACACAGACGTACGCACCGATTTATTATCTTTAAGGAACGGCATCGGAAACAGATATTCCGCCCCCCCGGTAATCAGGATGTTGCCCCCCAACGCCTCGGGACTGCGGTCGCTGTAGTACTGCTGGCCCGCACTGGCATACGCCCCGGTCGCCGGCGTACTGCGCGGCCCAAGCGTGCCGCTTTCAAACCCGCGCACCGAACCTTCACCCCCGGCCGTGTAGTTTTCATAAAACGGCAGGCCGTCCGTCGAGCCGTACCCGTTGGCGTAACCGAGCTTGGTATGCAAACGCAGCGTCGTCGAATTGGTGATCGGCACAAATGTCTGCCCGGAATAATCGAGTTTGTAGAAACTCAAGTCACTGCCCGGAAGCGTCACCGTCAGGTTCAGGTTCTGCGAGTAACCACGGGTCGGCATCACGCCTTTGTTCAACGTCGACTCCGACCACCCAAGGTTGGCCTTGAAGTTGGTGAACTCACTGCCTTCGCGCTGAAGAAAATCGTAGATCTCATCAGAGCTGTAGATGCCCGGGTCGATACTGTCGTGTTGCACCGTCAGGCCGAAACTCAACCGCGAGGTTTCATTGATCGGGTAGCCGAGTGTGGCCCCCAGGCCGTAACTGTTGATGGAGTAGTAGGAAACACCGCTGCCATCGTCGTAGTAGTTGTTGTAATCGGTGGCACTGTAGAACGCGTTATAGCCCAGGCTCACCCCGTCCGGCGTGAAGTAGGGGTTGGTAAAGCCAATGTTGTACTTGCTCTGGTACTGCGAGCGGGTCAGGCCCAGGCTGGCATAATCTCCGGTGCCCAGGAAGTTGTTCTGGGTGATCGAACCGCCAAGGATCAGCCCGGCATCCTGGGCAAAACCGACGCTGGCGGTAATCGAGCCAGACGCTTGTTCTTCGACCGCGTAGTTCACATCAAGCTGGTCGTCGACCCCCGCCACGGCCGGGGTTTCGACGTTGACCTCCTTGAAGAAGCCCAGGCGCTCAAGGCGAACCTTGGACTGGTCGATCAGGTAGGTCGACGCCCAGCCACCTTCCATCTGGCGCATTTCCCGGCGTAGCACCTGGTCGTCGGTCTTGGTGTTGCCACGGAAGTTGATGCGGTTCACATAGGCCCGTTTGCCCGGGTCGACCGCAAACACGATGTCCACGCTGTGGTCTTCATCGTGGGGCGTGGGCATGCCGTTGACGTTGGCGAAGGTGTAGCCGTCGTTACCCAGGCGCCGGGTGATCAGGTCCGAGGTGGTGGTCATCAGCTTGCGCGAGAACACCTGGCCTTTCTGCACCAGCAACAGGGCTTCAAGCTGGTCCTGGGGCACTTTCAAGTCGCCGCTGAGCTTCACGTCACGCACCGTGTATTTCTCGCCTTCGTTGATGTTGACGGTGATATAGACGTGCTTCTTGTCCGGGGTGATGGACACCTGGGTCGAGGTGATGTCCATGTTGATATAACCACGGTCCAGGTAATAGGAGCGCAGGCGTTCCAGGTCCCCGGTGAGTTTTTCACGGGCGTACTTGTCATCGTTGGTGAAGAACGACAGCCAGTTGCTGGTCTTGAGGGTGAACGTGCCGATCAGTTCCTTGTCGGTAAACACGTGGTTGCCCACCACGTTGATGTGCTGGATCGCGGCCACGGAGCCTTCGTCGATCTTGACCTTCAGGCCCACGCGGTTACGCGGCTGCGGCAGCACTTCGGTGTCGACCGTGGCCGAATAGCGACCCTGGGCCACGTACTGGCGCTGCAGTTCGTTGCGCATGCCTTCCAGGGTGGCGCGCTGGAAGATCTCGCCCTCGGCCAGACCCGACTGCTTCATGCCCTTGAGCAGGTCTTCGGTGGAGATGGCCTTGTTGCCTTCGAACTCGATGCTGGACACCGATGGGCGCTCGACCACATTGATGATCAGCACCGTGCCGTCGCGGCTCAATTGGATGTCCTGGAAGAAGCCGGTCTTGAACAACGCACGGGTGGAATCCACCAGCCGTCGATCATCCGCCTCGTCCCCCACGTTCAGCGGCAAGGCACCAAACACGCTGCCCGCAGAGACCCGTTGCAGACCGTTGATACGGATATCCGAGATTTTGAAGGCTTCAGCGTGTGCAAGTGTGACATTGAGCAGCAGCGCAACCGAGCAGAGCAGGCGCGAAAAATTCATCAAGATCTTTTCCAGAACACATCGACAAGCAGCGCAAGCGCGCCGGGATGACTCGCCGCAGACGGGTCACCACAACGCGGCCAGACGGGTGGACGGCAAGCATAAGAGCGGCGCGGGTTTGGTGCGGTTAACCAAGTGTCAAGTTAGGTAAAGGTTGGCCCCGGGGCGATGAGGCTGGGCGATACTGTGGGGGTACCCTTTCACGAGCTCGCCATGATCCGCGTATTGCTAGTCGACGATGACCAGGAACTGACTGAAATGCTGGGCCAATACCTGGAGCATGAAGGCTTTGAGGCGACCTGTGTGCACACCGGCGAGGAGGGTGAGGTCGAGGCACTGTCGGGGCGCTACAGCATTGTGGTGCTGGACGTGATGCTGCCCAGGCTCTCGGGCATCGAGGTGCTCCGGCGTATCCGGGCCAGCAGCCAGGTGCCGGTGGTGTTGCTCACGGCCCGGGGCGACAACATCGACCGGATCACCGGGCTGGAACTCGGCGCGGACGATTATGTGCCCAAGCCCAGTTCCCCGGGTGAGCTGGTGGCGCGGCTGCGCGCGATCATGCGCCGGGTGCAGCCCGTGGACCCGCCGGCCGCTGACGTGATCAAGACCGGCGCCCTGGTGCTCTGGCCCGGCAAGCGCCAGGCCCTCTGGAAAGGCTGCGCACTGGGGCTGACCAGTACCGAATTCAGCCTACTTGAAGTGCTGGCCCGGTGCGCCGGCCAGGTGGTGAGCAAAAAGGACCTGTCGCTCTATGCCCTGGGCTGCCCGTTGACCCGCTATGACCGGCGCATCGACGTGCATATCAGCAGCATTCGCCAGAAGTTGGGCCCGCGCCCGGATGCCAAGGCCTGGATCCAGAGCGTGCGTGGCCTCGGTTACCTGTTGATCGCCGAATGATGAAACCCAGCCGGCTGTTCTGGAAACTGTTCCTGGCCTTTTGGCTGGCCACCAGCCTGACGTTCCTGGTGGGCTTGAGCATTCTCGTGGCGGGCAGCCTGGGCCCCGGGGACCATCATCTGGATGCGATCCTGGCCAGCGAAGAACAGTTGCTGGAACAGTACGGTGTCGAGTCGGGCCGCCAGCTCCTGGCGGTGTGGCAGCCACCCCACGGCCAAGCCATTGGCGTTTATGACAGTGCCGGTCAATTGCTGGCCGGCACGCCGGTCTCGCAGGTGGCTTATGAAAAGTCGCTGATCAGCAAGGACGGGGCCGCGCTGTCCCTCAGGTCTTCCCATCCTCCCCACGAACCCGGGCGCCTGGGCCACTGGATCCCGCTGATCATCGGTACGCTGATGAGCGCGCTGTTCAGTGGGTACATGGCCTACTACCTGGCGTGGCCGCTGGCTTATCTGCGGCGGGCGATGGGCGACGTTGCGCTGGGCCGCTTCGAAACCCGGGTGCGGCCGATGATGGGCAAGCGCCGTGATGAAATCGTCGACCTGGCCGAAGACTGCGACCGCATGGCCAACCAGCTCAAGCTGCTGGTGGAAGCCCAGCAACAGCTGTTGCACGACATCTCCCATGAACTGCGCTCACCGTTGACGCGCCTGCAAGTGGCCATCGGGCTGTTGCAGCAAGACCCGGCACGCCAGGAAATGCTCGGGCGCATCCAGCGTGAATCGGCGCGCATGGACACGCTGATCGAGGCGCTGCTGACCCTGGCGCGTGTGCAGGGCCGTCCCGAAAGCATCGAGCGCGAGCCGGTGGATATCGTCGAATTGCTGGCCGTGATTGTCGAGGATGCTCAGTTCGAGGCGGGTATCAAAGGCTGCAGTGTCAGCTTGCAGGCGTGTCCGGACTTTGTCAGTCGGGCCAGCGGCGAGCTGCTGTATCGGTGTTTCGAAAATGTCATTCGAAATGCCGTGCGCTACACGCAGCCTGATACCACGGTGCGGGTTTCGGCGGAGGTCAGCCCCGACAACCGTTGGCTGCGGGTGTTGATCACCGATCAGGGGCCGGGAGTTGAAAACCTGCGGCTGCGGAGTATTTTCGAGCCTTTCGAACGTGGCCCGAATGACAACGATGCCGGTTTCGGACTGGGCCTGGCGATCGCCTTGAGGTCCGTGGAAATGCATGGCGGCACCATCGAGGCGCACAACGAGCCGTCCGGCGGGTTGAGCGTGGAAATCATCCTGCCTCGGGTGGGATCTTTACACGATATTACATTGGCTTGACCGCCCTGTACGCCCTGCGCCTTTAGACTTTTCTCCTGCGTGAGCTGATGTTCAGTGACGCCATTGGCGTGGAGGTGGCGATGTTTCAGGTGCACAAAAAAGGCTTCGTGGCCGGCAAGAAAATGGTCGACGGCCTGGTGCCTTACGATTTCTTCTGTGAAGACAGCCCGGCGATCAACCTGTTCGTGTTTACCGGCTCTGCGGCCCTCGGCCAAACCGTGGAAGAGCAGACATTGTGGGGCTTTACCCGGCTGGAGCGGTTTGAAGCCATGACCGGCGCCCTGGTGGCGAACAAGAAGAACGACGGCTGGTTTCAAAGCGTCAACGTGCTCACCGGGCCCAATCAGAACGGCACCCAAAGTGTGAAATTCCAGCGGGTGCTGAAGATCATCAAGCACGCCACCGCTACGGGCCGCGCGACCAGCAAGTTTGAATACGAGATTCATACGGATGAAGGCGACACCTACTTCACCCGCCGACCCGCTGCACCCGACAGTGCGCAAACCGTCATTTATGCGGCGGATCAATAGCGCGGCTGCCGGAGTTCAAAAAGAGCGAAAAGGGGACAGATTTATTTATAAAATAAATCTGTCCCCTTTTTACCGTCCCCTTTTTACCGTTACATGCCGGCAGCCTCTACCGGTGTTGAAACCTTGGCAACGAAGCAATCCGCATCTTCGGCTCCTGCAACCTGGCCAGGTCACTGGCAATCTGCGCCCGCCAGAAATGCGCCCCGGCCAACTGCGCATCCACCCACGCCTGGCGCAGCAACACCTTGGCCTTGTCCACCGACCCGTACTGGGCCTGGCGCAGAATCAGCTGCGCCTTGATCCGCAACATCTGCGGCACGAACCAGCGCTCATGCCGGCCCAGCGCCAATTGCAGGGTGTCCTCCAACACCTCCAGCGCCAGTTTCTCCAGGCCCAGCCGCGCCAGCCCCAGGGCGTATTCACAACGCAGCAAGCTATAAAGCTGGCTGTCGCCTTGCCCATGCAGGTGATGCAAGGCCTCACCCAGCAACGGCACGCCTTCTTCGGGCGACCCCTGGCGGATCAGCAGGATGCTCTCGAAGCACAGCCGAAACTGACGCCAGATGTGCAGGTCCTGCTGGGTCGTGCTGTCTTGCAGCAAGCCCAGGTAGTACCGCACCTTGGGCAGGTTGGACGCCAACAGCGCCAGGGGAATTGCCCCCAGGCACAGGGTGTACCAGAGTGTCGCGGGGTGATCGAGGGTGATGGCTTCATCGACGCAACTGCCGATCAGGCGCAGTGCCGGGTCGACGTCGCCTTCCAGCAACTGCACCTGTGCCTTGAGGCAGCGGGCGGCGATGCGCTGGTCAAAATGCACGTCGATAATATGCGAGCGCGGGGCTGACGGTGACCCCAGCGCCTCGTCGATATTCTGTCGGGCGCCGGCCAGGTCCCCCATGTGAAACAACGCCAGCGCGCGCATGCGTTTACCCAGCAGTTGCTGGTTGCCGCTGTTGTTCAGGCTGATGTAGCGCTCGGCCAATTCCAGCGCTTCGGCGTACTGGTTGCAGCCGCAGCGGTCACTCCACAGGCCCCACAGCGCCCGCAGCTTGTGCTCGGCATCGCCCAGGTCGCGGGCGTCTTCACGCACCTGGCGCCAGGCTTCGCGCATTGGCCCGCCGGTGCCATAGGTGAGCATCAGCACGCTGGCCAGAGCGGTTTGCAACAGCATGCGCTGGCGCAGCGGCAGCGGGGTGGTGGCGGCGCTGGCCAGGCCTTTGTCGACCCAGGTGCGGCACTCGCTGACCAGCGACAGGCGCAGCCACAGCGGCACACCGCCCAGGGTCAGTTCGATGCCGGTGGGCAGGTCGCCCGAGGCTGAAAAGGCCCACTCCAGCGCGGTGCGGATGGTGTTGATTTCCGGGCCGTAGAGGCCGATCCAGGTCTCGGGAGAAAGCCCGTCGAGGGTCTGCCCGGCTTCCTGCAATACGCCCAGCGCATACAGTGCATGACGCTGGCGGGTGGCATCGGCTTCGCCGTGTTCGTTGAGTTTCTCCAGGGCGTAGGCGCGGGTGGTTTCCAGCAGGCGGTAGCGCTTGAGCAACTGCGATTCACCGGCGATCAGCAGCGACTTGTCCATCAGGCTTTCCAGCAAGGGCAGGGCATTGCGTGCATCGAGGGTGCTGCTGGCGGTCATGGCCTTGACCGCGTCCAGGGTAAAAGAACCGGTGAACACCGCCAGTTGGCGCAACATGGCCTGTTCGTCGCCGGTGAGCATCGAGTAGGTCCAGTCCAGGGTCGCGCTCAGTGAACGGTGGCGGGCGAGGGCGGTGCGCCGGCCGGTCATTTGCAGGCGGAAGCTGCCGTCGAGCAACCCCACCAGGTCCTGGATGCCAAAGGTGCGGACCCGCGCCGCGGCGATTTCGATGGCCAGGGCGTTGCTGTCGAGCTTGCGACAGATGGCGCTGGCGGCGGCGACGTCGGTGTCCTTGAACACGAAGCCGGGGTCGAGGGCCTTGACCCGTTCGATGAACAACGCGATGCCCGACCAGGTCATGGCTTGCTCGGCACTCAAGTTCACGTCTTCGTCCGGCACCAGCAACGGGGCGAGGTCGTGTACCCGTTCGCCCTCGGCCCGCAGCGGCTCGCGGCTGGTGGTCAGCACGCAGCACTGGGGCGCGCAACGCAGCAGCACCTCGACCGCGTCGGCGGTGGCTTGCAGCACGTGTTCGCAGTTGTCGAGCACCAGCAGCAACGGGCTGTTGGCGAGCATCGAGGCCACGCTTTGCAAGGGCTCGTCACTCACGCTTTGAATACCCAGGGCGTTGGCGAGCATGCCGGCCACCCATTGGCCGCTGGTGGCGGGGGCCAGGTCGACGAAGCACATGCCCTGGTGAAAGCGGCCCTGCAGCAGTTGCGCCACAGCCAGGGCGACGGTGGTCTTGCCGATGCCGCCGGGGCCGGTGATGGTCACGAAACGCTGGCTCAGTACCTGGTCGGCCAGGCTCAGGATCAGCTGTTCGCGACCAATCACTGTGCTGGGCGGCGGTTGCAGGTTGGGCACGTCCACCGTCGGGGCGGGCACCAGCGCCTGGGCGATGGCGCCTTCACTCACTGCCTGCATCGTCACCGGCGCGACAAACCGATAACCCCGGCCCGGCACGGTGACGATGTAGCTGAAGTTGCCGTCATCCCCCAGCGCCCGGCGCAGCGCAACGATCTGCGCGCGCAGGTTGCATTCCTCCACCACCACCTTGGGCCAGGCGAAAGAGATCAGCTCGGACTTTTCCAGCAACTCGCCAGCCCGGCTGGCGAGGGCGATCAGCAGGTACAAGGCGCGGCTGCCGAGGGTCACCGGCTCGCCGTTGCGCAGCAATACATGCTGGCGCGCCAACAAGAGAAAGGGGCCGAAACCGATTGCATTCTCGGTGTGGTCCGGGGCCTGGGGGACGAGGTCCGTGAAGGACACTGCGGGGTATTTGCTCGAACTCATCAATTTGTCCTTTTTTGTAGTCGGGCTTGTTATTGGCGATCAGGCCATTCGCCCTTTTGGGTGCTTACGTGCGGCAGCAGGCTTGGAGAGTTGAAGTCGATCAAAAAGGTGAGAGTTGTCGCCCTCCTTTGGGGCATGGACGTTGTTATAGGGCGCGGGGCCGTTGGGTTTCAGGCGATGAGACTGTTTCAATTTAGAAACATTTTATTACTAGAAAACCTGATGTAGCAGAATGTATGCCAGTTGGCATGTAACAAAGATGACAACAACCGTATGAAATTTATGGGGATTTTTGAGGTCGTCGAAAGCGGGGGAAGGTGGGTGTTCGGAAAGGCGAATATTTCTAATTGTGTCGTTCGGGATGCCGAATAAAACGGCGGTGGTTTGGCGTGGTTTTTTTGGCTGTGTATCAGACTGTGTATCAGCACCCACCTGATACACCGGCATGAATAGAAGGAGGGAACGCGACACAGACGGGATACACGCCTGGCTTTAAATCTGTCTACCAGATGGCGCAGGCGGTCACTCACCGCACAAGCGCCCTGGCCACATTCAGTCAAGCCAGGAGATTCAACAATGAAGCGCCATTACGCAGCCCTTGCCGCCACCCTCGCACTGTCCCTCGGTGCCTTCGCCGCCACCGCCCATGCCGAGGATGCCAAGCCTCAGGAAAAATGCTTCGGCGTGTCCCTCGCCGGTGCCAACGATTGCGCCGCCGGTGCCGGGACTTCCTGCGCCGGCACCGCCAAGGCGGATTACCAGGGCAACGCCTGGGTGCTGGTGGACAAAGGCACCTGCACCCAGATCAAAACCCCCAAAGGCTTCGGCAGCCTGACGGAACAACCATGATTGCCCTGGCCCCTGCGGTGCTCAAGCGTGTGCTGCCTGAGGCGCTGCTGTTGCTGGTGGCCCGCCTCGGGATCGCTTCGGTGTTTTTCCTCTCGGGCCGCACCAAGGTGACCGGTTTCCTGCAGCTCAAGCCGTCGACCTACACCTTGTTTCGCTCGGAATACGCCTTGCCGCTGGTGCCGCCGGACTGGGCAGCGCACCTGGCGACCTATGCCGAGCATCTGTTCCCGCTGTTGCTGGTGCTGGGCCTGCTGACCCGCCCGGCGGCTGCCGCGCTGTTGGGCATGACCCTGGTGATCGAGGTGTTCGTGTACCCCGACGCCTGGCCGACCCACCTGACCTGGGCGGGCTTGTTGCTGCCGCTGCTGGCGTATGGCGGCGGGGCCTGGTCACTGGACCGCGTGCTGTCCGGCCAACGCCGTTAACCCTTTCACAACAATGATCAGGCCCCAAGGCCTGTGGAGAGTCGCATGCGTATTCTTTCTTCCCTGGCGATCGCCATGGCACTCGCTACACCGTTGGTGGCCTCGGCCGCCGATGCAGCCAAGCCCCAGCCGGGCACCGGTAAAAGCGTGGTGATCGTGCCCGGTTCCTTTGTCGACGGCTCCGGCTGGCGAGTGGTGCACGACATCCTGATTCACAAGGGCTACAAGGTCACCGTGGTGCATCAGGGCCATGAAAGCCTCGCCGCCGACGTGGCCGAGGCCCGCGAAGTGCTGGAGCAGCAGGTCGGCCCGGTGGTGCTGGTGGGTCACAGCTCCGGCGGCGGGGTGATCTCGATTGCCGGTGACCGCGACAAGGTCAAGTCGATGGTCTATGTCTCGGCCCTGCAACCGGAAGTCGGCGAGAACATGAGCCAGCTGCTGTCGTCGATGCCGGCGCCGAGCAATGACGTGATGCAGACCCGCGACGGGCATCTGTTCTTTGATCGCACCAAGTTCAATGCCGACTTTGCTGCCGACCTGACCACCAACCGCACCGACTTCATGGCCGCCTCCCAGGTGCCGGCCACCACCGCGCTGTTCGGCGGCACCGTGTGGGCCGCGGCATGGCACAAGAAGCCGACCTACGCCGTGGTGTCCACCGAAGACCGTGCCCTGAGCCCCGATCTGCAGCGCTGGATGTACAAGCGCGCCGGCTCGAAAGTCACTGAAATCAAGGCCAGCCACTCGGTGTACATCTCCCAGCCCGAGGCTGTGGCGAAGGTCATCGAAGATGCGGCATCCGTCATCAAATAAACCCCACCCCCGAGGAGTAATACCCATGAGTACATCCATCAAATCCCGCTTGAGCCTTGCCACTGCTGCCGCCCTGATCGCCATGGCGTCCGCGTCCTTCGCGGCCGCCGCCAGCGCCGCCGACCAGCCGGAACAGCCGGGTCGCTGCTACGGCGTGAACAACTGCAAGGGCGAAAGCCTGTGCGCCACGGCCAAGAACGATTGCAAGGGCCTCAACAGCTGCAAGGGCCAGGGCGTTGTGGTCAAGACCCCGTCCGAGTGCCTGAAGCTGGGCGGCACCACTACCGAACCGAAGTAACACCCCGGCGGGCCCAGGTTGGGCCCGCCGCCTATTTATGCAACGGAGACCACATGATGCCGACACCCAACCCGCGTTTTCCAGGCTATGGCCTGGGGCTGCGCAAGGAACACTACAGCGAGTTCCTGGAGAACCCGGTGGCGGTGGATTTCGTTGAAGTGATCTCCGAGAATTTCATGGTCGCGGGCGGCCAGCCCCGGCACATCCTGCGCCAGATTCGCGAGCGGTATCCGGTGGCGCTGCACGGGGTGTCGATGTCGATCGGCACGGCCGAGGGCCTCGATCGCGATTACCTGAAACGCCTCAAGTCGCTGGTGGACGAGATCGAACCGCTGTTTGTGTCCGACCACTTGAGCTGGTCCCGCAGTGGGGCCTTCAACTCCCATGATCTGCTGCCGGTGCCTTACACCCATGAGGCACTGGACCGGGTCTGCGCCAATATCGACCTGGCTCAAGAAGTGTTGGGCCGCACGATGCTGTTTGAAAACCCGTCCAGCTACCTGGCCTTTGATGGCGCGTCCATGAGCGAGTGGGAATTCATCGCCGCCATGTCCCGGCGCACCGGCTGCGAGCTGTTGCTGGACGTCAATAATGTGTTTGTCAGCGCCAGCAACCATGGCTTTGACGCTCTCGCGTTTCTCGACGGGATTCCGGCCGAGCGGGTCCGGCAAATTCACCTGGCCGGCCATAGCCAGGGCCGCGATTTGCTGATCGACAGCCACGACAGCCCGGTGTGTGATGGCGTCTGGGACTTGTATGCCAAGGCCGTTGCGTTGCTCGGCCCGGTCGCCACGATGATCGAGCGCGATGACGAGATCCCGCCCCTGGCAGAGCTGCTGGAGGAGCTGTCGATCGCCCGCATGCTCGGTGCCTCCGAGGCCTACAAGCGTGCGCAGGTGCGCTCATGAATCTCGCGCAATGGCAGCAGGCTTTTCATACCTGGCTGGTGAGTGCCTCGGAGCAGTCGGCCGAGATGTTGGGTAACAAGGCCGCGGGACTGGCGGTGTATCAGAACAACTACCGCGCGCAATTGGTGGGTTGCCTGGAACAGGCGTTTCCCAACCTGCGGCGCTGGGTCGGGGACGAGGCGTTCCTGGCCGCGTGCGTCAGCCATATCGACCGGTATCCGCCCCATGCCTGGACCCTGGACGTCTATCCCGAGGGTTTTCACCTGACCCTGGGCGAACTGTTTCCCAACAATCCCGACGTGCATGAACTGGCCTGGATCGAGTCGTCGCTCAATGAAGCGTTTGTCGCCGCCGATGCCAGCCCGTTGCCCATGGACGTGCTGGCGTCGGTGGATTGGGACACGGCACGCCTGCAACTCACGCCATCGCTGCGCTGCCATGGGCTGACCACCAACGCCGAGGCGATCTGGTCGGCATTGTGGCAGCAAACCCCGGCGCCCGAGGCGGTGATGCTGGCCGAAGCCGGTGGGTTGCTGGTGTGGCGTCGGCAGTTCACTTCGCGCTTGCGCCAGGTCGATGCGCTGGAGTTCCAGGCCTTGGTGCACCTGCAAGGCGACGGCAGTTTTGCCGGGTTGTGCGAGTTTCTGGTAGCGCGCCTGGGGGAAGAGCAGGGCGTCGCGAAAGCCGGTGAGCTGTTGGCCGGCTGGATCGGCAGCGAGTTGATTGTGGGGGTCGTTGAAGACCTTTCTGTGTCGCATTTTTCGGAGCTCTAACACCATGTCTTTTTTCAATCGCCGGCGCTTTCTGATTTCCACCGCCATTGCTTCAGTGGCGTTGTCACTGCCGGTCATGGCGATGCCCGCCCGTTGGACGATCCGCCAGATCAGCACCGACCTGCTGGATATCGGCTACTACGAGGCCGGCCCGGAAGAGGGCAGGCCGATCATTTTGCTGCATGGCGCGGACGGCGACCTGGAGCGCTTCGCCGAGGTCGCACCCTACCTGGCCGCCCGGGGCTTTCGGGTAGTTGCCCCGTACCTGCGTGGCCATGGCACTACCACGCCGCTGGACAAGGCGGCACCCGCCAGCACTCAGGAAGTGGTGCTCGGCCAGGACGTGCTGGACTTGATGAACGCCTTGCACATCCCCGAGGCGGTGCTCGGCGGGTTCGATCTCGGCGGCCGCGCTGCCACCGCCGCGGCGACCTTGCGGCCAAGCCGTTGCGTGGCATTGGTCACCGTCAACAGCGCGCCGCAGCCCGCCCTGGCCGAGGTGCTGGTGCAGATGGCGCAGATGGGCAAATGGCGCACCTGAACATGAATATTTGGACAGCCGCGCATTTGCCCGCTGAAAAAAAAGGCCGCTGCCCGTAATCTAGACGCCTTTGCCACGTGTGCGGATTGTCCATGTCTTCAGTAGCTGATGGGTTGCCCAGTGATAAGCGTCTAGCGGCGGTTGTCGCCATTTCCCTGGGGATCGGCATGGCGACCCTCGACACGGCCATCGTCAACACCGCGTTGCCGACCCTGGCCGAAGGGATTGGCACCGACTCCGCTTCGGTGATCTGGGTGGTCAATGCCTACCAGTTGGCGACCATTGCCGCGGTACTGCCCTTTGCGTCCCTGAGTGATGTGGTCGGTCACCGCCGGGTGTTCCTCGGCGGCTTGCTGGTGTTTGTGGTGGCGTCGCTGTTTTGCGGGCTGGCCTGGTCACTGCCGACGCTGACTGCCGCCCGGGTGGTGCAGGGCCTGGGTGCTGCGGCAATCATGAGCGTCAACATTGCGCTGCTGCGGCACATCTACCCGGCAAAAATCCTCGGCCGGGGGCTGGGGTATAACTCACTGGTGGTGGGGCTGGCCTTTACCCTGGGGCCGACGGCGGCGTCGGCGATTCTATCGGTGGCTACCTGGCACTGGTTGTACCTGATCAACCTGCCCCTGGGGGCACTGGCCCTGTGGCTCGGGGTGCGGGCGATTCCGGTGATCCCGATCACCGGGCATGCCTTCGACCGGCTGGCGGCAATTCTCTGCGCCGGGTTGTTTGCCCTGCTGGTGCTGGGCCTGGGCTCGGCGGTGCACGGTGCGCAGGCGGTGTTGACGCTGGGGCTGATCGCCGTGGCGCTGCTGTGCGGGCTGTTGCTGATCCGCCGTCAGGCCGGGCACCCGGCGCCGATGCTGGCGGTGGATCTGTTCAAGCGCCCGCTGTTCACCTTGTCGGCCCTCACCGCGATTTGCGCGTTCAGCGCCCAGGGGCTGGCGTTTGTGTCGCTGCCGTTCCTGTTGCAAACGGTGTTGGGGCACAGCCAGGTGGCCACCGGTTTCCTGATGACGCCGTGGCCGGCGGTGGTCGCGGTGATGGCGCTGATTGCCGGGCGCCTGGCGGACCGTATCTCCCTGGCATTGTTGTGCGGCATCGGCCTGGTGATGTTGAGCGCGGGCATGGCCTCGCTGGCGACCCTGGGCAACGACGCCTCGACCTTCGATATCGGTTGGCGCATGGCCCTGTGTGGCGCCGGGTTCGGTTTTTTCCAGTCGCCCAACCTCAAGGCGATCATGACCAGCGCACCGATTGCCCGCAGCGGGGGAGCCAGCGGGATCGTCGCCACGTCGCGGTTGATGGGGCAGACACTCGGCGCTTCGTTGGTGGCGTTGTGTTTCCACCTGTCCCTGAGCAGCGGCCCGCAGTACGCGTTGTGGCTGGGCTGCGGGTTTGCCCTGGTGGGCGCGGTGGCCAGCGGGTTGCGCCTGATGCAGGACGGCGCCAAGGTTTAATTATTTGGGCCTTGTAAAACCTTGAGGTAGACGGCTACCGTGGCCGTCTAAATAATTCTGAATGTTTCAGCTTTTATGTCTGATCTGGCCCAACGCAGTGCTGATTCCCACTCCCGCCGTGCCGCGCTGACCCTTGGCCTGTGCCTGCCCAGTGACGTGTTGCTGTACCTGGTGCTGCCGATGGAGTCCCAGGCGTTCGGTATCACCCTGGCCCAGGCCGGGGTGCTGCTGGCGGCCAACCGCCTGGTGCGGATCTTCGGCTACAAGCATGTTCTGAATTTCTACGCCCGCAACGGTGATCGGCTGACGTGCTCCATTGCCGCCGGCGCGGCGGCGGTGTGTGCCCTTGGCAACTCGATGCTGTCCGGGTTTGCGGCCTTGCTGGGGCTGCGGTTGGTCTGGGGCCTGTGTTTTGCGGCGTTGAACCTTTCCACTCAAGTATTGGCTACCTCTGAACCGCTGGGTGCGGCGCGGCGGGCGGGGCGGTCGCGGGCGTTGATTGCCCTGGGGCCGATGCTGGCCTTGCCGTTGGGTGGGTGGCTGACGTTGCAGGTGGGGCCGCGGCCGATCTTCTGGATTCTGGCGGTGTGTTGCCTGGTGGGGTTGTGGATGGCGCGGGGGTTGCCGACTGCGGGTCACAATTTGCATGGCACGCCGGGGCGGCGGTTCAAGTTGCCTGACAGTGTGGCGACCTGGTCATTTATCGAAGGGGTGGCGCTGGATGGGCTGTTTATCTTTGGCCTGTCGATTCAGGCGCAGAAGCTGTTGGGTGGCAATGCGGTATTGATTGCCGGTGGGTTGATGGCGCTGCGATATGTTTCGGAGTTGCTTCTGAGTCCGCTGGGGGGGCGTGCTGCGCAGCAGTTTGGTGCTACTTCGATGTTGCTGCTGTTTTCGTTTCTCAGTGCGTTGGCGTTGGGGGCGTTTGGTAGTCATTGGGTGATTGGGGGGGCGGCGGCGGTGTTGGTGCTGCGGGCGTTGCAGTTGCCGTTGGTGACGACGCTGGTGGCAGAGCGTAATCCGGGGGCGATGCGGGTTTCGGCGTTGGCGTCGAATGCGGTGTGGCGTGATGTGGGGGCGGGGCTTGGGCCTTTGCTGGCGGGGTTGTTGTTGCCGGTGGCGTCGGCGCCTTGGGTGTTTGGCGTGGCGGGGGCGGCGATTGCGGTCAGTGCTGTGTTTTGCTGGCGGGCCAGGGGGTTAGCATGAGATGGGGGATTGAGTACATATCCGTTTCTTCGGTAACGGCCACTTAGGGTTCCGCTCTTACAGCGGGTCACTTTTGGCAAACGCCCGGAATGCCGGCCCAGCCAAAAGTAACCAAAAGGTCTTTGCCCCACCACTCGGTGCCTCGCTTAGGCTCGGCATGCCCGCACTCCGGCCCGGTTCCGCGGGCCGCCGCGACGGGCCATCCATGGCCCGGCGCGGCTAAATCGGCATCCTTGCCGATTTAC
>NZ_JACAPH010000059.1:0-390 GCF_013385805.1 Pseudomonas sp. C6002 | reverse complement strand
CTAATCAAAGACTAGAAATCAACATTCACCATCACATCGATGGAATGCTCATTTCTAAGCTTTCAAGACAGAAGCAGTTAGTGGTGGAGCCAAACGGGATCGAACCGTTGACCTCCTGCGTGCAAGGCAGGCGCTCTCCCAGCTGAGCTATGGCCCCGTATTTCTACAGGCGTTTCCCACACAAAATTGGTGGGTCTGGGCAGATTCGAACTGCCGACCTCACCCTTATCAGGGGTGCGCTCTAACCAACTGAGCTACAGACCCAATTTCGGGCTGCTTCTTTATCGTCTTCTTCAATGAATCAAGCAATTCGTGTGGGAACTTATGGAGCAGCTGATGTCGTCGATTAAGGAGGTGATCCAGCCGCAGGTTCCCCTACGGCTACCTTGT
>NZ_JACAPH010000058.1:2014-5128 GCF_013385805.1 Pseudomonas sp. C6002 | reverse complement strand
ACACACCGCAATCTGGTCTCTTCGACGCAAATTGCTTGGGTGTTATATGGTCAAGCCTCACGGGCAATTAGTATTGGTTAGCTCAACGCCTCACAGCGCTTACACACCCAACCTATCAACGTCGTAGTCTTCGACGGCCCTTCAGGGAACTCAAGGTTCCAGTGAGATCTCATCTTGAGGCTAGTTTCCCGCTTAGATGCTTTCAGCGGTTATCTATTCCGAACATAGCTACCCGGCAATGCCACTGGCGTGACAACCGGAACACCAGAGGTTCGTCCACTCCGGTCCTCTCGTACTAGGAGCAGCCCCTCTCAAATCTCAAACGTCCACGGCAGATAGGGACCGAACTGTCTCACGACGTTCTAAACCCAGCTCGCGTACCACTTTAAATGGCGAACAGCCATACCCTTGGGACCGGCTTCAGCCCCAGGATGTGATGAGCCGACATCGAGGTGCCAAACACCGCCGTCGATATGAACTCTTGGGCGGTATCAGCCTGTTATCCCCGGAGTACCTTTTATCCGTTGAGCGATGGCCCTTCCATACAGAACCACCGGATCACTAAGACCTACTTTCGTACCTGCTCGACGTGTCTGTCTCGCAGTCAAGCGCGCTTTTGCCTTTATACTCTACGACCGATTTCCGACCGGTCTGAGCGCACCTTCGTACTCCTCCGTTACTCTTTAGGAGGAGACCGCCCCAGTCAAACTACCCACCATACACTGTCCTCGATCCGGATAACGGACCTGAGTTAGAACCTCAAAGTTGCCAGGGTGGTATTTCAAGGTTGGCTCCACGCGAACTGGCGTCCACGCTTCAAAGCCTCCCACCTATCCTACACAAGCAAATTCAAAGTCCAGTGCAAAGCTATAGTAAAGGTTCACGGGGTCTTTCCGTCTAGCCGCGGATACACTGCATCTTCACAGCGATTTCAATTTCACTGAGTCTCGGGTGGAGACAGCGCCGCCATCGTTACGCCATTCGTGCAGGTCGGAACTTACCCGACAAGGAATTTCGCTACCTTAGGACCGTTATAGTTACGGCCGCCGTTTACCGGGGCTTCGATCAAGAGCTTCGCGTTAGCTAACCCCATCAATTAACCTTCCGGCACCGGGCAGGCGTCACACCCTATACGTCCACTTTCGTGTTTGCAGAGTGCTGTGTTTTTAATAAACAGTCGCAGCGGCCTGGTATCTTCGACCGGCATGAGCTTACGGAGCAAGTCCTTCACCCTCACCGGCGCACCTTCTCCCGAAGTTACGGTGCCATTTTGCCTAGTTCCTTCACCCGAGTTCTCTCAAGCGCCTTGGTATTCTCTACCCAACCACCTGTGTCGGTTTGGGGTACGGTTCCTGGTTACCTGAAGCTTAGAAGCTTTTCTTGGAAGCATGGCATCAACCACTTCGTCATCTAAAAGATAACTCGTCATCAGCTCTCGGCCTTAGAATCCCGGATTTACCTAAGATTCCAGCCTACCACCTTAAACTTGGACAACCAACGCCAAGCTGGCCTAGCCTTCTCCGTCCCTCCATCGCAATAACCAGAAGTACAGGAATATTAACCTGTTTTCCATCGACTACGCTTTTCAGCCTCGCCTTAGGGACCGACTAACCCTGCGTCGATTAACGTTGCGCAGGAAACCTTGGTCTTTCGGCGTGGGTGTTTTTCACACCCATTATCGTTACTCATGTCAGCATTCGCACTTCTGATACCTCCAGCAAGCTTCTCAACTCACCTTCACAGGCTTACAGAACGCTCCTCTACCGCATCACCCGAAGGTGATACCCGTAGCTTCGGTGTATGGTTTGAGCCCCGTTACATCTTCCGCGCAGGCCGACTCGACTAGTGAGCTATTACGCTTTCTTTAAAGGGTGGCTGCTTCTAAGCCAACCTCCTAGCTGTCTAAGCCTTCCCACATCGTTTCCCACTTAACCATAACTTTGGGACCTTAGCTGACGGTCTGGGTTGTTTCCCTTTTCACGACGGACGTTAGCACCCGCCGTGTGTCTCCCATGCTCGGCACTTGTAGGTATTCGGAGTTTGCATCGGTTTGGTAAGTCGGGATGACCCCCTAGCCGAAACAGTGCTCTACCCCCTACAGTGATACATGAGGCGCTACCTAAATAGCTTTCGAGGAGAACCAGCTATCTCCGAGCTTGATTAGCCTTTCACTCCGATCCACAGGTCATCCGCTAACTTTTCAACGGTAGTCGGTTCGGTCCTCCAGTTAGTGTTACCCAACCTTCAACCTGCCCATGGATAGATCGCCCGGTTTCGGGTCTATTCCCAGCGACTAGACGCCCTATTAAGACTCGCTTTCGCTACGCCTCCCCTATTCGGTTAAGCTCGCCACTGAAAATAAGTCGCTGACCCATTATACAAAAGGTACGCAGTCACAGAACAAAGTCTGCTCCCACTGCTTGTACGCATACGGTTTCAGGATCTATTTCACTCCCCTCTCCGGGGTTCTTTTCGCCTTTCCCTCACGGTACTAGTTCACTATCGGTCAGTCAGTAGTATTTAGCCTTGGAGGATGGTCCCCCCATATTCAGACAAAGTTTCTCGTGCTCCGTCCTACTCGATTTCATGACTAAGAGATTTTCGCGTACAGGGCTATCACCCACTATGGCCGCACTTTCCAGAGCGTTCCGCTAATCTCAAAGCCACTTAAGGGCTAGTCCCCGTTCGCTCGCCACTACTAAGGGAATCTCGGTTGATTTCTTTTCCTCAGGGTACTTAGATGTTTCAGTTCCCCTGGTTCGCTCCATACACCTATGTATTCAGTGTAAGGTAACCATCTTATGATGGTTGGGTTCCCCCATTCAGACATCTCCGGATCAAAGTCTGTTTGCCGACTCCCCGAAGCTTTTCGCAGGCTACCACGTCTTTCATCGCCTCTGACTGCCAAGGCATCCACCGTATGCGCTTCTTCACTTGACCATATAACCCCAAGCAATCTGGTTATACTGTGAAGACGACATTCGCCGAAAATTCGCAATTACTCACAAATTTTACCTTAGCCTGATCCGTTACCAGTGAAAGTAACGTTCAGTCTATCTTTCTATCACATACCCAAATTTTTAAAGAACGATCTAATCAAAGACTAGAAATCAA
>NZ_JACAPH010000057.1:527-1681 GCF_013385805.1 Pseudomonas sp. C6002 | reverse complement strand
CCAGACGGTTGCGATTTGCTGTTCCAGCGCGCTTTGCGGCGCCACGTATTCGTGCTGTACCTGGCTTGCGTCCGGCTGCGGCAGGGCCTTGCGGTCGAGCTTGCCGTTGGCGGTCAGTGGCCATTCATTCAGGAACAGCAGGTGCGTCGGCACCATGTAGTCCGGCAGGTCCGCTTTCAACTGCGCCTTGAGGGCGCCTGCATCCTCGGCGCCTTGCGCCGGGATCACGTAAGCCACCAATTGCTGGCCGTTCAGCCCTTCCTGGGCCAACACCACGGCTTCGCGCACCGCCGCCAGGGCGTTCAGGCGCGCTTCAATTTCACCCAGTTCGATACGGAAGCCACGGATTTTCACCTGATGGTCAATCCGGCCGATGTACTCGATCACCCCGTCGCTGCGGTATTGCGCCAGGTCACCGGTGCGGTACAACCGCGCACCGCTTTCGCCGAACGGGTCGGGAATAAAACGCAGTGCCGTCAGGTCGCCACGCTTCAGGTAGCCCCGGGCCAGGCCGGCACGGCCAACATACAGCTCACCGATGCAGCCTTTGGCCACCGGGTTCAGTTCACCGTCGAGCAGGTACCACGACAGGTCGGCTATCGGTTCGCCAATCGGGCTGCTGGCGTCCAGCTCGAGATCAGCCACCGACAGCGGACGGTAGGTGACGTGCACCGTGGTTTCGGTGATGCCGTACATGTTGATCAGCTGTGGCGCGCTGTCGCCAAACCGTTCGAACCATGGGCGCAGGCTCTTGACGTCCAGCGCCTCGCCGCCGAATACCACGTAGCGCAGGGCATTGGCCCGGGAGTCGGTACAAGCCACGTGCATCAACTGCTTGAACGCCGACGGCGTCTGGTTGAGCACCGTGACGCCCGCGTCGCACAACAGGTCGAGGAATTCCTGGGGCGAGCGGCTGACGTCGTACGGCACGATCAGCAGCTCGCCACCGTGCAGCAGTGCGCCGAAAATTTCCCAGACCGAGAAGTCGAAAGCATAGGAGTGAAACAGGCTCCAGACGTCCTGCGGGCCGAAACCGAACCACGGTTCAGTGGCCGCGAACAGACGCAGGATGTTGTGGTGCGCAAGCAAGGTGCCTTTGGGGTTGCCGGTGGAACCGGAGGTGTAGATCACGTAGGCGAGGTTCGAAGGATCCA
>NZ_JACAPH010000057.1:0-469 GCF_013385805.1 Pseudomonas sp. C6002 | reverse complement strand
GCCAGCGACGCCTGGGCCAGCAGCAGCTGGATGCCGCTGTCTTGCATCATGTAGGCCAGGCGGTCCTGCGGGTAGGTTGGGTCGAGCGGCACATAGGCGCCGCCGGCCTTGAGGATCGCCAGCAGCCCGACGATCATCTCGATACCCCGCTCCGCGGCCAGGCCCACCAGCACGTCCGGCCCCACGCCGTGAGCGATCAACTGATGCGCACGGCGGTTGGCCTGGGCATTCAGTTCGGCGTAGGTCAGGGTCTGGCCGTTGCAACGCAGGGCCACGGCGTCAGGCCGTTGACGGGCCTGCTCGGCGATCAGTTGATGGGCGCAGGTGTCGCTTGGGAAGCTGCGCGGGCCGGGGTTCCACTGGGCGATGTTGTGCTGTTGCTCGGTCGCGTCCAGCAGCGGCAATTCCCCGATGCGCCGTTGCGGATCGGCGACGATGCCTTGCAGCAAGTTCAGCCAGTGAGCGGCCA
>NZ_JACAPH010000056.1:0-17398 GCF_013385805.1 Pseudomonas sp. C6002 | reverse complement strand
GCCCGTCGCGGCGGCCCGCGGAGTAATGCCGGAGTGAGGGAACGCCGAGCCACAGCGAGGCGCCGACAGGCGGGGCAGAGCGCTTTGGTTACTTTGCCGCTTTTGCAAAGTGACTCGCTGTAAGAGCGAAACCATAAGCCGCCGTTACCCAAATAACGGATATGTACCCAGCCAGATCAAACCGACAAATACCGACTGATAGTCGCCTCATCCACCCGATCCCGAGTTTCCTCAATCACAAACCTCCCCTTCTCAATCACCAAAAACCGATCAGCAATTTCCAAAGTAAACGACAACACCTGCTCAGAAACAACAATCGTCAAATCCCGCAAATTGCGAATCTCCTTAAGCGTACGAGCAATGTCCTTGATGATCGAAGGCTGAATCCCCTCAGTCGGCTCATCGAGCAACAACACCTTGGGATTCGTCGCCAACGCCCGGGCAATCGCCAACTGCTGTTGCTGCCCCCCAGACAAATTCCCCCCCTTGCGCGAACGCATGTCATAGAGCACCGGAAACAGCGCATACAAATCCTCAGGCACCCTGCCCCGGGCCGCCGCCGGCAACCCAGTCTGAATATTCTCCAACACACTCATGCTGGGAAAAATCATCCGCCCCTGCGGCACATAGGCAATCCCCCGCTCCACCCGCTCATGGGTTTCAAGCGCAGACACATCATGCCCATCCACACTGACCTGCCCCTGCCACTGCGGCAAAATACCCATCAGGCTCTTGAACAACGTGGTCTTGCCCATCCCGTTGCGCCCCATCACCGCGACGATCTCACGCTTCGCCACATCCAGTTCCAGGTCGTGAAGAATCTGGCTCTGCCCGTACCCACACGACAGTTTGTCGATCTTGAACATGCCCGACTCCTCAGTGGCCCAAATACACTTCAATGACTTTCGGATTGCTCTGCACCGACTCCATGCTGCCCTCGGCCAGCACCTTGCCCTGATGCAACACCGTGACCTTGTGGGCAATGCTCTTGACGAACTCCATGTCATGCTCGATCACCAACACCGAGCGCCCCTGGCTGATGCGCTTGAGCAACTCGGCCGTTTGCGCCCGCTCGTTGACGCTCATCCCGGCCACCGGCTCGTCGAGCATCAGCAATTCAGGGTCTTGCATCAGCAGCATGCCAATCTCCAGCCACTGCTTTTGCCCGTGAGACAGCAGGTCCGCCTGCTGCTGCAACAAGTCGCCGAGAAAGATTTCCCGCGCCACCTCCTCGACCCGCGCAATCACCTGGGCATTACGCTTGAAAAACAGCGCGCCCCACACCTTGCGCCCGGCCGGATACGACATCTCGAGGTTTTCAAACACCGTGAGGTTTTCGTAGATCGATGGGTTCTGGAACTTGCGGCCTACCCCGGCGCGCACGATGTTGTATTCGCGCATTTTGGTCAGTTCCTGGCCGTCGAACTGGATGCTGCCACTGGTGGCACGGGTCTTGCCGCAGATCAAATCCAGCACCGTGGTTTTGCCGGCGCCGTTGGGCCCGATCACTACCCGCACTTCATTGCGGTCAATATACAGGTTGAGGTTGTCGACAGCCTTGAAGCCATCGAATGACACGGTGAGGCCTTCGATAGCCAACACCGGTTTCTTCATTTCAAAACCAACGGCGGTCATGGCTGTGTCTCCAGGATCTTGGCTTCAGCCTTGGGCTTGATCTTCGCGGGCTCGGCCTTGACCACCGGCTTGCGCCGCAGCACTCGGGCCAGGGCCTGGCGACCATGGCTGTCCCACAACCCCGCCAGGCCGTTGGGGAAGTACATGACCACGGCGATAAACAACCCGCCCATCAGGTACAGCCACAGCTCGGGGAAGGATTCGGAAAAGTAGGTCTTGCCGTAGTTCACCAGCAACGCGCCATACACCGCGCCCAGCAGTGACATGCGCCCGCCCACCGCGGCAAAGATCACCATCTCGATGGACGGCACGATGCCCACGAACGACGGCGACATAAAGCCCACCTGCAAGGCAAACATCGCCCCGCCAATCGCCGAGAACGCCGCCGCCACGCAGAACACGAAAATCTTGAAACTGGCCACGTCATACCCGGAAAACCGTACCCGCTCTTCCTTGTCGCGCATGGCCATCAACAGCCGGCCCAGCTTCGAGGCGAGGATAAAACGGCCAATGAAGATGCAGCCGAACAACAGCCCGGCGTTGATGAAATACAGGATCATCTTCGCGCCGTCACCGCGCAGGTCCCAGCCCAGCAGGGTCTTGAGGTCAGTAATGCCATTGACACCACCGGTAAGGCCTTGCTGGCCGACGATCAGCACCGTGAGGATCAGCGCAATCGCCTGGGTGACGATGGAGAAATACACATCGCCCACCCGCCGCTTGAACAGCGCCATGCCAATGATGAACGCCAGCAGCACCGGCACCGCAACCACCGCGAACAAGGTAAACGTGAAGCTGTGGAACGGCTGCCAGAGCCACGGCAATTCGGTGATCTGGTTCCAGTCCATGAAGTCCGGAATGCCCGGGGTGGACTGGATCTTGGTGCTGATCGGGTCCGAGGCCTCAAGCTTCAGGAACATCGCCATGCAGTAGCCGCCGACGCCGAAAAACACGCCTTGCCCGAGGCTGAGAATCCCGCCATAGCCCCAGCACAGCACCAGGCCCACCGCGACGAACGCGTAGGTCAGGTACTTGCCGACCATGTTCAGCCGGAAGGCGTCCAGGGTCAGCGGGAACACCACGAGGATCAACAGCGCCAACAGCACGATGCCGATCAGGTTTTGCTGGCCGCCCAGCAGTTTGTCTAGAGCCTTCATCGGTTCGCCTCTACTTGCGCACTTTGATGGAGAACAACCCTTGCGGGCGCAGCATCAGGATCAGGATCACCGACGACAGCGTCAGCACCTTGGCCATCGAGCCACTGAGGAAAAACTCCGACAGCGATTGGGTCTGGGCAATCACGAACGCCGAGGCAATGGTGCCGAACAGGCTTTGCGCGCCGCCGAATACGACGACCAGGAAGGTGTCGACGATGTACTGCGAACCGGCGGTCGGCCCGGTGGAGCCGATGGTGGTGAACGCCGCACCGGCCACGCCCGCCACGCCGCAGCCGAGGGCGAAGGTCATGCGGTCGACCTTGCGCGTGTTGATGCCCACCGCCCGGCTCATCAAGCGGTTCTGCACGGTGGCGCGCACCTGCAAGCCCCAGCGCGAACGGTAGAGCATGACGAAGATCGCCCCGGTCAGCAGCACGGTCAGGCCCATCATGAACAGGCCGTTGCGCGGGATCTCGATGGCGTCGCTGAGGTTCACCGAGCCCATCAGCCAGGCCGGCGGTTCGGCGCTCACTTCACGGGCGCCGAACACCGAGCGGAAGGTTTGCTGCATCACCAGGGACAAACCCCAAGTGGCGAGCAAAGTGTCCAGGGGCCGCTTGTACAAGCGGCTGATCATTGCCCATTCCACCAGCCAGCCCACGGCGCCCGCGACGAGGAATGACAGGGCAATGGCAACGAAAAAGTAATACGGCTGAAAGCTTGGCGCGAAATGCGCGGTAAGACTGGAACAGACGTAGGTGGTGTAGGCGCCAATGGTCAGGAACTCACCGTGGGCCATGTTGATCACGCCCATCTGGCCGAAGATGATTGCCAGTCCCAATGCCATCAGCAACAGCACGCAGAACACGGACAAGCCGTTGAACCCCTGCATCGCCGCGATGGCTCCAAATTCCGATAGCCATTCCATGATGATGGTCTCCTGAGCGGGAGGTTGAAATGCAATCTGCTTCTGCTTTATGTGGGAGCTGGCTTGTGTGGGAGCGGGCTTGCTCGCGAATACGGTGTGTCAGTACCGGATGCACTCACTGATTCACCGCTTTCGCGAGCAAGCCCGCTCCCACACAAAACCAGTTCCCACATTCAGATCAGCGCCAGACCCGAGGTTATTGATAGCCTTTCGGAAACGGATTCGGCTCGATCAGATCCGACTCGTAGATCACCTTGAACTGCCCGTTTGGCTGCACTTCACCAATGCGCGACTTGCTCCACAGGTGATGGTTTTCGTGGATCTTCACATAGCCTTCCGGCGCGTTTTTCAGCTCGATGCCAGGCGATGCGGCGACGACTTTATCCACGTCGAAACTGCCGGCCTTCTCCACCGCCGCTTTCCACAACCATGGGCCGAGGTAGGCCGCCTGGGTCACATCACCGATCACTGCATCCTTGCCGTACTTGGCCTTGAACGCTTCCACGAAGGCTTTGTTGTTCGGGTTGTCGAGGCTCTGGAAGTACTTCATCGAGGCATAGAAGCCAGCCATGTTTTCGCCGCCGATGCCCAGCAGTTCGTCTTCGGTCACCGACAGGGTCAACAGGGTTTGCTTGGACGCGTTCACGCCCGCTGCGTTGAGCTGTTTGTAGAAGGCCACGTTGGAGCCGCCCACCACGGCCGCAAACACCACGTCAGGCTTTTTCAGCTTGACCTTGTTGATCAGCGAACCGAACTGGGTGTTGCCCAGCGGGTAGTAGTCTTCGCCGACCACGGTGCCGTGCAGGACGTTTTCAATGTGCTTGCGCGCGATCTTCATCGAGGTGCGCGGCCAGATGTAGTCCGAGCCCACCAGGTAGAAGGTTTTGGCGCCCTTGGTCTTGGCGATCCAGTCGAGACTGGCGAGGATTTGCTGGGTCGCTTCCTGGCCGGTGTAGATCACGTTTTTCGACTGTTCCAGGCCTTCGTAGAAGGTCGGGTAGTAGAGCAGGCCGTTTTCTTTCTCGAAGATCGGCAATACGGCTTTACGTGAAGCGGAGGTCCAGCAGCCGAACACTGCGGCCACCTTGTCGTTGACCAGCAGTTTCTTGGCCTTTTCGGCGAAGGTCGGCCAGTCGGACGCGCCGTCTTCCTGGATCACCTTGATCTGCCGCCCGAGGATCCCGCCCGAGGCGTTGATCTGCTCGATGGCCAGGCGTTCGGCCTGGATCGAACCGGTTTCGGAAATCGCCATGGTGCCGGTGGCCGAGTGCAACTGGCCGACGGTGACTTCGGTGGGCGTCACCGCCAGGCCTTCGTTGTCGGCCATGACGCCATGGCTGAACAGACTCGCCGCCAGCAGTGATAAGGCCAACAACGGTTTGGAGCGGATCAATCGTGATTCCATGGGGCGACTCCTCTGCAATGAGGGGTTCAGCATGGCGGCAGGTGGCCACGGCGGGTATACGCAGCCTGACGTAACGGCGTACGTCATTTGACGTATGCCGTTGCGCACCATTTTCGAGCAGGATCCCGCCCGCCCTGGGAAAGGAAACCCCTGTGGCGAGGGAGCTTGCTCCCGTTGGGCTGCGCAGCGGCGCCAAAACCGGCGACCCGGTTCTGCCTGGAAAAATGAAGTGGTCTTGCTGGGCCTGCTTCGCAGTCCAACGGGAGCAAGCTCCCTCGCCACGAAGAGCGCACCCCGCAGGACTGGGGCACGAATATTGCTGCCATCTCCCCATCCTTGCAGGAGTTCCCCACCGTGCACCCCCTCCCCGGCACCCAGCGCATCGTCAAGATCCGCCGCGACTACAACTCCTGGGTCGCCGACGAGACCATGGAAGACTACGCCCTGCGCTACACCCCGAAGTCCTTCCGCAAATGGTCGGAACTGCGCATCGCCAACACCGCCTTGGGCGCGGTGTCGTTCCTGGCGCTGGAGGCCATCGGCGGCGTATTGGCCTTGAGCTACGGCTTTACCAACACCTTCTGGGCGATCCTCGCCATCAGCCTGGTGATCTTTCTCACCGGCCTGCCCATCAGCTACTACGCCGCCCGCTATGGCGTAGACATGGACCTGCTGACCCGCGGCGCGGGCTTCGGTTACATCGGCTCCACCATCACCTCGCTGATCTACGCCAGCTTCACCTTCCTGTTCTTCGCCCTGGAAGCGGCGATCATGGCCCTGGCCCTGGAGTTGTATTTCCATATCCCGCTGGCCACCGCCTATGTCATCTGTTCACTGCTGGTGATCCCGCTGGTGGCCTACGGCGTAACGCTGATCAGCCGCCTGCAATTGTGGACGCAACCGCTGTGGCTGGTGCTGTTGGTGCTGCCCTATGGCTTCGTGTTGTGGAAAAACCCCGAGGCCTTCAGCGACTGGACCAGCTTTGTCGGCCGCAGCAGCGATGGTGGCGACTTCAATCTGCTGTCGTTCTGCGCCGCCTGCACCGTGGCGCTGTCGCTGGTCACGCAGATCGGCGAACAGGTGGACTACCTGCGCTTCCTTCCGGAAAAAACCAGCGCCAACCGCAAGCGCTGGTGGGCCGCGCTGTTATGCGCCGGGCCCGGCTGGATCGTGCCGGGGGCGTTGAAAATGTTCGCCGGGGCGTTCCTGGCGTTCCTCGCCCTGCAACATGAAATCCCCATGGAGCGCGCCGCCGAGCCAACCCAGATGTACCTCGTCGCGTTCGGCTATGTGTTCTCCTCTCCCGAATGGGCGCTGGGGGCGATGGTGCTGTTCGTGTTCATCTCGCAGATGAAGATCAACCTGACCAACGCCTACGCCGGCTCCCTGGCCTGGTCGAACTTCTTTGCCCGCGTGACCCACAGCCACCCCGGCCGCGTGGTGTGGCTGGTGTTCAACGTCGCCATTGCGCTGATGCTGATGGAGCTCGGCGTGTTCGATGTGATCGAGCAGGTGCTGGGGCTCTACGCGAATATCGCGATTGCCTGGATCGGCACGCTGGTAGCGGACCTGGTAATCAACAAGCCCCTGGGCCTGTCACCCAAGCACATCGAATTCAAGCGTGCGCACCTCTACGACATCAACCCGGTGGGCGTCGGCTCGATGCTGATTGCCTCGCTGCTGTCGATTCTCGCCCACTTCGGCCTGTTCGGCGCCCTGGCCCAGGCTGCGCCACCGTTTGTCGCGCTGGGCACCGCGTTAATCATGGCGCCGCTATTGGCGTGGCTGACCAAGGGCCGCTACTACATTGCGCGCAGCAGCGAGGCGCAATTGATACACCCGCAACCCGGCACCGGCCTGGTGATCTGCGGGCTGTGCAGCAACCCGTTCGAGACCGCCGACATGGCGTTCTGCCCGGCCTACAGCACGCCGATCTGCTCGCTCTGTTGCTCACTGGATGCGCGTTGCGGCGACCGTTGCAAACCCCACGCGCGCCTGGCCAGCCAGTTCGAAGGGGTGTTGCGCTGGTTGTTGCCGACCACGCTGGTACCGCGCCTGCATACCCGGCTCGCGCACTACCTCGGATTGTTGATGGCGCTGGTGCTGATGCTCGCCGGGGCGCTGGCGCTGATCTACATGCAGGCGGCCCAGGGTTTGCCCCATTCGCAAACCTTGTACCAGGCGTTTTTCAAGGCGTTCCTCACGCTCTCGGTGCTGGCCGCCGTACTCGCCTGGTGGGTAGTACTCACCCGCGAAAGCCGGCGGGTGGCCCAGGAAGAATCCGACCGGCAAACCTCGCTGCTGATGCAGGAGATCGCCGCCCACAGCCTCACCGACCAGGCCCTGCAACAGGCCAAGGAAGCCTCGGAAGCAGCGAACGCGGCCAAGAGTCGCTACGTCACCGGGCTGTCCCACGAGCTGCGCACGCCGCTCAACAGCATCCTCGGCTTCACCCAGATCCTGCAGCGCGACAGTGCCATGCCCGAACAGCATCAGGACGCCCTGGCGACCATCCTGCGCAGCGGCTCGCACCTGCTGTCGCTGATCGACGGCCTGCTGGACGTGGCCAAGATCGAGGCCGGCAAGCTGCGCCTGGAACTCACTGAAATCCCCTTCCCGGAACTGATCCACGACCTGGAACAAATGTTCACCCCCCAGGCCGAAGACAAGGGCCTGCGCTTTCGCCTGGACTGCGTGGGCAAGATCCCCGCCGTGGTGCGTGGTGATGAAAAACGCGTGCGGCAGATCCTGATCAACCTGCTGGGCAACGCGATCAACTTTACCGACAGCGGCGAGGTGCGCCTGCGGGTCAGCTACATGCGCGAGACCGCCAACTTCGAAATCATCGACACCGGCATCGGGATTGACCCCGAACAGATCGAGCGGATTTTCCAGCCGTTCGAACGCGGCGACCTGATGCGCCAGGACAAGGGCGTGGGTCTGGGCCTGACCATCACACGCATGCTGACCTCGCTGATGGGCGGCGAATTGCGGGTGGTCAGCGAGCTGGACAAGGGCACCTGCTTCCAGGTACGGCTGTTCCTGTCCCAGGTCCGCGTGCCGCAAGCCGTGGTGCATGTGGAGCACGACATCATCGGCTACCACGGCGAACGACGGCGCATCCTGGTGGTGGATGACCACGTGGACCATCGCAAGGTGCTCAGCGGCATGCTCACGCCCCTGGGCTTCGAGGTGTCCCAGGCCAGCAACGGCCAGGAGGCGATCCGCCAGGTGGCGCTGCTGTCGCCGGACCTGATCCTGATGGACCTCTCGATGCCGACCATGGACGGCTGGGCCACCAGCCGGATGATCCGGCGTAATGCGCTGTCTGCCGCGCCGATTATCATCATCTCCGCCAACGCCTTCACTGACGACCGCGAACGCAGCATCGCCGGCGCCTGCAACGACTACCTGGCCAAGCCGGTGCGTACCCCTGAACTGCTCGGACGCCTGCAACTGCACCTGGACTTGCAATGGCTGCGCCGTCGCACACCGCTCGTCGCGCCGGTCGCGACCCAAGGCGCGCTACCCAGCGCAGAAGAACTCGCGGTGCTCGCCGAACTGAGCGCCATTGGCTATGTGCGTGGTTTGCATGAAAAGCTCGACGCCATCGTGCTGGACAGCCCAGGTACCGCACCGTTCATCAATAAGCTCCGGGCCTTGCTGAAAAGCTTTCGCCTGGAAGAACTCAACCGCATCCTGAAGGAGGCCGAAGATGAATGCCTTGACCCACAGCGCTGAGCCCGGCGTGGTGCTGATTGTCGACGACACCCCGGACAACCTGGCCATGCTCTCCGACGCCCTGGACGACGCCGGCTACATGGTGCTGGTGGCGCTGGACGGCCTCAGCGCGCTGAACCGCGTGCAACGCCGGCGCCCGGATTTGATCCTGCTGGACGCGGTGATGCCCGGGCTGGACGGCTTTGAAACCTGCCGCCGGCTCAAGGCACAACCGGCCAGCGCGGATATTCCGGTGGTGTTCATGACTGGGCTGACTGACAGCAAGCATGTGGTGCAGGGGTTCGAGGTGGGCGGCAGCGATTACGTGACCAAGCCGATCCAGACCGATGAAGTGCTGGCGCGGGTGGCGGCGCATTTGCGTACGTCGCGGATTTTGCTGTCGGCGCGGGCGGCGACACAGCCGAGCGTGATCACCCTGGAGGATGAGCCGGCGCACAAGCTATTGTCGGCGCGGTTTCAGTTGACGGAGCGGGAGGTGGAAGTGCTGCGTTGGGTGGCGTGTGGCAAGACCAATCGGGATATTGGCGACATTCTTGGGTTGAGTCCGAGGACGGTGAACAAGCATCTGGAGCATGTGTATGTGAAGCTGGGAGTGGAGACGCGCACGGCGGCGACTTCGGTGGCGATGGCGGCGATGAGTCCAACCCGGATCCCACAGATGGCCACGGTCTAAAATGTGGGAGCGGGCTTGCTCGCGAATGCGGTGTGTCAGTCACCAAATTTTTTACTGATACACCGCATTCGCGAGCAAGCCCGCTCCCACATTTGATCTGTGTCGTTACTGGTATTACCTACCCACCGAAGATCTGCGAAGGCCGGCGCAACGTCGGGTCAAACGGATTGATCCTCGGCCCGATCGCCGCCGCCTCGCGCTTCAACAACTCCACCACCGTCGGCAACCGCCCCGGCCCCAGCCGGTCGCTGATAGTCGCCACACTCAACGCCGCCACCGCATGCCCATTGCGATCCAGGATCGGCACCGCCAACCCGGCCATGCCTTCCAGCACCCCGGTATTGCGCGCCGCATACCCCAACCGCCGCACACTCTCCACCTCCGAACGCAAAAACACCTCGTCGTACAGGTGAAAATCCTTGAGCCGCGGCAAGTTGTAGCGGATCACCGTCTCGCGCTCTTCCTCCGGCAAAAACGCCAAAATCGCCAGGCTGCCCTGCCCCACGCCCAGCGCAACGCGGCCGCCGATATCACCGGTAAAGGTACGGATCGGATACGGCCCCTCACTGCGGTCCAGGCAGATCGCATCAAACCCGCTGCGCGCCAGCAGGAACAATGAATCCCCCAACGACGCACTGAGGCGCAACATGCTCGGCCGCACCAGGTCCCGCAGGTTGCCGGTGTTGCCCACATTCGCCGCCAGGGCAAAGAACTCCAGGCTCAGCCGATAGCGCTTGCTGCGCGCATCCTGCTCCACCATGCCCTCGTCCATCAGGCTGCGCAGCAATCGGTGGGTGGTGGGTTGCGACAGCCCCACCTGCTGCGCCAGTTGCGTCACCCGTTCACCACCGTCCGGCGCCGCGCCGAGGATGCGCAGTAATGCAAACAACCGGGAGACGCCACCGGCGCCGACTTCCTTGACACTTTCATTCCGCTCAGTGGAATCCATAAGCCGATATCTCACACTAAATTCTGGTCAGTGAATGAAACTGAAAAAAGTACTCTATCCAGTGAAATTCTATCTTCCGCCATCCTAGTCTTTCGCCCTAATCTGCGTCCACAGGGGCGAAATGAACAACTAACGGCAGCCGACTCAAGATCGAGCGCCAACGCACCCGCAACACCCTTTTCGCATCTGCCCAAAACAAAAAAGCGCGTTTCGACGCGACTCAAAAAGGTGGAACGCAGACATGGCTTTTCTCCAACTCAACGCCTTGAGCAAACGCTACGGCGCCGTCGACGCGGTGGTCGCCACTGATCTTGCGGTGGAAAAAGGCGAATTCGTGTCCCTGCTCGGCCCCTCGGGCTGCGGCAAGACCACCACCTTGCAAATGATCGCCGGCTTCGTCGACGTCACCGGTGGCCAGATCGTCCTCGACGGTCGCGACATCACCCATGCCAAACCCGCCAGCCGCGGCCTCGGCGTGGTGTTCCAGAGCTACGCGCTGTTCCCCCACATGAGCGTGCGCGACAACGTCGCCTTCGGCCTGAAGATGCGCAAGGTGCCTGCCACTGAGATCGCAAGCAGAGTCAAGACCGTGCTGGAACTGGTGCGCCTGGCGCCCCACGCCGAGCGCTACCCGCGGGAACTGTCCGGCGGCCAGCGCCAGCGCGTGGCCCTGGCCCGCGCCCTGGTGATCGAGCCGCCGGTGTTGCTGCTGGACGAGCCGCTGTCGAACCTCGACGCCAATCTGCGGGAAGAGATGCAGTTCGAAATCCGCCGCATCCAGTGTGAAGTCGGGATCACCACCCTGATGGTCACCCACGACCAGGCCGAAGCACTGTCCATCAGCGACCGCGTGGTGGTGATGCAGGCCGGGCGCGTCACCCAGATCGACGCGCCGTACAAACTCTATGAACACCCGCGCACACGCTTCATCTCGGATTTTGTCGGCAAGGCCAACCTGCTGGCGGGCGACTTCGATCAACTCGGCGCGCCGCAAGTGCGCTTCGAGCCCGGCAACGGCGAACTGACCCTGAGCCTGCGCCCGGAAAAGATCGACCTGGTGGCGGCCAGCAAGGGCCGGCTGCAAGGCCGGATCCTCGACAGCTACTTCTTCGGCAGCCAATGGCTGTATCGCATCAAGACCGAGATCGGCGAGCTGACCGTAGTCCGTCGCAACGACGGCAACGCGCCATTGACTTGCGGCGCTGCAGTGGGCCTGGACTGGGAGTCGAACCTGTTGCGGGTGCTGGCAGCGGATGAGGTGCACGCATGAGCCGTGGCTACCTGTTGTCGTTGCCGGCGCTGGTGTTGTTTTTCGGGCTGCTGATCCTGCCCCTGGGCCTGACACTGGTGCTGTCGTTCAACGTGTTCGACTATCAGGTAGGGGTGAAGGCCGATGAGTGGACCTTCGCCCACTACCTGTCGCTGTTCAGCGACTCGTACTTCTACGAAATCTTCTGGCGCACCTTCTGGATCAGTGCCCTGGTGACCTTGCTCTGCGTGGTAATCGGGGTGCCCGAGGCCTACATCCTCAGCCGCATGGGCACGCCATGGCGCTCGATCTTCCTGATCCTGATTCTCACCCCGCTGCTGATTTCGGTAGTGGTGCGGGCCTTCGGCTGGAGCCTGCTGCTGGGTGCCGATGGCCTGGTGAACCAGGTGATCCAGGCCCTGGGCGGCAAGCCGGTGAAGCTGCTGTACACCTCGTTCGCCGTGATCATCGCACTGGTGCACGTGATGCTGCCGTTCATGATCATCCCGGTGTGGACCTCCCTGCAGAAGCTCGACCCGTCGGCGGAACAGGCGGCGCTGTCCCTGGGTGCCAGCCAGGCCACGGTGATGCGCAAGATCGTGCTGCCGCAGGTGATGCCCGGTGTGCTGTCCGGCACCCTGATCGTGTTCGGCCTGGCGGCCAGCTCCTTCGCGATCCCCGGCCTGCTGGGCGGACGCCGCCTGAAGATGGTCGCCACGGTGGTCTACGACCAATACCTCTCGGAACTCAACTGGCCCATGGGCGCGACCATCGCGGTGGTGCTGCTGTTGGTCAACTTGCTGATCATGCTGAGCTGGAACCGCATGGTCGAAGGCCGCTACAAAAAGTCCCTGGGAGTATAAGACGATGTCCAGAAACGGTCCTTTGGCCCTGGGCTTTCACGGCCTGGTGGTGCTGTTCATGATGGCGCCGCTGGTGGTGGTGTGCCTGGTGGCCTTCACCTCGGAAAACACCTTGAGCCTGCCCACTTCGGGCTTCTCCCTGCGCTGGTTTCATGCGGTGTTCGAGCGCGCGGACTTTATCCAGGCGTTCTACAACAGCCTGGTCCTGGCGTTCGTTGCCGCCACCCTGGCGACGTTGATCGCGGTACCGGCGGCGCTGGCAATCAGTCGCTACCAGTTCCCCGGCCGTAACTTCTTCAGTGCGCTGTTCCTCTCGCCGATCATCATCCCGCACCTGGTGCTGGGGGTGGCGATGCTGCGGCTGTTCGCAATGATGGGCGTCAACGGCAGCTTCACCTGGTTGATGCTGGCGCACGTGGTGATCATCACGCCTTACGTATTGCGCCTGGTATTGGCGGCCGCCATCGGCATTGACCGCAGCGCCGAGCAGGCTGCCGAATCCCTCGGCGCCAGCCGCTTCACCCTGTTTCGCCAGATCACCTTGCCGATGATTCTGCCCGGCGTGGCCGGCGGCTGGTTGCTGGCGTTCATCAACAGTTTCGATGAAGTGACCCTGTCGATCTTTGTCAGCTCGCCGGCCACCCAGACCTTGCCGGTGCGCATGTACGTGTACGCCACCGAATCCATCGACCCGATGATGGCGGCCGTGTCAGCGCTGGTGATCGGCTTGACGGCGGCGGCCATGATTCTGCTGGACCGGGTCTACGGCCTGGACCGCGTATTAGTAGGGAAGCATTGATGGCGCTGTTCAAACGACTGGCCGAGACCGAGCGGCCCACCCTCACCTTCACCCTCGACGGGCAGCCTGCCAAGGGCTTGCTTGGCGACACCTTGCTGACCGCCGTACTGACCTGCGCCGAACACCTGCGGGGCAGTGATTTCAGCGCCGAACGCCGCGCCGGTTTCTGCTTGATGGGGGCCTGCCAGGATTGCTGGGTACGCCTGGAAGATGGTCGGCGAGTGCGCGCCTGTTCGACCTTGCTGGAAGACGGCCAGGCGATTCGCCGTGACCCGGGGCGCCAGGCATGAAGAGCGTGGTGATAGTGGGCGCAGGCCCGGCGGGCATTACCGCAGCCCGGACCTTGCTGGACCATGGCGTAACCCCGGTGTTGGTGGACGAGAGCCTGCGCGGTGGCGGCCAGATCTATCGGCGCCAGCCGGCGAACTTCCAGCGCTCGGCCAAGCAGCTGTATGGGTTTGAAGCGGGCAAGGCGACAGCGCTGCATCGCACCATGGATGAGCTGGCCACCCGGATCGACTACCGGCCGGAAACCCTGGTGTGGAATGCGGAAAATGGCCGCCTGGACATGCTCAACAACGGCCACGCCGAAAGCATCGAATACACGCAGATCATCGTCGCCACGGGCGCCACCGACCGCATCCTGCCCGTGCCGGGCTGGACGCTGCCCGGTGTGTACAGCCTGGGCGCGGCGCAAATCGCGCTGAAGTATCAAGGCTGCGCCATCGGTGAGCGCGTCGCGTTTTGCGGCAGCGGGCCGTTGCTGTACCTGGTGGCGTATCAGTACGCCAAGGCCGGGGCCAAGGTGGTGGCGGTGCTCGACAGCGCGCCGTTCAGCGCCCAATGCCGCGCCCTGCCGGCATTGCTCGGCCAGCCGGCGACCCTGGCCAAGGGTTTGTACTACCGCGCCTGGCTAACGGCCCACGGCATCCCGGTGCATCAAGGGGCAACGTTGTCGCACATCAACGGCGAGCAACGAGTGACGGGCATCCACTGGGACCAGCAGGAAATCGCCTGTGATGCCGTGGCCTTCGCCCATGCCCTGCGCAGCGAGACCCAACTGGCGGATTTACTTGGGTGTGAATTTGCCTGGAATGCATTGAACCGCGCCTGGTTGCCGCAGCAAGATGCGGCCGGGCGTAGCAGTGTCGCGGGGGTGTATCTGGCTGGCGACGGTGCAGGAATCATGGGCGCCGATGCGGCGCAAATGGCCGGCGAGCGAGCGGCATTGGCCTTGCTCGAAGACAGCGGTGTTGCCATCGACCACCGTCGCGGGCCCGTGCTGGAACAACAACTGGCAGGTATCCAGCGCTTTCGCCACGGCCTGGAAACCGCCTTCCCCTTCCCGGAAAACTGGGCCGCTGAAGCTCCGGACGAACTGATCCTGTGCCGCTGTGAAGAAGTCAGCGTCGGCGAAGTACGCGCGGTGGTGGACGAAGGCCACTGGGAAGTGAACCGGGTCAAGGCCCATTGCCGGGTTGGCATGGGCCGCTGCCAGGGCCGGATGTGCGGGCTGGCGGCGGCGGAAATCGTTGCCCAGCGCAGTGGCCGCGAGATTGAAAACGTTGGCCGCCTGCGTGGCCAGGCACCGATCAAACCCTTGCCGTTTGGCGTGGAGGTGCAGCCATGATCGACAGTGAAGTGATCGTGTTGGGTGGCGGGATTGTCGGGGCCTCGGCGGCTTTGATGCTGGCGCAGAAAGGTCGCCGCGTGGTGCTGCTGGAGCGGGACTTTTGTGGCTCGCACTCCAGCGGTGTGAACTATGGCGGCGTGCGGCGCCAGGGGCGGCCATTGCACCAACTGCCGCTATCGCAGCGTGCCCATGAGCTATGGTCCGACTTGCCGGGGCTGATTGGCATCGACGGGGAATACGTGCGCTCCGGGCATTTGAAACTGGCCCGCAGTCATGACGATCTGGCGGCTCTGCAGGCTTACGCCGACGCTACACGTGGCTTTGGCCTGGGCCTGCAAATGCTCGACCACGCTCAACTGCGCGCCCGGTTCCCGTGGGTGGGTGATGTGGCAGTCGGCGCGTCGTTATGCCCCGAAGACGGCCACGCCAATCCGCGCCTGGTCTCCCCCGCCTTTGCCCGCGCAGCGCAACGCCACGGTGCGAGGGTGATGGAGCAAACCGAAGTCACCCATCTTGAACATGACGGCCAGCGGTTTCAGTTGCGCTGTGCCAATGGGCTGCAGCTGCAAGCCCCCTGGCTGCTGAACTGCGCCGGCGCCTGGGCCGGCACCGTGGCCGCGCACTTTGGCGAGCCGGTGCCGATGACCTCGGCGCACCCGGCGATGCTGGTGACCGAGCCGTTGCCGGTGGTGATGGACGTGAGCACCGGGGTGGAAGGCGGCGGGATTTATGCGCGGCAAGTCGCCCGGGGCAATTGCATCCTCGGTGGCGGGCGCGGCTTTGCCCTGGGCCCGCAACAAGCCCGCCCGGGCCAGGCGGCGGTGCTGGAGATTCTGCGCAATGCCGGCGAGTTGTACCCGTTCCTCAAGGGTGCCCAGGCGATCCGTACCTGGAGCGGCACCGAAGGTTACCTGCCCGACCACGAACCGGTGATCGGCGACAGCAGCACCCAACCCGGCCTGCTCCACGGTTTCGGCTTTGCCGGCGCCGGGTTCCAGCTCGGCCCTGCGGTCGGTGAAGCCCTGGCAGAGATCGTCTGCACGGGGGCCAGCCGGCAGCCCATCGAAGCATTTTCCATCCGTCGTTTCCAAGCCTGAGAGGAAGATTCATGCACATGATCAAACGTACTGCGCTGTCTTGCCTGTCCCTCGCCCTGTTGAGCACGGCGGCCCACGCCGCACCGACGCTTTACCTGGGCATGAACGGCGGCACCATGGAGCGGGTCTACGCCGACAAGGTGCTGCCCGCGTTCGAAAAGGCCAATAACGTCAAGGTGGTGATCGTGCCGGGCACCTCGTCGGACATCCTGGCCAAGGTGCAGGCCAACAAGGACAACCCGCAGATGCACGTGATGTTCCTCGACGACGGCATCATGTACCGCGCGATTTCCATGGGGTTGTGCGAGAAGCTCACGCCCAACCCGATCCTGGACCAGATTCCGGCCAAGGCGAAGATCAAGGAAGAAGCGGTTGCGGTGACGCTCGGGGTGACCGGGTTGGGTTACAACGCCAAGATGTTCAAGGAAAAGGGCTGGGCGCCGCCGACGTCGTGGATGGACCTGGCCGACCCGCGCTTCAAGGACAAGGTGGTGTTCCAGTCGTTGGCCTCGTCCACATTTGGGTTGCACGGGTTCCTCATGTTCAACCGGATTCAGGGGGGTAGCGAGACCAACGTGGAGCCGGGGTTCAAGGCCTGGCCGAAAACCGTCGGGCCCAACGTGCTGGAGTACATCGCCAGCTCGGCGAAGATTTCCGAGATGGTGCAGACGGATGAGGCGGCGATCTTTCCGCTGACGCCGACGCAGGTGACCACGCAACAGTTGTTGGGTGTGCCGATGGAGTATGCGCAGCCGAAAGAAGGCGCGGTGGTGTTGAACGTGGCGGAGTGTGTGATTGCGCGGAATGACCAGCCGGAGTTGGCGCAAAAACTGGCGCAGTTCTTGTTGACCGCAGAGGCTCAGGCGCCGGCTTTGGAACTGGGGGATCAGATTCCTTCGAATCCTACGACGCCGACTACCGACAAAACCCGGGCGCGGGTGGAGGCGATGAACAGTTACTTGCAGACGGCGATTTCGATTGACTGGGATCAGGTGAACCAGGCACGACCCGAGTGGAATGCGCGGTGGAGTCGGTCGATTGAGCGGTAGGCTTTGGGGGTGAATATCCGTTATTTGGGTGATGGCTTAAATTGGTTCCGCTCTTACAGCGGGTCACTTTTGAAAGGAGCCCAAAAGTAACCAAAAGGCTCTTGCCCCACCACTCGGCACCTCGCCTAGGCTCGGTGTGCCCTCACTCCGGCTTTGGACCGTGGGCCGCCGTCATGGGCCATCCTTGGCCCAGGACGGCTAACCCGGCGTCCTGCCGGGT
>NZ_JACAPH010000055.1:782-1161 GCF_013385805.1 Pseudomonas sp. C6002 | reverse complement strand
CGTGGGCGTGCAGGCGGCCCTGGTCGTCATAGTGGTAGTGGCTGAGGAGTTGGCCTTGCTGGCGCTGATGTTCGCGGCCGGATTTGAACAGGTGCGAGGTGAGCAGGTTACCGTTGAGTTCGACGGTGGCGAGGTCGCCGCCTTTGTCGTGGTGAAAGGTGAGGCGGTTGTTATCCGGAAGGCGTAGTTTTTCGAGTTGGCCGCATTCGTCGTATCCATAGCGCAACGTGCCCCAGCCCTGGTGTTCGGCGGTGAGGCGGTTTTGCAGGTCGTATTCGTAATGCAGCGGCCAATGACCGTCGTCGACGCTGAGGAGATTGCCGAGGCGGTCGTAGGTGTAATCGACAATGCTGCGGTCGGGCAGGGTTTTTCTTACGAG
>NZ_JACAPH010000055.1:0-700 GCF_013385805.1 Pseudomonas sp. C6002 | reverse complement strand
CCATCAAACCCGGTTTCCTGCTGGATCAGGCCGTTGGCGTGATAGTCGAGCCGATAGGTTTCGCCGACCTCGTTTTCAATCTCGGTCAGTAACAGCCGAACATTGTCATAACGGTATTTAAGCTGCGTGCCGTCCGGATTAATCCGACGGCTGATCAGGTGCAAACCATCGGCGTATTCGTAGCGGGTGACGCGGCCCAACTCGTCGCGCTCAGCAGTGATTTTTCCGTACGGGTTGTAGCTGAATTCGCGTGTGGCCCCGTCAGGCTGAATCACTTTCAGCAAACGACCTACGGCGTCCCACTGATACTGGGTCAGCGCACCATGCTCATCCTCGCAAGCCACCTGCCGCCCCAGCTCCTCATAGCGATAACGCCGCACACCGCCATTCGCCAGTTTTTCTTCAATGAGCTGGCCGCGTTCGTTCCAGATAAAGCGTTGGCTGCTGTTATCCGGATACCAAACACCCGTGAGCTTTCCGTGTTGGGTGTAGGTGTATTCGGTGTAATTGCCGTCCGGATCAGTCTTGCGAGTGATATCGCCTTGATCGTTACGCTGGTATTTCCACACCGCGTCACCACGGCGCACAACCCGTACGAACCCGTTGTCATGCTCGTAGGACGTCGGCGCATCGTCCCCGGGAAACAGCGCAATCAACCGACCGGCTTCGTCGTACTGATAGGCCGTCACCGCCCCCAGCG
>NZ_JACAPH010000054.1:0-382 GCF_013385805.1 Pseudomonas sp. C6002 | reverse complement strand
CCCCATGTGAGAGTAGGTCATCGTCAAGATTAAATTCCAGAACCCCTGATTGCTTATGCAGTCAGGGGTTTTGTTTATGTAGAAGTCCATAAACAAAACCCCTGACTGCATAAGCAATCAGGGGTTCTGGAATTTAATCTTGACGATGACCTACTCTCACATGGGGAAACCCCACACTACCATCGGCGATGCATCGTTTCACTGCTGAGTTCGGGATGGGATCAGGTGGTTCCAATGCTCTATGGTCGTCAAGAAATTCGGGTACTGAGTCGTGGCCAGCTGGCCTCGCTTCAGCAAATTGGGTATGTGATAGCTTTCGGTGTTTTGCAAGATCTCGAACTTTCGGTTCGTTTCGTCTTCACACACCGCAATCTGGTCTCTT
>NZ_JACAPH010000053.1:47865-58186 GCF_013385805.1 Pseudomonas sp. C6002 | reverse complement strand
CCGAGTGGTGGGGCAAGAGCGTTTTGCTTACTTTTGCGCTTTTCAAAAGTGAGCCGCTGTAAGAGCGGAACCGATATAAGCCATCACCCAAATAATGGATATGCCCCCGATCCAAATCCCCCTCAACTGTTAAGCCTCTCCTGCCGCACGCCGAGCACCGGCTTCACCTCACCCCCCAAACAGCGGCGACAGCTATAAACCCCCAACACCACCGGCTTTTTCTGCGCCCCACGCTCCACCCAGGTCGGCGCAACAAACCGATACCCCTGGCCCGTCGCCGTCGCGATATACACCGAATCATCATCCCCCAACGCCCGGCGGATCGCCTTGATCTGCGCCCGCAGGTTGCACTCTTCCACCACCAACCGTGGCCAGGCGATGTCCAGCAATTGGGTCTTCTCCAACAGCTCACCAGGCCGCGAAGCGAGGGCAATCAGCAACGTCAGGGCCCGACTGCCCAGGCTCACCGGCTCACCGTTTTTCAGCAGCAGATGACGTCGGGGCAGCAGTTGATAAGGGCCAAAGTGGATTTCAATAGCGCTGTCTTCAAGGTGGCCGCGGTGTGAATACGTCATGTGATTAACCTTTGTGCATGTTCAAAAACACAACCTCGCGCGGCTCCCTTCGCGCAAGGCTGCAAGGGAAGGTCAGGTGTTGATCGCCGGGATCGGGTCTTCAGGATAATCACCCGGCTCCGTAGGCCCGCCAGTCAAACCGTATTGCTTGAGCACCGGCGCAAGCTGGCCATAGAACGCGTCCTGCGCCTTGCCATGGGCATCAGCCAGGGCGAAGGGCAGGAACGCGCTGCCGATCCCGCCAAGGATCGCCGTTGCCCCGCCGAGGATCCCGCTGATGGTCCCGGCCACCGCGCCGATTTCCGTGGCCCCGTACAACCCGGCCCCGGCTTCCACCAACCCGGCCACCGCCGCACCCGTACCCAACACGCCGGTGGCAACCGAGAAACTGCCGCTCAGGTAGTCGCCTTTTTTCAACGAGTCGACACCGCCAATCACCCCGATCACACCGCCGATAATCCCGCCCGCCGAGCCAATGATCTTGCCGGCCGCGCCGAGGTTGGCGATTTGCTGCGGGCTCAACGGGCCTTTGCCCACCGGTACCTTGCCGGGGAAATCACCAATGGTGCCGCCATCCGGGCGGTTGACCCAGGTGATACCGTAACCCGCTTCCTTGGCGTATTTGGTGCCGCCCTCCATCAACAGCCCGGCAAATTGCAGCCCGGCGGATACCCGGTTCGCGTCCGCCACCGGCGTGTTGCTGCCGCTGGCCGAACGGGCCATCAGCACGCCGCTCATCAACACCGCACTGCCGATGTGCAGCAGGCCTTGCTTGAATGCCGGGCTGACGTCGCCGAACTTCATGCCTTCGATGGCCTTGGGCAGTGCGTCGGCGATCTTGTTGCCCTGGCGCCCGATGTCCCATACCGAACGCAGCATCGACACCACTTGCGCCGGGTCGATCTTGCCGCCATCCGAGGTGACGAACATCTCTGGATCTTTTTGCTGGGCGTCGTTGATCGCGGCAGTGACCTTGGCTTCGTCGAAGTTGCCCTTGCCGTCCCCCAGGGTGATGTTCAGGGTGTCGGTGGTGGCGCCGCCGAGCAGGGCGTCGCCAAGGGCTTCGTTGAAATTCACCTGCAAGGTGGCGGCGTCATCCGCCGAGGCCTTGTCGCCGAGGAAGGCCTGGGCCGAGGCCGTGCTGGCGGCGAAGCTGCTGGCCGCCACGGTGGGGTCCATGCCTCCGGCCACCGCGTCGGTAAAGGCCTTGCCGGTCACCAGTTGGTTTTTGTAGTACTGCTGGATGTTGTCGCTTTGCCCGGCCTTGTCGGCGATGCCGGTCAGGTCCACATGACCGTTGCCCCCCAGCGCCAGGTTGGCGATGGTCGTATCGTTGGCCGCGTTTTGCAGGCCCATGCCCATGTCGATCTGCTTGCCGTTCTGGTCCTTGGCGTTGAGATTGTCGGTGAGGTTTTTGCCGGTCTCGATGTCGTCGGTGTAGTAGTTCTGCATCGCGACTTTCATCGCCGGGTTGCTGTCGACGATGTCGGCCAGTGCCGGGCCGCGATTGTTTTGCAGGAAGCCTTGCACGTCCGGGTCGGCCGAGAGGGTTTCGATGCCGCTTTGCAGCTGTGCCTTGATTTTGTCTTCGTTGGGGTTCAGGCCGTAGTGGGGCGAGGTGTACTTGTCCATCAACCCGGCGTGGGGCACGTAGTCGCTGACCAGCAGGCGGGTTTGTGCATCGGTCAACTGCACCAGCACCGCGGCTTTCTGTTCGCCGCTGTAGTTCTGCGGGTTGGCCAGGATGTCGGCGGTCAGGCCCGAGGTGTCGACGCCGGCGACGGCATCACGAGTGGCGGCACCGTCGAGGAAGGTCAGGGTGTCGCTGTCGGTTTTCGGTGCCTGTTTTTCGAGCCAGGCGCCGATGTTGTCGCGGGTGCCGATGCCGTCCGACTTGCCGGTGGCGGGGTTGTCGCCGCCGGTTTCCAGGGCGTGGAACATCCCGGGTCTGGACCACATGGCCGCCGCGCCGGTCAGCTCGGTGCTCAGGGCCGAATCGCTGCCCAATGCTTGCAGGTTGTCGCTGCGCAGCATGCCGTCGTTGCTGCGCTGGTTGGCGTCACCGGGGCGCATCGCCGGACCTGCGCCAGCGGCCAGGCTCTCGTTGGCCATCAGGATTGCCGCCGACTTGGCATTCGCCTTGGCCAGGTCACCGGGTTTGCTGCCGAGGAAACTGCCATAGGATTTCGACGCGGCGCCGAGGTCCTTGCCGGCGTTGTCGATGAAATGGTCGACATCGGAATGGGTGATCACATTGTCGGCCTTGCCACGCCCGCCGGTATCCAGCGCGGCCATCAGGCTCGGGCTGCTGGCCACGTACTTGAGTACGGCCTGGGCCTCGGGGGGGAGTGTCGTGGGCGGGTTGGCGAAGTCGATCGGCGCGCCATGCAGGCCCCAGGCGTCCCAGTTTTGCGAGAGCAATTGCGCGGCCGCCTTGGGCCGGTTCAGGTCGAGTTCTTCCTTGGTCGGCGTGCCGCTGGTGTTGCCGGTGATGGTGTCCCAGTCCTTGGCACCCGATACGCCAAACGATGAGGTGTCGATCCAGGACGTGTCCGAGGCGCCCGCCGCGCCGGTGCTGCCGGCATACAGTTTGGCCACCTGGTCGTACAGCGCGGGGGTGATGTCCTGGGACACGATCACCTTGTCGCCCGACGCCGTGGTATAGCGAATCAGGCCCGGGCCGACTTCTTCGGGCGGGCCGATATTCGCTGCCGGGTCCATGGTTTCCGTGGGGCCGGCCAGGCGGTAGCCCTCGGCCTGGCTGGCATTGATCGCAAAGAGCTTGGCCGAGTCGCCGCTGACCTGGGCGAACAGCGCGGGTGTTTCCTTCTGGCTGACCACGATTTTGTCGCCGGCACTGGTCTCGTAGCGGATCAGTCCCGGGCCCAATTCGGTGGTACTGCCGATCGCCTTGTAGTTGCCCAGGCCAGGCGCCACGGTGCTGGCGTCGGCCTCCTTGTAGCCGGCGCCTTTGCTGTCGGCCAGATTCTTCTCAAGGGTCGCGTCGCTTTGCTGTGCGTTGTACTGGTTGACCAATTGCTCAAACAGCCTGGGGTTGTCGATCTGCTTGAGGGTCACCGGTTTGTCGCTGCCCAGCGGGGTGTAGGTGATGCTGTTGTTCACCGGTGCCTGCACGTTCTGGTACGGCAGCGGAATGGACGGCCCGCGGATTTTCGAGGGGTCGAATACCGGCTTGTCGACGGCGGTGAACAGGGCTTTTTCGAACGTGCTCCGGGAGCCATCCGGGCCCTTGTTGTCGGCAGGGTCAAGGCCATTCGGGATCGCAGTCATAGATCACCTGGAAGTTGTTTTATATCAGTCGATATTTAGTGCAAGTGCACTAACTGGGGCGGGCGAAAGTTGCGAAGTGTTATTGGGTTAACCCGCGCCGAGCTATCAAACGCGATGATCAAGTCGGTTTTGTTACAAATGGAAATATCTGCAAAGTTGGGCAAATGGCTATTAGTTAAAAGTGTGAAGTTGTCGTGTTTATTTTCTGGAATTGTTGAGTGATCAACGTTTTTACCCAGGGGTAACGGGCTCGTAAATTGTTCGAGTGGGTTCGTTTTTCAGGTTGTGCCCCTGTAAACATTGGGTCTTGTCGTGTATTGGTTTTTTAACAAAAGTTCCACGCCCGCGCGGCGATGAGATTTTCTCAACGGCATGTTGAGCCGGATTTTTCACAGCACCTGCCATGAACGTTTCACAAGCTTTCACAGCGAAGGCGTTTTGTTCGTGAGTAGTATGGTTCCCATGCAAACCGACGGCTGCATGGCCAACTCACTGTCTGACGCTGGGAGTTTGTTTCGGTTTGCATGCGGCTTAACTTCCCTATCGATGCAAGGAGATTGAACATGGCTACTACTCCACCAGTAAGTGCAGGCGGCGCCGACGACGCTATCGCGAAGATGGAAGCAACTTTCAACATGGCCATCGAGAAGTCGGCCAAGATCACCGAGATCAGCACCGCGAAAAAAGCAGAGCTCGACGCCACCAAACAGCGTCCGCAGAACTGATTCGCCATGCGGGCAGCGCCGGCGCTGCCCGTATACCTGCCTTACCCCGTTGCACCGTTGTTGATCGGCACAGGCGTCGTTGCGGCCTGTGATTCTCAAGGGGGCAAACCCAACCATGACAGCCTTGATTTCCCTGGGCCTGCCCGCCGCGAACGGCGCGCCGACCCTGCTTGTGACCCACGGTTTGCACCAGGGCAGTTCCCTGATGCTCGACCAGCCGGTCTACACCCTTGGCGCCGCCCTGGCGGCCGACCTCCAGCTCAGCGATCCCGGGATTGCCGAGTTGCACCTGCGCCTGCGTTTTGAAGGGGCCCAGGTGGCCGTCGAGGCCCTCGGCGGCGATGTACTGATCACCGGCACTGCCGGCGATATCCGTATTCCCCAAGGCAGCGGCCATCGCGCGCGGCTGCCGCTGCAACTGCGTATCGGCACGGCGGGTGTGAGCCTGGCGCTGCCGGGCAGCCCTGAAAAAACGCCTGCGACGACACGCACATTAACGCCCTGGATCATCGCCACCGCGTTGCTCTTTGTATGCGCCGGCGCCCTGGCATTTCGCAACGATCCACCGCAAGCGCAAAGCGTAATGCCGGTTGCCGAAACAACCGCAGCCAAGCCTTCCCGTGCCGAGGCCAAGGCCTGGTTCGAAGGGCAATTGCAGGCCGCCCACCTGGACGCCGTGAAGGTCAACGACATCGATGGCCAACTCAACGCCGTCGGCTCCTTTGAGCGCGCGCAAAAGCCTCAATGGGTCGCCCTGCAACAAGCCTTCGACCAGCGTTACGGCCAGCAGATCGTGCTCAACCCGCGGGTCGCCGTGCGTGCAGATGCGGCCCGGCCAAGGGTGCGCTTTCAAGCCGTGTGGTTCGGCGCCAACCCCTATGTGATCAATGACAGCGGCAAGCGCCTGTACCCCGGCGCGGCCCTGGCGGACAACTGGGTACTGGAGCGCATCGAGAACAACCAGGTGATCCTCGCCCGTGGCGAAGAACGCTTCACCTTCACCCTATGACGCTGCTTTTTTCAGCTAAGGCCCCGGGATGAAAGTCGAACCCCGTCCGTTGATTCCCAGTGACGTGCGCAGCGCGCCGGTCGAGGCGATCCGCCCGGTCAACTCGCGTCAGGCCACGGCTTTCGAAGCGTTGCTGAAAACCCGCAAGGTCCAGTCCCGCCGCTCCCTGCGCAGTGACCTGGAAGAACTCACCAGCGCCGCCGGCGTCGACTCGCTGCTGTTCGGCAGCGCACGTTCCCTGGAACTGCTGGAACACGTGATGCAGCACCTGTTGCCGAATCTCGACGCCGAGCCGCAGATCAAGGCATTGGCCCACGACCTGATCAGCGAGGAAATCGAGATGCGCCGCACCCTCGAACAACAACGCTCGGAGGTCCAGGCCTGATGCCCCGGGACAACGACGACGCGGTGCAATTGCTCAAGGGCATTGGCGAGCTGTACCGGCGCAACGGCCAGTCCCAGCGCGCGCTGGTGATGTTGCTGATTGCCGTGAGTGTCGCGCCCGACGATGGCCAACTGTTGCGCTCGCTGGTGCTGGCGTTCACCGACAGCGGCGACTTCACCCGCGCACTCGCGGCCCTGGATCGGCTGGTCGCGCTGGAGGGTGAGTCTGCCAGCCTGTTGCTGCTGCGTGCCCGGGCGCTGTGGTACGGCGAACGCAAGGACGAGGCGCGCCAGTGCTTCAAACGCTACCTCGCTGCAAGGAGAGCCGCGCCATGAACCTGCTCAATCGCCTGAACGGCATCGCGCGCATGGCCGCCCAGCGTACCGACGTGATCATCGTCGCGTTCATGCTGATGGCGATCGTGATGATGATCATCCCGCTGCCTACCTACCTGGTGGACATGCTGATCGGCCTGAACATCGCCCTGAGCATCCTGATCCTGATCGTGGCGTTCTACATCGGCCACTCGGTGGAATTCTCCGCGCTGCCGCCGCTGATCCTGCTCAGCACCCTGTTTCGCCTGTCGCTTTCGATCACCACCACCCGCTTGATTCTGCTGCACGGCGACGCCGGCCATATCGTCAAGGCCTTCGGTGACTTCGTGATTGCCGGCCAGGTGGTGGTGGGCATGGTGGTGTTCCTGATCATCACCGTGGCGCAGTTCGTGGTGATCACCAAGGGCGCCGAGCGGGTCGCGGAAGTGGCGGCGCGCTTCACCCTGGATGCGATGCCCGGCAAACAGATGAGCATCGACAACGACCTGCGCAACGGCGATATCGACCAGGCCGAAGCCCGCCGCCGGCGCTCACGCCTGGAGCGCGAGAGCCAGATGTTCGGCGCGATGGACGGGGCGATGAAGTTCGTCAAGGGCGATGCGATTGCCGGGTTGGTGATCCTCGCGGTCAACCTGCTGGGCGGCATGCTGATCGGCATGATCGAGCGCGACATGGCCTTCGGCGCGGCGGTGCACACCTATTCGCTGCTGACCGTGGGCGACGGTTTGATCGCACAGATCCCGGCGCTGCTGATCTCGGTAGCGGCGGGCACTGTGGTGACGCGGGTCAACAGCGACGGCGAAGCGGGTGACCTCGGCAGCGAGATTCTCAAGCAGTTGGGTGCCAGCTACCGCGCCCTCGGTTTGACCGCACTGATCATGGTCGGCGTCAGCGTGATACCGGGCTTTCCGACCTGGGTGTTCCTCGGGTTGTCGCTGGTGTTCGGTGGTGCGGCCTTCGTGATGTACCGTCGTCATACCCGTGAAAACCAGGTAGAGCCTGAAGCGCTGGTCGAGACCTTGGAACCGGTGGTTGAAGTGCAGGCCGAGCAGGATTATGGCGTGGCCCCCGACACTCGGGTATTGCTGACCCTCGGCAGTGCGTTGGCCCTCAGCGCCCCGCGCCAGCTACTGAGCCAACGCATCGAAGCGCTGTGTCACGACATTCGCAGCGACCTCGGCGTCGATATGCCGGTGCCGGGCATTCACATGGACGCCAAGGCCACGCCGGGCAGCTACCGCGTGTCACTGGAAGGCGTACCCGTCAGCGAAGGCGAGATGCCGATCAACTGCCTGCTGTTGCAGGACGATCCGGTGCATGTGCAGTTGCTGGACATCGCCACCCTGCAAGCCGATTCGCCCCTCAACGGTCGTGCCGCGCACTGGATCGAGCGTCAGCACGAAGACGCACTGCGCAGCGCCGGCATCGGTTTCCTGCTGCCGGACGAAGTCCTGCGTGGTGTGCTGGAACGCAGCCTGCGCCGCTATGCCGCGGACTTCCTCGGCATCCAGGAAACCCGCCTGCTGCTCGAACGCACCGAAGCCACCTACGGCGAACTGGTCAAGGAAGCCCTGCGCCTGGTGCCGTTGCAGCGGGTGGCCGAGACCCTGCGCCTGCTGGTGGGAGAGGGCGTGTCGATCCGCAATCAGCGGGCCTTGCTCGAAGCCATGGTGGAGTGGGGCGCCCGGGAAACCGATGCCGGCCGCCTGGCCGAACACCTGCGTGCAGGGTTGGCGCGGCAGATCAGCCATCAGTACGCCGACCGCAATCGGGTGATTGGCGCCCTGGTGCTGGCGCCGGGATTGGAAGACCAGTTGCGTGCGTCCCTGCGTCGCCAGGAGCCCAGCCGTGAAGTGATCCCCGAGGAAGTCAACCGCGCGTTGCTCGCCCAACTGCGCCAGGCCTGCGACAAAACCACTGAAGCCAACAGTGCGGTATTGCTGGTGCACCCGGAACTGCGCCGCAGCCTGCGGCGCCTGGTGCTGCGCGGTGAACTGGAGCTGGCGGTGTTGTCGTTTCGCGAACTGGCCACCGAATACAACCTGCAAGCGCTGGTGACCATCAGCCTTACCGATATCTCCAACCGCCGTGCACCTGCCGCGGCTTCCGTCACTTCCCTGGCGTCTGCCTCATGATCCGTTTTTGTCTGCTGTTGCTGACGTTGACCTCGTTTTTCTGCAGTGCCCAGGACATCGCCAACGGTGCCCAGGGGGCTATCAACCTGGCCTCCGGTGAAGGCCGGATCCTGTATTTTGTGGCCCCGGTGGAGTCGGTACTGGTGGCCGAGCCGGGGATTGCCGACCTGCAAGTGGTGTCGCCCGGGGTGATCTATATCTTCGGCAAGGCGCCGGGCAATACCAGCCTGATTGCCCTTGGCAGCGACGGCAAACAGCTTGCCAGCCTGAGCCTGGCGGTCAGTAGCGCGACCCAGGCAGTGACCGCGCCGATGCAGGAATTGCATCCCGGCAATGGCGCGCAGATCAGCGGTGCCGGTAACCGATTGATCGCCAGGGGCACGGTGCGTTCGGTTGGAGAAGCGACGGATTTGAATGCCTTGCTCAACCCACAGGGCCAGGGCTTCCAGAGCGCGGTCAACACCACTGAGTACGCCGGTGCAGCCCAGGTCAACTTGCGTGTGCGCTTCGCTGAAGTGTCCCGCTCGGAACTGCTGCATTACGGGGTTAACTGGAACGCCATGTTCAGCAACGGCACGTTCTCCTTTGGCCTGATCACCGGCGGACCGCTGGCAGCCGCCACCGCCGGTGGCCTGGCGGCGGCGGGCAGTGGCTCCGGCAATACCAATATCGACGGCATGCTCGACGCGTTGCAGGCCAACGGGATCCTGCAAATCCTGGCCGAGCCGAACATCACCGCCATGACCGGGCAAACCGCGAGCTTCCTGGCGGGCGGCGAAGTGGCGATCCCGGTGCCGGTGAATCGGGACCTGGTGGGGATCGAATACAAGTCGTTCGGCGTGTCGCTGCTGTTCAACCCGACGCTGCTGCCCAACGGCCGTATCGCCCTGCAAGTGCGCCCTGAGGTCAGCAGTGTGGTGAGTGGCGGCACGGTGGATTTTGGCAATTTCCATGTGCCGTCGTTCAGCGTGCGCCGCGCCGATACGCGGGTGGAAGTGGGCAGCGGGCAGACGTTTGCGATTGCCGGTTTGTTCCAGCGTGAGAGCAGCCAGGACATCGAGAAGCTGCCGTTGCTGGGGGACTTGCCGATCCTGGGCAACCTGTTTCGCTCCAAGCGTTTTCAGCGCAATGAAACCGAATTGGTGATTTTGATCACGCCGTACCTGGTGGAGCCGGTGCGCAGTCGCACCCTGGCCACGCCGCTGGATGCGCAGCCTGCGACCGCCGCAGCGGCGGGGCCGCGCAGTGGTGGGGCGTTTGGTTTCTACATGAATTGATGAGGGGGCATGGCATGAAAGTTTCGCGTTTGTTGATGTGTTTGCCCCTGTTGGTGGTGGGCTGCAAGACGCATCTGGCGCCGGTGTATTACTCGCCGCAGTATCAGGCGGACGGGGTACCAAGCCAGTGCCAGCAGCCGCCGGCCAAGGATGAGATTGGGCTGGACGAGGATTTCAAGGCGATCTTGCCGTTGGGCTGCGCCAACAATCTGAATTTGATGCAGATGGTGGAGCAGCGCCAGGATTTGAATCAGGGGCGGGCGACGGGGCCTGCGATGGCGGCGCCGGTTGGGCGGGCGGCGCAGGTGTATATCGAGGGGTTTGATCGGGAGCAGTTGCAGCGGCGTCAGGCTCAGCAAGAGGCCAAGGCTGGCGCTCCGGGAGCACAGCAATGACCCTGCGTTCACATGTCCTCTGTGGGAGCTGGCTTGCCTGCGATAGCGGTATTCCAGGCCCAGCAGATCCATCTGTAACACCACCATCCAAATGTGGGAGCGGGCTTGCTCGCGAAAGCGGACTGGTAGGCGACCGGGATCTTGAAGCTTACCGCGTACATATCCATTCCTGCGGTAACGGCCACTTAGGGTTC
>NZ_JACAPH010000053.1:9645-47850 GCF_013385805.1 Pseudomonas sp. C6002 | reverse complement strand
AAAAGGTCTTTGCCCCACCACTCGGCACCTCGCTTAGGCTCGGTGTGCCCTCACTCCGGCTTTGGACCGTGGGCCGCCGCGATGGGCCATCCTTGGCCCAGCGCGGCTAACCCGGCGTCCTGCCGGGTTACCCACGCTCCAAAGCCTGCGTTCGGCCAGCGTGGTTTAACGGGGCCTGATAGATCAAAAGCAACGTCAAAAGCAGGGCAACAGCAAGATCAAAAGCAGTTGGATTTAGTGCGTATCCACCAGCCCCAATTCCCGCGCTTGCGCAATCGGATCGCTGATGGCTTTGATGCGGTTGGCTTCCGTGATCAGGCGTGCGCGCTCAGCCGCCGGTATATCGTCCAGCGGCAAGCTGGCCACCCGTTGTTCGTATCCCGCCAATACCAGCACCAGCAGCTCATTGCGCTGATGCCGTGGCAACGCTCGGGGCGATTGGGTGACGGGGGCGATGGTGTCCAATGCCTGTTGCGCCTGGCCGCCAAGGGCGTAGGCCAGGGCCAGGTTGCAGCGGCTGTCGAGGTCGTCGGGTTGCAGGCTCAGGCTTTTGGCGAACGCGGTTTGTGCCGTCACCGCCTGGCCGTTCAGCACGTGGGCGATGCCCAATCGGGTGTACGCGACCGGCGACTGGCTGGCCTCTGCGGCTTGCCCCAGGGCCGTCACGGCGCGTTGGCTTTTGCCAAGGCGCAGTTGCGCGGTGCCCAGTCCCAGCAAGGCGTCGGCGTTGTGCGCCTGGAGGCCGAGGGCCTGTTGGAAGGCGCGCTCGGCACCGACCGCGTCGTTGCCGTCGAGCCGTGCCTGGCCGAGTTTGAGCCACAAGTCGATGCTTGCGCCCGGTTGCTGGGCCGCACGTTCGTACAGCGCCGCCGCGCTGGCGTAGTCGCCGCGTTTGTTCAGGTCGTCGGCCAGCTTCAGCGAGCGGTCGGAATCGCTCGGCGCAGTATTGGAGCAGGCAGCCAGCAACAGGCTGCCGGCAAGCAAAAAGTGTTTGGTCATCGTCACAACTCGTTGGGCGAAGGCGGACGTCATGTAAGCATATTTTCCATGGCGCTCCTATGTCTGTCGGTGCTGTTGGGTGCCTCGATCGCCCACGCCGACGACGAGCCCGAATGGTTCGCCAAACCCTACGCCTATGTGCTGGTGGACCAGGACGTGCGCGCCGCCCTCGAAGAGTTCGGCCACAACCTCGATATCCCGCTGGTGCTCTCCGACAAGGTCCGCGGCAAGGCCCGCAGCACCGTGCGTGCAGCCACCGCCGGGGAGTTTTTGCAGACGCTGTGCAGCACCAATGGCCTGACCTGGTATTTCGACGGCAACCTGCTGTACCTCAATGCCAGCGATGAAATCACCACCAGGCTGTTCAAGGCCAACGCCCTGAACCTGGATCAGTTGCAGGCCTATCTGAACAACCTCGATGTGTTCGGCCAGCAGTTGTCGATGCGTAACGGCCCCGAGGGCGATGAAGTCTTCGTCTCCGGGCCGCCGCCGTACCTGGCGCTGGTCCAGCAGCATGTGGATCACCTGCAGCCCAAGGCCGCCGCGCCTGTCGTGGCGCGCGAGCACGGCGTGCGGGTGTTTCGCGGCGCCCAGGTGAGCACTGAAACCCCTTGATTCACCCCAACCCCAGTAAAGGAGCATGACCATGTCCGTAACCGCCGTAGACAGCAACCTCGCCCCCGGTGGCGCCAGCCCTGAAGCCAAGTTCAACGCCGCGGTGGACAACGCCAAGAGCGCCGATAAACCGGAGATGACCGACGCCGAATTCACCGATGCCCTGATCACCCAGGCGGTCACCATCGGCGGCCAATTCATCATCATGCCCAAGGCCCAGGAAATGCTGAATGACGCCATGTCCGATGACGACGAAGAGTAGGGCACACCCATGACCATCAGTCTCGCTGCCAGCGCCACGGCCTTGCCGCCGTCCGCCGGCGCGGGGCCCGCCGGGGCCTCGCAGAATCTGTTCGAGCACATGGCCAATACGGCCAAGGGCATGCCCGAGGGCGCCAGCCCCCATCAGATCGGCTCGGGGCTGATGGAGCGCCTGAACAGTTTTATCGACCGCTCCAGGACCTTTTCCGAGCGCGCCGATTTGCTCACCAATAACCCCTCGGCGCCGCCGCAAGTGGCCGCTGCGGATATCCGCACCTCGGGTGCCTCGCCCACCGCAGAACCGGGCAAGAAAGTCGCCGAGCAGCAGGTCGACCAGATCGTCCATTCACTGGGCAAGATGTTCGACTACTCCATCGAAACCCAGATGGTGGTGCGCGGTGCGACGCAGATTTCCGGTTCCGCCAACACGCTGCTCAAGGGTCAATAACGCCATGCCAAGCCCGAATCGTGCCCTGCGCCTGCTGCTGATCGGCGTGCTCGCCAGCCTCTTGCAGGCCTGCGACATGGACCTCTACACCAACCTCAGCGAGCGCGACGCCAACGCCATGGTCGCGGTGCTGCTGCGCGACGGCATCCCGGCGACGCGCAAGGTGCAGGACAACGGCCAGTTGAAAGTGGTGGTCGACGAACAGCGCTTCGCCGAGGCCATGACCCTGCTGGACAACGCCGGCCTGCCGCAGCAGAGCTTTTCCAACATGGGCGAGGTGTTCAAGGGCAATGGCCTGGTGTCGTCGCCGGTGCAGGAGCGGGCGCAGATGATCTATGCCTTGAGCGAAGAACTGTCCCACTCGGTGTCGCAGATCGACGGCATCGTCTCGGCGCGGGTGCACGTGGTGCTGCCGGACAATGACCTGCTCAAGCGGGTGATTTCGCCGTCGTCGGCCTCGGTGCTGGTGCGCTACGACCCGGGCACCGACATCAACACGCTGATTCCGCAGATCAAGACCCTGGTGGCCAACGGCATTTCCGGCCTGAGCTATGACGGTGTGTCGGTGACCGCGATCAAGGCCGCGGTGTCCATCAGCCAGAACCCGGCGCAACCGCGACTCGCGCGTTTCATGGGCCTGTGGCTGTTGGAAGACAACCTCAACCAGGCGCGGTTGCTGTTCGGTGGCTTGCTGCTGCTCGCCCTCGGCGCGGGTGGTGTATTGGCCCGCCAGCAATGGGCGCGGCGCCAGGCCCAGGCGTTGTATGTGCTCAAGGAGGGTGAATGAGCCTGGTTGAGCGTTGGCAGGGGCTGATCGCCCAGCCGTTGCAGTTTGTGCGCGAGCAAAGCCTTGGCGAGTGTTTTGGCGAAGGCCTGCCGGTCGAGGTGCTGCAAGCCCTGCATGGGCAGCCGCGTTTTCGCTCGCGGCTGGTGCAACTGCTGGCCAGCCATTATCAGCTGGCGCCGCTGGCGCATCTGGTCACGCCGCCCGCCGCTGATTTGCCGGTGCTGCTGCTGAGCCCGGCGCAATTTGCGCGTCTGCCCAGGCTGTGTGGTGCGATCTGGCATGGCTCCACCCTGAGCCGGGAGATCCGCCGCGAAGTGGTCAATGAATTGCGCGAGGGCCTTGGCCAGGAAGCCTTTGCCCTGGCCCTCGCGCACCGGCAGTTGGGCGGCGCGGCCGACCTGCTGCGCGAGCCCGCCGAGTTGATCGACGCCATCGACCGCGATGGCCTCACCTGTGTCGCCGCCTGGCTGCAAGCCCAGCCTGCCGAGTTGCAAGGCTGGCTGCCCCTGCGGTTTGTCGCACCCAAGGGCTACAGCGGGCGCTTGCCCCGCGACCTGGAGATCGTCCAGACCGTCGCCGCCCGGTTACTCGCCGAGGAGCTTGCCCATGAGTGAATTACCCAGCCGTCCGGCCGCGCGGATTTTGCGCGCCGATGAAGCGGCGTTATGGACCGATGGCTTTGCCTTTGTGCAAGCCGCCAGGGCGCACGCCGAGCAGATCAAGGCCGACAGCGACCAATGGCTGCACACCGCCCGCGCCGAGGGTTTTGAAAGTGCGCGCCGCGAAGGTGCCGAACAGGTTGCACAGTTGCTGCTGGAAACCCAGGCCCAAGTCCAGCATTACCTGGCCGGGCTTGAGGCGTCGCTGGCGGACCTGGCCCTGGGCATCGTGCGTGAAGTACTCGGCGAACTGGATGACACCGACCGCGTGGTGCGTTGTACACGCCAGGCCCTGAGCGCGTTTCGCCAGGGCCAGGCCTTGACGTTGTGGGTGCCGCCCGCCGAAGTGAATGCCCTGCGCCCACAGTTGCTCAAGGACGGCATCGCCGTGGAGGCCGATGCGCAACTGGGCGCCGGCCAGGCCCGCCTGAGCAGCCCGGCGGGTTCGGTTGAGCTGGGGCTGGAGGCGCAACTGCAAAGCCTGCGCCGCAGCCTGTTGCCCTTTGCCGAAGAGGGCGTGGCATGAACCTCGATCAACTGCTGCCGCGCCTGACCGAGCGGCTGTCCCAGGCCCGCTTGCGTCCGATGCAGGGCACGGTGCTGAGCATTCGCGGGGTGTTGCTGCGGGCCAGCGTGGCGGGCGCGAGCATCGGTGAGCTATGCCACCTGCGCGACCCGGTCAGTGGTCGCAGCCTCAGCGCCGAAGTGATCGGTTTTGATGGCGACGAAGCGATCCTGTCGCCCATCGGTTCCATGGAAGGCCTGTCGACCCGCACGCAAATCACTGCCACCGGCGAAAGCCTGGGTGTGGCCGTGGGCGATGCGCAATTGGGGCGAGTGATCAGCCCCATGGGCGAGTTTCTCGACGGTGACGGTGTACCGCCAACCCTGAACCTGCAGACCTACCCCTTGCATGCCGAGCCACCGGCCCCGTTCTCCCGGCAATTGATCGTGCGCTCCATGGCGTTGGGCATCCGCTCCATCGACGGCTTGCTGACCCTCGCCCAGGGCCAGCGCATGGGCATCTTCGGCGAGCCCGGTGTGGGCAAATCCTCCTTGTTGGCGAGCATCATCCGCAACAGCGAGGCCGATGTGATTGTCATCGGTTTGATCGGCGAGCGGGGCAGGGAAGTGCGCGAACTGCTGGACGTGCAACTGGACGCCACGGCCCGCGCACGCACCGTTGCTGTCGTCGCCACCTCCGACCGCCCGGCCGCCGAGCGGGTGCGCGCGGCATTTGTCGCCACCACCCTGGCCGAGTACCACCGCGACCAGGGCCGCAATGTACTGCTGTTGATGGACAGCCTCACACGGTTTGCCCGCGCCCAGCGCGAAATCGGCCTGGCCGTGGGTGAACCGCCGACCCGCCGCGGTTATCCGCCGTCGTTTTTTGCCACCTTGCCCAAGTTGCTCGAGCGCGCCGGCCCGGGCCCTGCCGGCAGCATCACCGCGCTGTACACCGTACTCACCGAAGGCGACGCCGCCAGCGATCCGGTGGCGGAGGAAGCGCGTTCGATCCTCGACGGGCATATCGCCCTCAGCGCTGAACTGGCGCAGCGCAACTATTTCCCGGCGGTGGACGTGCTGCGCAGCCGCAGCCGCTTGATGGAGCAGGTCGCCGGTGATGAACACAAGCGTCTGGCGATGCGCATCCGTGAATTGATGGCGCGCTACGGCGAGATCGAAATGCTGATCCGCGTCGGCGAGTACTCCGCCGGCAGCGACCCCCTGGCCGACGAAGCGATCACCCGCCATGGGGCAATCGAAGCCTTCCTGCGCCAGAACGCCGACGAACCCAGCAGCCCCGAACACACCTTGATCCGCATGCGCCAGGTGCTGGCATGAGCCCGAAAGCGCAGCAAGCTCCAGTGTGGGAGCTGTCGAGCTTTAGCGAGGCTGCGATGGCGTCAGCACAGCCAACATCAATGTTGCCTGATCCACCGCTTTCGCAGCCTCGCCGGGGCTCGACAGCTCCCACATTTGATCTTCATGCACTCCCTGAACCGCAGGCGGCAGGTGCTGGCATGAGCCCGAACGCGCAGCAAGCTCCAGTGTGGGAGCTGTCGAGCTTCAGCGAGGCTGCGATGGCGTCAGCACAGCCAACATCAATGTTGCCTGACCCACCGCTTTCGCAGCCTCGCCGGGGCTCGACAGCTCCCACACTTGATCTTCATGCACACCTTGATCCGCATGCGCCAGGTGCTGGCATGAGTCCGAAAGCGCAGCAAGCTCCAGTGTGGGAGCTGTCGAGCTTCAGCGAGGCTGCGATGGCGTCAGCACAGCCAACATCAATGTTGCCTGACCCACCGCTTTCGCAGCCTCGCCGGGGCTCGACAGCTCCCACATTCGATCTTCATGCACTCAGTGAGTGCGCTGTTGGTATGACGATGGAGAAAAGAACCGATGAAGACTGAACAACTGCGCACCCTGCAAACCCTGCGGGTGCTGCGCGAACAGCGGGCGGCGAGCCAGTTGGCGGCGCAACAGCAACGCTGCGCGCAAACCCACGGCGCCTTGACCGACGCCAAGGAACAACTGCGCCTGCACCGTGAGGCCATTGCCCATGAAGCCGGCGAGATTTACGCCTCGCTGACCGAAGGCCTGTCGGTGGCCAGTTGGCAGGCCGCCCAGGATCGCCTGCGGGGCTTGGCCGACGATGAGCAGGTGCTTGAAGGCGACGTCAGCCACGTGTCCAGTACCCTGCAAACCCAGGAGCGTGAGCGCGACCTGTTCCGTCAGGAGCGCCTGAGCCGCCAGCGCCAGTCCGATGCCTGGCAAAGCCTGCTGGACGGCCGTGAAAGCAGCGAACAGGTGGCCGGCGAGCTGCGTGAAGAACAAGGACTCGGCACATGATCGTGGCCCTTGCCGACCCGTTGGCGCCCTGGCTTGAGCACTACGACCCGGCGCTGCTCACGCTGCATAACCAATTGCACCGCCGGCGCCATGCGTGGCAGGGCCGCTGCGCCGGGCAGGATCTGAGCGTCGCCTGGGCCGCCGATCCCCAGCCGCTGAAAACACCTCGGGATGTGTTGCTGTTGCTCGGCCAGTCACCGGTGCGCTTGCGACTCTCGGCTGCCGCCCTGGAACACGTACTGGTGCCGCTGGCGTTGCAGTTCGACGCGCAAGTGCTGCCGGCATTACCGCGTTCGCTGCTGCTGGAACTGGCCGTGCTGGACCTGATCGAGCGCCTCGAACCGTTGCTCGGCCACCCCGTGCAACTGCTCGAAACCAGTGACGACCTGCGGCCTTATGCAGTGCATCTGGCACTGACATTGACCTTCGGCAACAACCCGCCAATGGCCGCCCAACTGGACTTGAGTGAAAGCGCTGCAGTGCTGGTGGGCCAGTTGCTGGAGCAGCACGGCCAGATCGACGCCGACCCGTTGCCGGCGCTGCGCCACACGCTGTCGGTAGTGGCCGGGCGGCAATGGTTGAGCCTCGGCGAGCTGCGCAGCCTGCAGCCCGGCGATGTGCTGATGCTCGAACCCGGCAGCGGCTGGCTGCTGGACCTTGAGGGCCGCCTGCAAGCCCGCTGCCAGCGCGACGGCTCGTCGCTGCAGGTGCAGGAACCTCTGAACACGCCCCTTTTGGACATGGAGAACACAATGACTGACGTCGATGCCGCCGCGGCCCTGGACGATTTGCCCCTCAAGCTGGTGTGCCAGGTCGGCAGCCTGGAACTGACCCTGGCGCAACTGCGGGAACTGGGGGCGGGCAGCCTGCTGCAACTGAATACGCCGACCGTGGATGGCGTCGACCTGATGGTCAACGGCCGCCGCGTCGGCCAGGGCCAGCTGGTGAAAATCGGTGACGGCCTGGGCGTGCGCCTGCTGAGTTTCGCCACCCCATGACCGGTTATCAGCCGAACCTGATCGAGATCATCCTGGTGGTTGCCACCATCGGGTTGATCCCGTTGGCGGTGGTGACCCTCACCGGCTTCATGAAAATCTCGGTGGTGCTGTTCCTGATCCGCAACGCCCTGGGCGTGCAGCAGACGCCGCCGAACCTGGTGCTGTACGGCATCGCGCTGATTCTCTCGGTGTACGTCACCACGCCGTTGATTGGCGATATGTACCGCCAGGTAGAGGGCCGCGACCTGAATATCGAGCACGTCGAGCAACTCAAGGACCTCGGCGACGCCTTGCGCCCGCCGCTACAGGCGCACCTGGCACGGTTTGCCAACGAGTCCGAGCGCGGCTTTTTTGTGCAGGCCACCGAGACCATCTGGTCGCCGGAAGCCCGTGCCGACCTGCGGGATGACGACCTGGTGGTGCTGATCCCGGCGTTTGTCAGTTCGGAGCTGACCCGGGCCTTCGAGATCGGGTTCCTGCTGTACATCCCGTTCCTGGTGGTGGACTTGCTGGTGTCCAACGTGCTGATGGCGATGGGCATGTCGATGGTCTCGCCGAACCTGATTTCGATCCCGCTGAAAATCTTCCTGTTCGTGTCATTGAGCGGCTGGTCGCGCCTGATGCACGGTTTGATTCTGAGTTACGGCTGAGGCACGACCCATGGGCCAGGACGTTTTCCTGTCATTGATGAAACAGGCACTGATGACCGTGCTGATGCTCTCCGCGCCTGCGCTGGGGGTGGCGATCATCGTGGGTTTGAGCGTGGGCCTGTTCCAGGCGCTGACCCAGATCCAGGACCAGACCCTGCCCCAGGTGGTGAAGCTGGTGGCGGTGCTGTTGACTATCGTGTTCCTCGGCCCGGTGCTCGCCGGGCAAGTGGCGGAACTCGGCAGCCAGGTGCTGGACAATTTCCCCTTGTGGACGCGCTGACCGCCCATGGATGCCAGCCTTACCGCACAGTTTCTCGAAGTCGCCTACCCGGTGATCAGCTCGGCCTCGCTGGCGGCCTGCCGGGCCATGGGCGTGGTGGTGATCACCCCGGCGTTCAACCGCCTCGGGCTCACCGGGATGATTCGCGGCTGCGTGGCCGTGGCGATTTCGATCCCGATGTTCATGCCGGTGTTCGACGCCATGACCTCGATGCCCAACCACGGCAGCCTGTTTATCGCCGGGTTGCTGATCAAGGAATTCCTGATCGGCATCCTGATCGGCCTGTTGTTCGGCATTCCGTTCTGGGCGGCGGAAGTGGCGGGGGAGTTGATCGACCTGCAGCGCGGTTCGACCATGGCGCAACTGGTGGACCCGTTGTCCACCGGGGAGTCGAGTGTGATGTCCACCTTGCTGACGGTGATGTTGATCACGCTGTTCTTCATGTCCGGCGGTTTTATCCTGATGGTCGACGGTTATTACCACAGCTACCAGCTGTGGCCGGTGACCGCGTTTACCCCGGTATTTGCCAGCTCGGCGTTGCTGGCGGTGTTGTCGATTCTCGACCAGATCATGCGCGTCGGGGTGCTGATGGTGTCGCCGCTGATCATCTCGCTGCTGGTCACTGATTTGATGCTGGCGTACCTGTCGCGGATGGCGCCGAACCTGCATATTTTCGACCTGTCGTTGCCGGTGAAAAACCTGTTTTTCTCGATCCTGATGGTGATCTACATCGGCTTCCTGATTCCGTTGATGCTGGACCAGTTGGCGGAATTTCGCGGCACGGTGGAGCTGCTGAAAACCCTGGCGGGCATGGAGTAGCGCATGGGCGATACCAGCGAAGAGAAGTCCCAGCCGGCCACGGATAAAAAACTCAAGGACGCGCGAAAGAAAGGCCAGGTCGCCAAGAGCCAGGACCTGGTCTCGGGCATGGTCATCCTGTTCTGCACCCTGTGCATTTCCATCCTCGCGCCCCGGGCCCAGGCCCAGGTCACGGCGCTGATCGACCTGACTGCGCAGATCTACATCGAACCCTTCGCCACGGTTTGGCCACGGGTGCTGGACCATGCCGAGCAACTGGTGATCGGCATTACCCTGCCGGTGATGGCGGTGACCACCGGGGTGGTGATCCTGACCAATATCATCACCATGCGTGGCTTTGTGTTTTCCGTGGAGCCGATCAAGCCGGAGTTCAAGCGTATCAACCCGGCGGAAGGCTTCAAGAAGCTGTTTGCCCTGCGCAACTTTGTGGAATTCATCAAGGGCCTGATCAAGGTGCATGTGCTGGCCGTGGCGTTCTACGTGGTGGGGCGGCATGCGTTGCAGGCGTTGATGGAGTCGTCGCGGTGTGGCGCGGGGTGTATCGAGTCGACGTTTTTCCTGGTGCTCAAGCCGCTGGTGTTTACCGTACTCGCGGCCTTCATCCTGGTGGGCGGGGTGGATGTGTTGATGCAACGCTGGCTGTTCGGCCGCGACATGAAAATGACCCGCAGCGAGACCAAGCGCGAGCGCAAGGACATTGACGGCGACCCGTTGATCAAGAGCGAACGGCGACGCCAGCGCCAGGAGATGCAGGCGCTGGCCACCAAGCTGGGGTTGGGCCGGGCGTCGATGATGATCGGCACCACCGATGGCTGGGTGATAGGCGTGCGTTATGTGCGTGGTGAAACGCCGGTGCCGGTGGTGGTGTGCCGCGCTTCGCCGAAGGAAGCGTTGGGGATGTTGCAGGAGGCGTTTGATTTAGGGATACCGCAAGCGCCGGACAAGGGCTTGGCGGAAGCGATTGCGCGCAAGACGGTGCCGGGGGATCCGGTGCCGGATGCTTCGTTCCAGGCGGTGGCGGACTGGTTGGTGGCGGCGCGGTTGATCTGACGATCTTGAGCCGAACACCGATCAAAATGTGGGAGCGGGCTTGCTCGCGAAGGCGGTGTGTCAGTCACTGAAAATGTTGACTGACCCACCGCCTTCGCGAGCAAGCCCGCTCCCACATGGGTTCTGCCGGGTGTCAGGGAGTTCAGTTATGGCTTGTCCACATCATGGTACTCACCCCCATACCCATCCCCCACCCGCCAGATAATGTCGTGGTTCTCATTGGTCCATTCCGACGGTTTCAGCGAGTACTTGTAGTCCTCTGAGTTACGGTTATTCCCGTCCCCGATAAAGTCCGGGTGGTCCCGCCGATGGTCGCCCCCGCGGATACTCGACCGCGCATCCCACTCTTCCTTGCGGAAATCAAAAATGCTCTGGTCCTGCGGCGCATCCCGCTGGCCCCAGTCGGAGAGGTAGGTCTGCAACCACACGTACGCTTCATCCCCGTTGGGCTTGAGCAGCCCGTCCTGCTTGAAATCCTGGATCTGGTCCCAGTTCTGCATCGAGATCTTGTGCAGCTTGTGGGACTGCACCGTGCTCAAGATCGCCCCGACAAACGACAACGCGCCGGAGATCAAGAAACCCACCGGTCCCAGGAACGGAATGATCCGCCCGGTCACCCCCAGCGTGCCCAGCACGCCGCCGGCCGCGCCCACCAGGCTGCTGACACCACCGGCCATCGACAGTGAGCCCGAGGCGATTTTCACCGGGTCTTTCTCGCGCACACCATCACGCAAGGTAAACGCCGCCTGCACCACACTGATCACGCCGCCTGCCACGTCGGTGGCCATGCCGATCACCTTGATCGCGCTGCTGGCGAACTTCGCGCCAAAACCGGCCCCGGCCACGCCGCCGCGGCTGGCAATGCCTTTTTCAATGCCTTCCTGGATCTTCGCCGCACCTTCGTCGCTCCAGCCGCCGCTGTTGAGGGCCTTGCCCACGTCCTTGCCGTCGTCCATGGCCTGGTCGACGATCTCGAAGTACTTTTTCTGCACCGCCTCGGCGTCCTTGGGCAGCGCGTGGTACCCCTCGCCAGGCTTGGCCCACAGGTCGGGCAGGGAACGGTCGAAGCCCATCAGCTTGTAGGCGTTGGTGCCGCGCAACTTGTCGTAGACCTTCAGGCCCAGCGTGGCGAAGTGCGAGCCGGTGCCAAGGAAGCCAAGGAAGTCGTTGGCGATGCCCAGGCGTTTCATCGGCGTATCCGCCAGCTTGCCGCCTTGTCCGGCGAGTTGGTAGACGATACGGCCCATGCCGATCGCGCCGCCCACTGAGCCGAGTACGCCGTTGTCCTTGAGGAAGTTGAGGTTCTTCACGAACGAACTGCGGTTCTCTTCGCTGAGGCCCGGCATGATCTCCTTGCTCACGGCCTTGTCGATGTCGCTGAAGCTGATCACGCCGTTTTTCTGCCAGGTGTCGCCGAGGGAAATCATCGCCTTGCCGAAATCGGCGGCGGCGTTTTTGTCCTTGAGCAGTTGGTCGACGAACTTCGAATACACCCCCAGCGCCTGGCGCGGCAGGCCGTCGGCACTGCCCTTGAGCATCGACAGGATTGCCATGGTGTTGTCGGTGGTGGCCAGGGCGGTGTTGTCGTCGGAGATCTTGGTGGGATCGTCCATCAGCTTTTCAACGGCATCGGTGTAGCCGTCGATCTGCAGGTTTTGCAGGAAGTTGTCGGCCTTGGCCGGGTCGATATCGGCCAGGGCGGTGTAGGCGGTCTGGATTTCCTGGGTGGCCAGTTCGGTCTTGCCGCTGTCCTGCAGGGACTTGATGTACTGGGTGAAGTTCTCCGAGGAGGTGCTGTCGATCAGGCGCTGCCTGGTCTCATCGACTTTCGCCTGGCCGCCGTCGACCTTGCCCAGGGCTGCGTCGTGGTTGGCCTTGATGTCGTGCTGGATGGTCGAGTCGCCGAGCAGGTCGTTGATGGTCTGGTCGATGGCCTTGGTGTCGAAGATGTTGTCGCGTACATCCCGCGAGGTCACGTCGATGGGCGTGGTGGCGATGCCCTGGTTGCCGAAGCCGTGCTCGGGAATGATCGACATGCCATTGTCGGCCATGCTCCTGGCTTCCACCGCCCGCAGGAACTTGGCGCGCGGGTCGTCCTTGCCGATGCTGCCGTCCTTGACCCCGGCGCGGTAGCTGTCCACCAGGGTTTTCATCGACAGGTCCTGCACCGACAGCGGGTTGCCGCTGTCATCTTTCTCGGTGGTGGTCAGGTTGTCGACGGAGACGTCCTTGAGGGGCGGCAGGCCGTTGTCGGTGCGCAGCTTGTCGACGTCGGTGGTTTGCGCGGCGATGTCGCTGCGGTAGCTGGAAATCTGCTCGAACATCTGCGGGTTGCTGTCTTCCGACACCACGATTTTCTCTTCGCTGCCCCCCGGCTTGTGCTGGGTGAAGGCGATCAGGCCCGGGCCATAATCACCGGCGCCGCCGACGCTCATGATGTCTTCGGTGGAGGCCAGGTAAGCGTCCGGGGCGGCGAGGGTGTAGCCGTCGCCCTTGGCCTTTTCGATGCCGGCCAGGGTTTGGCCCTTGCTGGTGTAGGCGGCGAAGGCTTCGGGGGTGATGTCCTTGGACACCACCAGCAGTTTACCGTCGGCCTGGTTGACCACCAGGATGCCGTCCATGGGCGCGTCGACCTTGCTGATGTCGCCCAGCTTCAGGCTGGCCTCGTCCTTGCGCAGCAGTTCCTGGCCGGGCAGGGACTGGGCGTTCTTGATGTAGTCGAAGGCCTGCGAGCCTTCGCTGGCGTGCACGGCGTGGAGGAAGTTGTAGAAGGTGCCGCCCGCGTTGGGGTTGGGGTTGCTGAGGTCGGCGCCGGGCTGCGGCAGGTCGGCTTCGGACTTGCTGATCGCGTACTTGTGGCCCTGGTGTTCGAACAGGATCACTCCGGCGCTGCTGTCTTCGGACACCACTTTCAACTGGCTGAAATCGAGGTCGCCCGGCAGGCTGGTGACTTCTTCATAACCTTTGGATTTGCCGTCATTGAGGGCTTCCTTGGTCACCCCGGCCTGGGTGTAGGTGCTGAACGCCTGGGGCGTGAGCAATTCGGAAATGACCAGAGTCTTGCCGTTTTCAAGGCTGACCTTGAGGATGCCGTCTTCAGCCTTGCCCACGGATTTGATGTTGGCCAGGCGCACGCCGTCGCCGTCTTCGCGCAGCAGTTGCTGGTCGGGGTTCTTCAGGCTTTCGACGATGGCCTTGCCGGCCGGGGTGCCCTGGGTTTCGGCCAGGGTCTGGAGGAAGGCGTACAGCGGGGTACCTTCGTCGGGCCCGCCCTGGTTGACCGGGGCTACGGCATGGCCGAAGCGCAGGTTTTTCAGCACGTCGAAACCGTCCTGGGCGTTGGCCGCGCCCTCGGCGCTGATCTTGTATTTGGCGCCGTCCTGTTCGAAGTAGATCACCCCGGCGTCCTTGTCTTCGGAAATGACCTTGAGCTTGTCGATGTCGAGCTTGGCCGGGAGGGCGGTGACTTCCTTGTAGTCCTCGGGCTTAAGGGTTTTGTCGCCCGGCCCGGTGCTGGCAAGGATTTTGGCTTTGTTCAGGACGGCGTCGAAAACCCGCTCGGGAGCGTTGGGTTGATCGACGCGGGGCGACGCGGATTTTTCGGGGCGGGTGATCATCGGTTCAGTCCATGTGAGGGGCGCACGAGGACTCGATAGTAGGGGCTGCAAGCGAGTGAAAACGGGTTCGTTGGCAACAAGTCACAAGCTTTCACAGGTGTGAAATTCACGTCCCGGGGTAGCGCGTCTCCATCACGACGGACAATGCATCCGGACGCCAGAATTCCTGGTCAAACTCCACCGGCTGGTCATCCTCGCCGAAGTTCAAGCGTTCCAGATACACGCTGGTGGAACCGGTGGACAATTGCAGCAACTCGGCCTGTTCTTCATTCACCGTGCCAATGTGCATCTCCAGCTCACACCGCGACAGCACCCGGGAAAACCGCTCCCGCAGCAGTTGGGTCAGCGAGGTATTCAGGTCAGCCTCCAGCAGCCCAGGGCACCAGCTGGCCAGCAGCGCGTTGAACTCCAGCAACACCGGCCGTCGGTCGATCCAGCGCCGCCGTTGCAGGAAAAACATCGGCTCATCCGCCGACGCGAGGCCCATCCGCCTGGCCAGCCAGTCGCCCGCGGGGCGCAGCTCTGCGTGCAGGCATTCGGTGCGCGGCGTACGGCCTTGGGCACTTACGTAATCCATGAAGCCGCTGATGCGCGTCGGGTCATAGCGGATGCGCCGGGGGCTGACAAACCAGCCGCGACGGTTTTCCCGGTACACCAGGCCTTCGGCTTCCAGCTGCTGTAAGGCCTGGCGCAAGGTGACCCGGGTGCAGCCGAAACGCTCGATCATTTCCCGTTCGGAGGGGAATTTCTCATCGGCCTGGGGCACACCCGCTGCAATATCGTTGGCGATCTGTTCACGAATGCGCTGGTAGTGGGGTGAAATCGGGTCGAAAGGCATCCTGGGGTTCCGTGTGCAGGCCTGGCGTGGGCGTGACTCTACCGTTCCTGTTGGCGCAGGTCACGCTGCCACGACACCAACCCATACGCCGCCAGCACCACAAACCCGGCATACAACGCGGCGGTCAGTTGCAGGTCCTTGTACACAAACAGCCCCACGTAGACCGTATCCAGCACGATCCACAGCCACCAGCTCACCACATACTTGCGCGCCGCCCACAGGCTGGCCACCAGGCTGAAAGCGGTGAGCAGCGAGTCCAGCCACGGCAGTGCGGCATCGGTGAAGTGGTGCATGGCGGCGCCCAGCAGCAGCGCACCGATCACCCCGGCGAGCAGGTGCCGCCATGCTTCCTGGACCGGCAGCCGTTCCACCCGCACCTTGCCCGCGTCGATGCGCCCGGTGCTCCAGCGCCACCAGCCGTAGCCCTGCAACACAGCGAAGACCAGTTGCAGGAGCATGTCGGAATACAGCTTCACGTCGAAGAAGATCCAGCCGTACAGCAACACCGCGACCACGCTGACCGGCCAGCACCAGCGCACCCGTCGGGCGGTGAGCCACACCCCGGCGATATTGAAGATCACAGCGACTATTTCCAGCGGCGTCATACGGTCCCCTCAGGGTCAGTTTTGCAGGTGCAGCGCTTGTTGCTTGAGCTGGCGCTTGCGTTCAAAGGGCAGTTTTTCCTGGTCGCCATACGGCGCGCTGTACCAGTTGCCGTAAGTCGGGTTGGGCAGCACGAACCAGCGCTGGCCGAGCCAGCCCAGGTAGGGTTCGGCGGCCTTGCGCTGGGCGTCCAGGGTGTTGTGTTCGGCCTGCACGAAATCCCCCAGGGAATCACCCGCCAGGATCAGCACGCGGGCGTGTTGGGCGACCCATTGGCGTCGGCAGTTCTTGCCGTAGCCGGCGTGTTCGCAGCCGCCAATGGGCGTGCCGGCAGCCAGTACCTGCTGCTCGCTGTCCACCGGAAAGCCCCGCAGGCGCAGGTTGTTGACGGTGGCCTGGACCTGGCTTTGCTCGCGGTTGGTGATGTAGTACACCGTGATGCCTTTGTGTTTGGCGGCCTGCAGGAACGTCACGGCGCCCGGCAGCGCCTGGGCCTTGGCCTGGTCGACCCAGGTGTTCCAGCGGTCGTAGGAGTAGACCTGGTTGTTGACGACGTCCCGGGCATTCAGCGGGATGTTGTCGAGCACGGTCTCGTCGATGTCGACGATCACCGCTGGCGGCAGCCCGGCCAGATTGCGCGGTGGCAAGGGCAGGGCGTCCCAGTCCGGGGTCTTGAGGGCCACGTCCAGTTGGCGAGTGGCGTTGGCGAACACCTGGCGGTAGATCAGCTCGTGCTCGATGGAGGTCTGGGTCCACAGCACCGCATCCAGCTGGTCGTTGGCGGGCGGTTGCTGCTGGCAGCCGACGAGGGCGGTGGAGAGCAGGCACACACTGGCAAAAATCAGATTACGCATGAACAGTCAGCCTCAAAAATTGACGGTGGCGGATAACCGCGCGGTGCGTGGCGCGCCCAGGAACAGGTAGCCATCGCCCGCCGATTCACCCACATCGCGCCAGTAGCGTTTGTCGAACAGGTTGTCGACGGTCAGGCGCAGCACAGTATCGTAATCACCGACTTTGGTGCTGTAGCGTCCGCCGACATCGAACACCGCATAGTCGTCGACCTTCACGCTGGCCTCGCGGTTCGCGTACTTGCTGCCGCTGTATTGCACGCCGCCGAGCAGGGCCAGGCCCTTGATCCCGGGAATGCTGTAGTCGCCGTGCAGGCTGGCGCGCAGCTTGGGTACGTTGATCGCCTGGTGGCCGTCGTAGTCGTCGGTGCCGCTGCCGCTCACCCGGGCGCGAATCGCCGCCACGCTGGCGGACACTTGCAGGTTGTCGGTCACCCGACCATTGGCCGAAAGCTCCAGGCCGACGTTCTTCTGCTGGCCTTGCTGCACGAAGGTGATGCTGCCGTCATCGTTGGGCCGGTTGTATTGCAGGTCCTGGGTGATCTGGAACAGCGCGGCGGTCAGGCTCAGGCGCTGGAAGTCACGCTTGATCCCCACTTCCAGCTGGCGCGAGGTGGTCGGCGGCAATACCTCATCGGCGTTGCTGCTGAACCATGCCGCGGTGCCGCCCAGGGACAGGCCCTTGCTGTAGCTGGCGTACAGGGTGGTGTCCGGGCGCGGCTTGTAGATCAGCGCCACCTGGGGCAGGAATACGCTGCGCTGGGTATGGCGGGTGGTGTCGCCGGTCTGGTCGTAGGTTTCTTCGTCGAGGCGCACCTGGCGCCCGCTGAGAATGGTTTGCCACTGCTCGTTGAAGCTGATGCGGTCGCTGGCGAACAGCCCGTATTGGCGGCTGTCCAGGCGCCGGTAGGTATGGCCCAGCGGCCCCTCGTAGGGGTCAAGCACCGGCGGCTTTTCGTAGATATTGCCCTCGCCGATGTATTCGTTGACTGATTCACGCCGGTCCACCAGGCGGCGGAAGGCAGTGGTGCCGAAGGTCAGGTCATGCTTGAGAAAACCGGTGTCGAACTGGCCGTTGAGGGCGGCCTGGGCTTCTTCGTTGCTGCGGGTGTCATCGGGGCTGCGGTAGTCCGAGATGTCGTAGTCGCCCTCGGCGCTGAAGTGGTTGGGCACTGCGGTGTTGGCGCAACTGGCGGCGCCGTAGCAACCCCAGGCGAAGGTGCTGTAGTCGTCGATCACCACGCGGCTGCGGGAGGCGCTGAAGCTGGCTTTCCAGGCCTCGTTGAAGCGGTATTCGAACAGGCCGTCGAGGTTCAGCGACTTGATGCCCACCGGGTTCGACCAGCTCTGGTAGCCCAGCAGATCCCGTGGCGACACGTTGTGGGGCACGGTGGTGCCGCCGAGCAATTGGTATCCGGGCACCGAGCGTTGCTCGCGGTTCTGGTATTCGGCGTTCAGTTGCAGCAGGGCGTTGGGGCTGATGTTCCAGTCGAGGGCCAGGGAGGCAAAATCCCGCTGGCCGTCGGCGTGGTCGACGTAGGAACGGATGTCTTCGTGGGCCAGGTTGACCCGCACCCCCACCTGCTGCTCGGCACCGAGCCAGCCGCCGACGTCGGTGGCCAGGTAGCGCTCGCCGTGTTCGTTGGTGGAGACAGTCACCGAGCGCACGTTCTCCGGGCGCTTGCTTACGTAGTTGATCAAGCCGCCGGGTTCGGACACGCCGCTTTGCAGCCCGGACAGGCCCTTGAGCACTTCCACTTGCTGCTTGTTTTCCAGTGCGACGTTCTGTTCGCCAGTGATGGTGCGACCGTTGATCTTGTAGCTGCTGGCCGGGTTCAACGAGAAACCGCGCACCACGAAATTCTCGTAGTAACCCACCGGCGCATAGCTGTCGCCGACCGAGGCGTCATTCTTCAATACTTCACTGAGCAGGCGGGCTTGCTGGTCTTTCAGGCGAGCCTCGGTGATCACCGCCACCGAGGCCGGGGTGTCCAGCAGCGGGGCGTTATCGAAGCCGGCGACAGCGGCCTTTTTCGCCTGGTAGTCGGTGGCCTGTTCACCGACTACGGTGACGGTGTCCAGGGTCGCGTCCTGGGCGTGGGCGGCCGTGGCGGCGAGGGTGATGCTCAGGGCGAGCAGGGTGTGACGGTACGGTGTTGCCATAAAAGGAGCGCTCCAAGGGCCTGCCCGCTGGCGCCTCGCGCTTTATTGGGCGCAAAGGGGCCCAGCGCTGCGCAACGGACGGGTTGCCAGTACGAAATTAAAAAGCCGGGGTCGCCGCAAAGGGCGTCAGGCCGGAGCTGCTCCGGTAGTCATTGGTAAGCGTGCGTCGGCGGCCCATTCCTGCAGCGAGCCGTCGTAGAGTGCGAGGTCCTGGCGACCCAGCAGGGTCAGGGCCAGGGCGTTGGCCGCCGCGGAAATTCCGCCGCCGCAGTACAGAATCAATGGACCGTCGCCGTGCAGCAGCGTGGGTCCGATAGCCACGGCCAGGGCGTCCTTGGGCAGGTAGCGACCCTGTGCATCAAACAGCGTGCGTGCCGGCAGGTTGTGGCTGCCGGGAATGTGCCCGCGCCGGGCGTAGCGGGTGGCTGCGGTGCCGTCGAACAAGGCGCTGCCCAACGCGCAGACGAGTACGCCGGGTGCTTGTCCTGCGGCCACCGCCTCAACGCCTGCGCGGTCGATCCACAGTGGTGCGTAGGTGCTGATCGGCCAGGGTTCGACGACGGGTGTGTTTGCAGGCTGCCCGCTGTGCTGTGGTAACCCCGCCCGTTGCCAGGCGTTGAAACCACCGTCCAGCACGCCGGCGTGAATGCCCAGCCCGCGCAGCATCCACCACAGGCGTGCGGCCCAGAAACCGTCGGCGCGATCGTAGATCACCACGTTGCTGCCGACGCCTGCACCCAGATTCGCCAGTGCCTGAATCAGGGCTTGTGGTGTTGGCAGGGCGAAGCTGTAGCTCGCTTGAACGTCGGCCAGATCGGTCAGCAAGTCGGCATGCCGTGCGCCGGGGATATGTGCGTGCAGCCAACCGGCATGACCGCTGGCGACCCGGTAATCACCGTCAAAACGCGGGGACGGCAGGACGACGGTGGCGTCCAGTATCACCAGCCCGGGCTCCCCGAGGTGGGCATGCAGCCAATCGGTATCGACCAGGATACTCATACGGATTTTCGCCGCAGGTGGTTGAGCAATCGTTGCCCCTGGGCACCGGCAAACCACTGCAGATGGCCCAGCAGGTAGGCGTGATAGGCCACGTCGGCACTGCTGGTGGAACCCACTACGCCTTGGTAGTACGCGATTTCGGACAGGGCAAAATCCACATGCACCAACGGCAGCAGGGCGCTCAGGGTGTGCAGGTCCTGGGCGCTCAATGGCCGGCCCCGTTGATAGCCGGTGAGCAATGCGTCGACGCTGTCGAGGTCCGCTGCTGCCAGGCCACCGCTGTCCAGGTCCAGCCAGGGCACGGCGTTGCGTTCGATGGCGGTTGCCAGGTCGTAGAGGGCGAAGGTGCGGTCGGCGAGGCCGAAGTCCAGCACGCTGGCGACGTTGCCGTCTGCATGCCACAGCAGGTTCGAGGCGTGCCAGTCGTTATGGGTCCAGAGCGCCGGTTGTTGGTGCAGCAAGGGTTGCAGGGGCGCGTGCCAGGGCAACAGCAGCTCGGTCAGCCGTGTGTGCCAATCCTTGTCGGCGAGGTACTCGGTCAGCGCCGGGGTATTGGCGATCGCGGCCAGTGGCGCGGGTTGTTCGATCACCCGGGCATTGGCCAGCAGCACTTCTGTTTGACGGCGGGGTGCGCTGTAGTGCTCGGCTGCGATGTGCAATCGAGCCAGCGCCACACCCGCCGCCTGCGCATGTTGAGTGCTTTGGAAGGGCGACCACGACAGCGCATCGCGGTACAGGTCAAGGCCCTCGGCGACATGGTGAATCTCGTAGGTCCATTCACCTTGCGTCGTGGCCGTTGCACCGTGGCGGTTCGGCACCACTGCGGCAACCGGTGCGCCGTGGCGATGCAGGTGGGCGATCAGGCGGTGTTCTTCTTCCAGCCATGCGGCTTGGCGCACGTGTCGGTGATGCCGTTTGACGAACAGGGTGGCGCTGCCGGTATTGATCAGCCCGGCAGCGGAGAACGGTCGCGGGCTGTGCCAATGCAAACTGCGCAGTTGACCCAGTTGCGGGTACTCGTGCAGCAACTGTTGGATATCTGCTTCGTGCAGCGCTGGCCAGTCGGCAGCTACCGGATCAAGCCCCAGGCCATGGGCGGTGCGTTGTGGATTCATGCCGTCGCCCCGGGCAGATAGGCGTTGCTGGTTGCCCCTTGCCACACCTGCGGATTGTCGAGCACCGCGTGCTCGTGCAGCCACTCGGCATAAGGTTTCAGCAGCGCCTGGCGTTGCTCGCCCCAACGACCGTCATGCAGCCAGGTCGGAGCGATTTTGTGCAGGGATGCGCTGAGCAATTCCGCCGGGAAATACGGTGTGGTGTGCTCATAGGCCGCCAGCGCGATGGCTGGCTCTTCGGCCACGGCGAGATAGCCACGGGCGGTGGCCGCGAGGAAATCACGCACCAACCCGGGCTGCTCGGCGAGGGTTTGTTCGTGGGCGCCCAACAGGTAGCTGTGATACGCCGGTGCGCCAATCTGATCCACCGGCAACACCACCCGGCGTTCCGCTTCGATGGGGCTGTGCATCAACGCTTCCCAGGCCCAGTAGCCGCCGAAACTGGCATCGGCGATGCCTTCGGCCAACTGTTCGGGCCGCAACTCACGTACGCCGCTGTCCACCAGGATCACGCCATCAGGGTCGCCACCGTCGTTGCTCACCAGGTGACGCACCATCGCCAAACCCCGTGGCGTGGGGTTGAGCGCCAGGCGCTTGCCCACCAGGTCTCGTGGGCGGCGGATGCCGGAGTCGGTCAGGGTTTGAATCGACTCAAGGCCCGCATGATTGATCGCCGCGATGCCTTGCAGGGCTTGCCCCTGGCCGCGCCGGACCAGCAGGCGGTTGCTGGGGAAAATGCCGAAGTCCGCCGCGCCGGTCAGCAGGTGCTCAAGGGTGTCGCCACGGTAGGGGTCGTGCACCACCAACTCCACATCCAGGCCCAGCTCGGCGTACCAGCCGCGTTCCCGCGCCAGGTACAAACCCGCCGAATTCGGCCAGGGATGAAAGTACTCCAGCATTACCTTTACCGACACCATCGCTTGCTTCTCCAGCCTGCAGTCTTTTGATGGGGGCGATTTATAAGGGAGCAATCTGGTATATACCAATATCGTTTATTGCTATGGATATAACCGGGACCAAAAAAAACCGCGGCCCAAGCCGCGGTTTTTTACTCATCGCCTGGGTCAATCGGCAACGATGGCGTACGTTTCGATTTCGACTTTCTGCCAGGGGCGCAGCATCGAATCCACCTGAATCAGGCTGCTGGCCGGGCGAATGGCGTCGAACACCTCGCTGTGTGCCTTGGCGACGGAGGCGGCATCGTTGATATCCCGCAGGTAGACCACGGTGCGCACTACGTCTTCAGGGCCCATGCCCGCCTCGGCCAACACCTTGTTGACGGTGACGAGAATGGCCTGGGCCTGTTCGTAAGCATTGCTGTGTTCGTAATCGGGTGAGGCGCAGGTGCCGGAGATGTGCAGGTGGTTGCCCACGCGAACGGCGCGGGAATAACCGAACACGTTTTCGTACTGACCGCCCGAGGAAATAGTTTGCCGCGCTGTGGTTTTACTGGTCATGGTGGTTCTCATGTTGGGAGGGGTTTACCGGTGGAGTCCTTGACGAACAGGATCGAAATCAGGCCGACCACGGCACCGCCGATCAGGTACCAGGCGGGAATCATCTGGTTGCCGGTGATCGATATCAGCCAGGTATTGATCAGCGGGGCCGTGCCTCCGAACAGCGAGACCGCGACGTTGTAGCTCAAGGCGAGGGCGCTGTAGCGCACGCGGGCCTTGAACAGCGAAGTCATGGTGGCCGGCATCGCTCCTTCAAAAAACAACTGGGCGAGGGTCAGGATCAGCAGGGCGGCCAGCAGCAACCCGACACTCTGGGTATGCAGCAGCATGAAGCAGGGGAACGCCATGACGATCAGCAGCACGCAGCCGGTAATGATCATCCGGTTCCGGCCCAGTCGGTCGGCCAGCAAGCCTGAAACCGGGATCAACACCAGCATGAACAGCGTCGCGGCCATCCCCAGGTTCCTGGCGAACGTATTGCTGTACCCGAGTACGTTTTCCAGATAACCCGGGATGTACCCGAGGATGATGTAGTAGGTCACGTTGAACACGGTGACCAGGCCCATGCATTGCAGGATTTTCGGCCATTCGTTGACCAGTAAGCTGAACAGGCTGGGTTCGGCGCCCGTCGCCTTTCGCAGTTTTTCGTTGGCCTGGATTTCCTTGAACACTGGTGTTTCTTCCAGGCCAAGGCGCAAGTAGAGGGCGATCAGGCCGAGCAGGCCGCCAATCGCAAAGGGCACGCGCCAGCCCCAGTCCTGCATGGCTTGTTCGCCCAGGCCCAGGGTAAACAGGCTGACCACTGCACCGCCCAGCAGGAACCCGGAGATATTGCCGAATTCCAGCCAACTGGTGAAAAAGCTGCGTCGCTCGTCCGGCGAATGCTCGGCGATGAACGTGCAGGAGCCGCCGTACTCGCCACCCGCCGACAGGCCCTGGAGCAGACGCATGAGAATCAACAGGACGGGCGCAAACAGGCCGATGCTCGCGTAACTCGGGATCAAGGCAATGGCGAAGGTTGCGACGGCCATCAGCGTGATGCTCAGCGACAGCGCCGTGCGCCGGCCAAACTTGTCGCCAATGGGACCGAATACCAGGCTGCCCAGTGGCCGAATCAGGAAGCCCGCCGCGAAGGTGGCGTAGATCGCCATCAACTGGGTGGTCGGGTTGTCGTTGTGGAAGAACGTCTTGCCGATGATGCCGGCGAGAGAGGAGTAGAGCGCAAAGTCGAACCATTCGACCATATTGCCCAGTGTCACGCCGACGACCGCTTTGGTCAGCCGTTTGCGTGAGGGTTCAGCCGATGCACGGTCGGCGGGAAACCCTTGATGAATCGAGGAAGCGTGAACTTCGCCCATGATATTGCCCTCTGGAATAATTGTAGTGAGGCAGCAGTCAATAGGGAGTGGCAGGCCCACGTCTGATGCGCGGGGCCTGCGGAGGCTGGGGTCATCGCATATACACGCCCCCGGCGATGCACAATGATTCGCCTGTTATGTAGGAGGGTTTGGCGCTCAGTTGCCAGACCCAGTCGGCGATTTCTTCGACCCGCGCGGCGCGTTTCAAGGGGATCGATTCGATGGCGGCCTCGATGCGCCCGCCGGCACGGGTGCCTTCGGTGTCCACCCAGCCCGGGGCCAGTGCGTTGACCACAATATTGTCGCCGGCCAGTTCGATGGCCAGGGAGCGGGTCATCGACACCACAGCAGCCTTGGAGGCGCTGTAGAGCAACTGGTTTTTCGACACGGTGAACGCATCCACCGAGGCGAAGAACACGATAGCGCCTCCGCCGGCGGCTTTCAGGTGACGGGTGCCGATACGTGCGATGTTCAGTGAGCCCAGCACGTTGATGTCGAATATCTTGCGGTACAGCGCTTCGCTGAAGCTATCCAGGGATGACGTGGGAAAGATCCCCGCCGCATTCACTACGGCTCGCAGCGGTGCCTTGCCGTCCAGGGCGGCATCGAGGGTACGGGCCAGTGTGGCCTCCTGGGTGATGTCGCCGACCACTGGCGAAAACAAGGGGCTCGCCGGCTGTGTGCTGGGTGTTACGTCCACAGCGACGACGTGCCAGCCTTCAGCCTGAAAGCGCTGTGCGACGGCCTGGCCCATGCCCGAGGAAGTCCCGGTGACGATAACGCTGGAGTGCGGTGCAGTGTTCATAAGGGCTATCCGATCAGGCGTATTGAGGAAGAGGGGTGCCGGGTTGCAGAGCCAGTTCCAGCACATCCAGTTGGCGCTGGGTCTCCTGGTAGTTGCTCAGCCATTCGCGCTTGACGATATCGATGCGTGAGTCGGCCGGCTGCAACTGGGCAAACTTCGCCGCCAGGCCTTGCATGCCACGCTCGCGCAGGGTGAGAAAGCGCATCACTAGCCGGGTCTGCTCGCAATACACCGGCCATTGCGGGCCACGTGGGGCGCCCAGGCCGATGTAGAACAGGCCTTCCAGGTTGGTCGGCAAGGTCATCGCGGCGGTACGCAGCGGAACACCGTCGCGCCATTGCAGCAGGCGTTCATCGAGGAACGGCAGGCGCGTGTTGAAACCGGTAGCCCAGACGATGGTGTCGTAATCGACCTGGCTGCCATCGGTGAACGTGACAGTCTTGCCCTGGATGCTCTCGATACCCGGTGCGACCTTGATTCGGCCGTGCTGGATCCAGTACAGCAGCAAGGTGTTGACCACCGGCGGTTGCGCATCCAGGTCGTAGGTATCCGGTGCCGGTAGCCCGGGGTAATTCTTGTGGGTGCCGACGCTGGCCATGATCAGCATGTTCATGAGCATGTTCTGCTGTTCTGGCGGCAATTGCCCCAGCAGCGGCAGCTCGCCCCGGGGCAGGCCGAACAGGGTCTTGGGCTGGAACAGCTGGCCGCGTCGGATCGCAATGGTGGTGTCCAGGCGAGCCTGGGCGGCATCCACTGCGAGGTCGCATCCGGAGTTGCCAAACCCCACCACCAGCACCTTGCCTTGCACCTGCTGCACGTTGCGGTATTCGCCGGAGTGAATCGACACGCCGGTGAACCCCTTGCTTACTTGCGGGATCTTGCAATCCCACAGGTGACCGTTGGCCACCAGCACGCCGCTGTAGTGTTTGTGGGTGCCGTCTGCCAGGGTCACCTGCCAGCCCGCTTCGCCGTTCTCGTCCAGGGGCTTCAGGCTGCGCACTTCGGTGTTGAAGGTGATCTTTTCGCGCAGGCCGAAGGTGTCGGTGTAGGCGTTCATGTACGCCTTGACCTGATCGCGGCTCGGGTACACCGGATAGTCAGCGGGCATCGGGAACCCGTCAAAGAAGGAACTGCTCTTGGGGGTGATCAGGTGCAAGGCATCGTAGTCGCTGTTCCAGTGACCGCCGATGTTCGCGGACTTTTCGAAGCAGTCCACCTCGAAACCGGCGTCGGTCATGGTCTTCAGCGCCGCCAGCCCTGCGGCCCCGGCACCAATGATGCAGTAGTGATTGGACATGCTGGCTCCCCATTCAAGCGCCTGTTGTGGCGTCGGTGGCTGGAGTATCCCGCTCGGCAAGAGGTGGATGAATGGGCTAAGTCATGTGTTTCCTATAGGTGATCCCTATGGCTAGAGCGTCTCCAGGTGCGCATACAGGTTCTGGATGCGGCTCAAGTGGCTGCGCATCAGGTTGATCAGCACCCGGGTGGGCGGCGAAATAGGCGTGTCGTGGCGATGGATAAAGCCGAATACCTCGAAGATCGCCGGGCTGATCGGCACCCAGCCCAAGCGATCATTGAAGCCCAGCTGATGCAGGATCGGGCGCGTGGCAATCACATCGCCGAGCCCGCGCGCAGCCAGCTCGAAGCCGGTGATCTGGTGCTCCACTTCGATGATCGGGTCCAGCACCTCGCCGCCCTTGGACGCCAATTGCCCCAACAACCGGCGAATCGGGTCGGCGGTGCGCCAGCGCGCCTCGGTGAGAATCAACGGTGCCACCGCCAGGTCGCTGATGGTTTTCGGGCCCTTGAGTCGCTCCGGGTCGGCACTGATATAGCCGACCTGGGCCGACCAGACCGGCTCGCTGACGGTCAGGTTCTGCTGCTTGATCGGCAGCATCACCAGCCCCGCTTCAATTTCGCCCTGGCTCACCAGCTCGGCGATTTCCGAGGAGTTGTAGCCGACGATCTTGATCCGCATATCCGGGTGCTGGGTGCGGAACTGCTCGATCAGGTCTGTGAGGAAATAGTGGTGGGCGGTGCCGAAGGTGCCAAAACTGGCCACGCCACCGGACAGTTCACGCACAGCCTGCACCGCTTCATAGCCCTGGCGTGCTGACGTCACCATGCCTTGTGCAAACGGCTGCAGGCGGCGTCCGGCTTCGGTGAGCATCAGTCGGCGATTGGTGCGGATGAACACGTGGGTACCCAGGTGTTCCTCAAGCCGCAGGATCTGCTCGGACAATGAGGGTTGGGAAATATGCAGGCTTTCCGCCGCCTTGGAGAACGTACCGTGCTCGATGGCGGCGAGAAAGTAGTTGAGCTGTTGTAAGGTCATCGCGCTGAACCGTTACCTGTTTGGCTCAACATGACACAGATCAAAGCTGTCGCGAAGAATCAATCACGCCACACGGGCATGCCATGTTCGTCAATTGTCCAGTGCGGGTGGCGCGGTCGCAGGCAGACGCCACCTACCCAGCGTTCTTCCGTTGCATGATCCGGCCAGTAGGCTGCGCCGTTCAGAACCTGGCGACCCAGCGCAGTCAGCGCCAACACCCGCTGCGGCCATTGCAATTGGGCCCCGGACTCGATCAACAGGGGATTCTCGCCATCGATCAACGGCCGCATCAGCGCATGAAACATCATGTCTCCCAGGTACGGCAGCGGTTCACGCTTGCCCATCAGCTCGGCGAACACCCGGCCAAACGGCACCGGCCCGGCCTCATCCACGTAGTGCAGGGACAGGCGCTCGGTCAGTGACAAACCGTCCCGCACACCCGGTAACTCCTGCAACTGCCGACGCAACGCCGGGGCCAGCAAGGGCAGGGCTGTATGGTTGCTCTGGGCCAGTTCCGCCAGCTTGACCGGCGAACTGTCGCAGTACGCCAGCCAGGCCTGCCGCGCCAGTTGCAGCATGTCCTCATCGACCCGCCGACGCTGCGGCCACAGCCACGCCAATACTTCAGGCGCCAGTTGGCCGATGCCGATAAAACGCTGCACGCCGGGGATACGATCGACTTCGATCAACTCCAGTTTTTCAGGCAGATGCTCAAGCCCAGCCAGCGCGCGAATCAGGAACAACTGATCGTACGCATCCGCCTCACACCACAACACGCTGTGGCCGGCGCTGCCCAGTTGTTCAAGATGGTGATATTCGTCCGCATGCCGGCGCGCCACTTCGGCCTCATCCATGGCAAACACCTGGCTGATATAGCGGCTGCGAACGGCCTGGTATTGCTCGGCAGGCAGGTCCTGCACCGGGCCCATGCACAATGGGTCAATCAGCATCCGGAAGCGGCCCTTGAACCCCGCCACGCCCAGGCTGTGGGCGATATCATTGCCGCAGCGCCAGTGGGTGGTGCGGGCTTCATCGCTGGCGTCGAAACCTGGATGGCGGGCGGCAAAATCCACCGCATCGACGTGGGCCTTGAGCTTGGGCCAGCTGGGAAAACCGAGTTCCTTGGCGATCGACCATTGGGCATCGGATAAGGTCGGGGTTGCGGCGGCATCGGCGCTTTTCAGGCGCTGCAAAAGTTCCTTGGCGCGCTTGCGCTGCTGCTCAAGGTTGATACGGCCGTTAGTGGACGAGAATGATTGCGACATACGATCTCCTTGTACAAACCTTGTCCGCTTTAAGGTTGGGAGTCGTAGAAATGTGATATTCAGTCAAGGTCTTGGGCGCAGCCCTTTCCGCGGATGGTGGCGTAGATGGCGCCAGGCGGGAAATATAGGCAGTGCAATGATTGATTGCAAGCCGCCCGGTGGATCGCGCCGGGGTTTTGCACAGGAGACGTTCATGAAAGTTGGTGTGATTTCCGATACCCACGGCTTGCTCCGTGCCGAGGCCCTGGCGGCCCTGGAAGGGTGCGAGCAGATTGTTCACGCCGGGGACATCGGTAGCCCGGAGATCCTTGAGTTGCTGGCCTCGATTGCGCCATTGCATGTGGTGCGCGGCAATAACGACCTCGACGCCGCGTGGGCAGAGCATTTGGCTGATCGGCTGGATTTTGACTTGAACGGCTGGCGGGCGTTGCTGGTGCATGACATTGCCGATGTGCCGAAGGAGCTTGATCCGGGCATCCGGCTGGTGATCACTGGCCACTCTCACAAACCATTGATCGAGTGGCACGGCGAGCGGCTGTTTCTCAACCCTGGCAGTGCAGGGCGGCGACGTTTCAAGTTGCCGGTGACCCTGGCGTTGCTTGAGGTGCGCGAGAAATCCATCAAGCCGCGCCTGGTGTCGCTGGAGCCCAAGCGCTGAAGAACGCTGAGGCGAGGGAGCTTGCTGTGGCGAGGGAGCAAGCTCCCTCGCCACGGGGGACGTGCCCTGTCTTACCATTTGCGTCTGAATCAGGAACAAGGATCATCAACGCCATGAGCGTATTAGTCGAAACCCGGGCGCTCACGCGGATGGACGAGCGCCGCCAGCTGCAACTGCTGCAGCCCACGAACTTCCAGCTGCACCGCGCCGACCGCATCTCCATCACCGGCTCGTCCGGCTCCGGCAAAAGTGTATTCCTTCGGGCGCTGGCCTTGCTCGACGCGCCCACCTCAGGGGATATCCTCTGGAACGGGCAGCCCATCGCCAACGCGCAAGTCCCGCAGTATCGCAGCCGCATCAGCTACCTCTCCCAACGCCCGGCGCTGATCGAAGGCACGGTGGAAGACAACTTGCGTTTCCCCTACAGCCTCAAAGCCTTGCATCACCTGAGTTTCGACCCGCAGGCGGTCAAGGCGCTGCTGGCCCACGCGGGCAAGGAGTCGGGCTTTCTGGCAAAAAATGCCGGGGATTTATCCGGTGGTGAGTCCCAGGTGGTGTCACTGATCCGTACCCTGCAACTCAATCCCGATGTGCTGTTGCTGGACGAACCTACCGCCGCTCTCGACCCGGCATCGTCCGGGGAGGTCGAGGCGTTGATCAGTGCCTGGGCCGAAGCGGATAGCGCTCACGCCTATATCTGGGTGTCCCACGACCTTGAGCAGGCGCAACGCATGAGCACCACCCATTTGCATATGGACGCCGGCGTGCTGACGGGGGCCGTGCAGCCATGAATTATCACGACCTCACAGCACTGGACATGGCCATCGCCGCCTCGCTGATCCTGATCAACGGTGCGCTGTCGCTGTTGTTGCGGCTGGGGCTGGAGCGTCAGCTGTTCTGGGCGGCTGTGCGCACGGTGGTGCAGTTGTTGGCGATCGGTTACCTGCTGGGCTGGGTCTTTGAATTTGCCTACTGGTATGTGGTGCTGCCGCTGATGTGCCTGATGACTCTGATCGCCGGGCTCTCGGCTGCCGGGCGTGGGAAGCGGACCTATGCGGGGCAGCGGGCCGACAGTATTGTGTCGGTGTGGGGCAGTTCCTGGTTGGTGACGGCTGTTGGCCTGTTCGCGATTATCCGGATTCACCCGTGGTACGAGCCGCAGTATGCGATTCCGATCCTTGGGATGATTCTGGGTAATACGCTTACCGGGGTGTCTCTGGGGATTGAGCGTATGACTCAGGAGCTGACCTCCGGCCGCAATACCATCGAGATGATTCTGGCCCTCGGTGGTTCACGCTGGGAGGCGGCGCAGGATGCGATTCGCCAGGCTGTGCGGGCCGGGATGATTCCGACGCTGAACCAGATGACGGTGGTGGGGATTGTGAGCTTGCCGGGGATGATGACTGGCCAGGTGCTGGCCGGGGAAAGTCCGGTGGACGCGGTGCGTTATCAGATTGTGATTATGTTTTTGATCGCTGCGTCGTCGGCGTTGGGCACGGTAGGTGCGGTGTTGCTGACCTACCGTCGACTGTTTTCAGCCAGCCATCGTTTCCTGCGGTTCAGGCTCGAAGAGCGGGTGTAGCGCAGGCGCTATCGGATCCCCAAAATGCACCGCAACCCTGTGGGAGCTGTCGAGATCCGGTTCAATCACCCACGCCAAAATCCAGCAGTACCTTCATCGCCCGGCTCTTGTCTGCCGCCAGCTCAAAGGCCTGCACCGCCTCGCTGAACGGCACGGTGTGGGAGATCACCGGACGCACATCAATCACCTGGCGATTGAGCAAATCCACCGCCTGGGCAAACTCCGAATGGAAGCGGAAGGTGCCCCGCAAGTCGATCTCCCTGCTCACCAGCATATTCAACGGCAGCGAGACCTCGCCACCCAGACCGACCGTCACCAGCACGCTGCGCGGGGCCATGCACTCCAGGCCGTTGCGCAGGGCCTGGGCGCTGCCGGAGACTTCGAACATCACGTCGAAGTAGCCTTTTTCGGCGGTATACCGCTTCAACGCGTCGGCGTCTTCCGCCAGGTTATGAGTACGGCTGGCGCCCATTTTTTCGGCGCAGGCCAAGGGCCCGGCAGCCAGGTCCACCGCAACAATTTCCCTCGCGCCCGCTGCCCGCAGGCTGCCGATCAACAGGTTGCCGATGGGCCCGCACCCGGTGACCAATACCCGTTTGCCGAACACCACCCCGGCACGCTGGATGGCATGCAAACCCACAGACAACGGTTCAGCCATTGCACCCTCGGCAAGGCTCACATGATCGGCCAGCAGATGCGCCTGGTGCGTTTCGATCACCAGGCTTTGTTGAAACGCACCCTGCACGTGAGGGAAGGGCATCGCGCTGCCGTAGAAACGCATGTTCAGGCAATGGTTCGGCAGCCCTTGATGGCAATAATGGCAACCCCCGCAAGGCCGCGACGGCGAGACCGACAAGCGTTGGCCAATCTTGAACGGCCCGTCTTCACGGCCCACCGCCTCGATCACCGCCGATACTTCGTGGCCGAGCACCATCGGCTCGCGCAACCGCACGGTGCCGAAGCCGCCGTGCTGGTAGTAATGCAGGTCCGAGCCGCAGATCCCGCCCCGGGCAATGCGCACCCGCAGTTGGTCGGGCGTCAGTGCCTGGGGTTCGGTTTGCGGTTCTACCCGCAGGTCTTTCGAGGCATGGCAGACAATCGCGTGCATGAAATTCTCCAGGTTACAGCGAGGCGGTGATGCCACCGTCCACGTACAGGATATGACCGTTGACGAAACTTGCCGCGTCGCTGACAAGGAATACCGCAGCGCCCGCCAGTTCGGCGACGTCACCCCAGCGCCGGCTCGGTGTGCGCTGCACCAGCCAGTCGCTGAATTCGGGGTTGGCCACCAGGTTGGCGTTCAGTTCGGTCTTGAAATAGCCGGGGCCGATGCCATTCACCGTCAGCCCGTGGGGGCCCCAGTCGATGGCCATGCCTTTGGTGAGCATTTTCAGCGCGCCTTTGCTGGCGGCATACGGGGCGATGCCCGGGCGCCCCAGTTCGCTTTGCACCGAGCAGATATTGATGATGCGCCCCCGCTTGCGTGGGATCATCGCCCGGGCCACGGCCTGGCCGACCAGGAAGGCGCTGTCCAGGTTGGTGCTCATCAACTCGCGCCAGTGGGTTTCGCTGTAGTCCTCCAGCGGCCCGCGACGTTGCATGCCCGCGTTGTTGACGAGGATGTCCAGCGGGCCCAGGCGCTCTTCGATCTCCGCCACGGCGGCCAACACCGCCGCGCCGTCGGTGACATCGAACGCCTGGGTGTGCACCTCCAGGCCTTCCGCCGCCAGCAACGCGGCACTGTCACGCAAGGTGCTGCGGTTGCGCCCGTTGAGCACTACCCGTGCGCCAGCCTGGGCCAGGCCACGGGCGATGGCCAGGCCGATGCCGGCGCTGGAGCCGGTGATCAAGGCCAGGCGGCCATCGAGGCGGAAACTGTCTAAAACACGCTGCATGGGGCGATCTCCGAAGACTGAGACAGGTGATCAACACTATCAATCCGAGTGCGGGGCGCCGCTCTCATTGTTATACGTCAAACCCTGTCATATCGTGCATCACGGGCTTTACTTCAGCGCAGCCAGGGCCCGGCGTCCAATTTTCATTTGTGATGGGGTGATCAATAATCGTGATAACCGGAGCCAACCTGATGGAACTCAAGCACCTGCGCGCCTTTGTCGTGCTCGCCCAGGAACTGCATTTCGGCCGGGCGGCCGCGCAGTTGTCGATCGTGCAACCGGCGCTGAGCATGCAGATCAAACTGCTCGAAAGCGGCCTGGGCGTGCGCCTGCTCGACCGCAACCGGCACTCGGTCACACTGACGGAAGCCGGGCGGGTGTTTCTGCCGGAAGCCCTCGCCACCCTGCACCAGGCTGCCCGCGCCGCCGATGCCGCCCGGGCTTCGAACCGCGGGGAGATCGGCCGGGTGCGCCTGGGATTTGTCTCGTCGGTATTGCCGCAATTGCTGCCGGGGTTGATTCGTGCGGTGCACCAGCGCTACCCGCGAATTGAACTGGAGCTCAAGGACATGCCCGGCCCGGATCAGGCGGCTGCGTTGAAAAACGGCCAGCTGGATTTCGGCCTGATGCGTTTGCCGGCGGCCTATCCCGGCGTGCAGACCCTTGAGGTGCTGCAGGAAAGCTTCGTGGTCGCCTTGCCCGGCGAGCATCCGTTGGCGACCCAGGAAACCATTCAGCCGACGGACTTGCTCAAGGTGCCGGTGTTCATCCTGGCCCGGCGTTATGCACCGGGTTTCTACGATGAATTCGTGCAGGCGATGGGCGTGCCGCTGGAGATCGCCTCCGAACTCGGCGAGTTCACCACCATGCTGGCGCTGGTCTCGGCCGGGCTGGGTGTGGGTGTGTTGCCGCTGCAGGCGGCCCGGGCGCTGCCGGCCAATTGCGTGTCCAGGCACCTGGCGTTGGGGGCGTTCCGGGCCAGGACCGGCCTGGCGTGGACCGAGCTCGACAGCCCGGTGAAAACCACCCTGTTCAACCTGATCGACGAGTTGTTTGGCGATTGATTGTTTCATCCGGTGAAATGCTGGATTGTAAAAACTGGCTATTCTGCTGCGTGCCGTAGCGGTGGAACATAAGCGTTATCGACCCGATCACCGGGTCGAGTCCCTGGCACATCGCGGAGCCCGTCATGATCAAACTGTACCGTTACCCCTTGTCTGGCCATTCCCACCGGGTTGAGTTGATGCTGTCGCTGCTGGGCGTGCCCGCTGAGCGGGTGCACGTCGATCTGAAGCAAGGCGCGCACAAAACCCCTGAGTTCCTGGCCACCCTCAACAGCTTCGGCCAGGTGCCGGTGATCGATGATAACGGTGTGGTGCTGGCGGACTCCAACGCGATCCTGGTGTACCTCGCCGGCCAATATGGCACCGCCCAGTGGCTGCCCACCGAGCCTTTGGCCCAGGCCCGTGTGCAGCGTTGGCTCTCGGCTGCGGCAGGGCCGCTGCACACCGGGCCGGCTGCGGCGCGATTGATCACTGTGTTCGGTGTCGCGCTGGATGCCGAGGCGACCATCAGCCGCTCCCACGCATTCCTCAAAGTGGTAGAGCACCAGTTGGAGCAGAGCCGTTTTCTCACCGGTGACCTGCCGACAATTGCCGATATCGCGCACTACACCTACATCGCCCATGCGCCGGAGGGGAATGTCGCGCTGGACGACTATCCGCAGGTTCGCGCCTGGCTGGGCAGTATCGAGGCGCTGCAGGGGTTTGTGGGTATGCAACGCACCGCTGTGGGCCTGGCGAAGGTTTGAAGATTTTGTGGCGAGGGCGCTTGCTCCCGCTGGACCGGGCTGGCGCTCCAGTGCGCAGCGCTCCCAGGATTTTGGGGCCGCTACGCTGCCCAGCGGGAGCAAGCTCCCTCGCCACAACCGCTCCCAAGCCACTGGTTTGGTGGACCACATTCGATTAAGGGGACCCATGGACCGTTTCCAGGAAATGCAGATTTTCCTCGCCGTCGCCGAAGAACAGGGCTTTGCCGCGGCGGCCCGGCGCCTGAATATCTCGCCCCCCAGCGTGACCCGCGCGATTGCCGCGATGGAGGCGCGTATTGGCACCCAGTTGCTTTCGCGCACCACCCGCAGCCTGCACCTGAGCGAGGCCGGCCAGCGTTACCTGGACGATTGCCGGCGCATCCTCGCGGAGTTGACTGAGGCCGAAGAAGCGGCAGCAGGCAGCTTCTCGATCCCGTGGGGGCACCTGACGGTCACCGCGCCGGTGTTGTTCGGCGAGTTGTTCGTCGCGCCAATCCTGGGGGAGTACCTGGACCTGTTTGCCCAGGTCAGCATCAACGCCTTGCTGGTGGACCGGGTGGTCAACATGACCGATGAAGGCGTCGATGTGGCCGTGCGCATCGGGCATTTGCAGGAACCCGGCCAGCAGGCGATCAAGGTCGGCGAGGTGCGTCGCGTAGTGTGCGCGGCGCCGGCTTACCTTGAGCGGCACCGGCCACTGCACCCCGGGCAACTGCGTGAGGCGAAGATTGTCACGTCGTCTTCCAGCCAGTTGGTCAGCGAATGGCAGTTCAGGGAAGGCGGCCAGCCGTTGAGCGTGGCCGTTGAGCCGCGCCTGGTGGTCACCGCCAACAACGCGGCGATCAACCTCGCGCGCCTGGGCTGGGGCGTCACACGGGTGTTGTCTTATCAGGTGGCCAGCGATGTGCGTGCAGGCGCACTGGAGATCATCCTGCAAGACTTCGAACCGCCGGCCTTGCCGATCCATGTGGTGTTCCAGAACAACGCCCGGGTACCGGCGAAGGTCAACACGTTCGTGGATTTTCTGGTCAGCCGGCTGGGGCAGGATGCTGCGCTCAACCCATCGATGCAGCGGCCGGCCTGATGGACCGTTATCGCGACATGCAGATCTTCCAGGCGCTGTCCCGGCAGCCGAGCCTGTCCGCGGCTGCCCGTTGCCTGGGCATCTCGGGGCCCACTGTGATCCGCGCGATTGACCGGCTGGAGACGCGCTTGCGGGTGCCATTGGTACAGCGCAGCACCCGGGGCATTCGCCTCACCGAAGCCGGGGCGACGTTCATGGCCGACTGTTCGCGGATCCTTGACGGCGTGAGCGCCGCCGAAGCATCTGCCCAGGGTGCGCACGCGCAGGCCGAGGGAAACCTGCGGGTGTTTTTTCCGTTGCTGTTCAGCCGTTATGTGATGGCGCCGCTGTTGGCCGGCTACCTGGAGCGCTATCCCGGAGTCCGCCTGTTTGCCCATTACCACGATCATTATCCGAACCTGAATGAAGACGGCCTGGACGTGGCAGTCCTGGTGGGGGAACTGCCCGGTTCATCCCTGATTGCCCGGCCCGTGGGCCATGTGCGCAACATCGTCTGCGCCAGCCCCGGCTATCTGCAAAGCCATGGCGAACCGGTGCAACCGGAGGCGCTCAAGGAGCATCGGCTGGTCGCCAGCCAGGCGTATTCGAATTGGGTGCAGTGGGATTTCCAGGGCGCCAGCATCAAGGCCCGGGCGCGTCTCGGTTGCACCACGGTGCAGGGCGCGATCAATGCGGCGGTGCAGGGCGCAGGGTTGATCCGGTGCTTGAGCTACCCGGTGCACGAGCACCTGGCGAGCGGGCAACTGTGTCGAGTATTGCAGGCCCATGAACCGCCGCCGCTGCCGGTGCATGTGGTCTACCGCGAAGGGCGCAACGCTTCGATGCGGGTGCGCAGTTTTGTCGATTTCAGCGTGGCGGCATTGCGTGAACATCCGGCGTTTCATTCACCGAGGGCTTGATCATGAATCACCAGGACGCGTCCCCCGTTTCGCCATGGCATGCCGGCGAGCGGCAGTTGCAGCAAAGTGCCGGCGTGGCCGAGCGCATGGAGGTGATCGGCGCGAAGGTGATACGGGATCACTTGCCGGAGCAGCATCGGGCTTTTTATGAGTTGTTGCCCTATCTGGTCGTGGGGGCCGTGGATGAGCAGGGGCTGCCCTGGGCCACGCTGCTGGAGGGCACGCCGGGGTTTGCGTATTCGCCGGACCCCTACAGCTTGCGTATCGACAGCCTGCCTGCGGAGAGTGACCCCGCCGGGAGCGGGCTGAAACAAGGCGCGTCGGTCGGGCTGTTGGGCATTGACCTGAATACGCGGCGGCGTAATCGCATGAACGGGGTTATTGGGGCTGCCGGCGTCGACGGATTTACCGTGGCGGTGGTGCACACGTTTGGAAATTGCCCGAAGTACATCCAGTTGCGTGCGGTGGATCCGGGGGCCCGGGGGCAGCGCGCTGCGGGAGGTATTGTGCGGCGCGCGAACTCGCTCGATGACGCTGACCGGGCGCTGATTCGCAGCGCTGATACGTTTTTCGTCGCCAGCTATGTGGACCTGGAAGGGGATGCGGCCAAGCGTTCGGTGGACGTTTCACACCGAGGCGGCAACAGTGGGTTTGTGCGCGTGGAGGGAGAGGTGCTGACGATTCCCGATTTTACCGGCAACTCGTTTTTCAACACCTTGGGCAATGTGCAGGTCAACCCGGTTGCGGGCTTGCTGTTTGTGGATTTTGCTACGGGTGATGTGTTGCAGATGGCCGGGCGGGCCGAGGTGATTCTTGAAGGAGATGAAGTGGCCACGTTCGAGGGGGCTGAGCGGTTGTGGAAGGTGACCGTGGAACACGTGGTCCGAAGGGATGCGGCGCTGGCGCTGCGTTGGCAGTTCGAGGGGTTTTCTCCCTACAGCCTGGCGTTGGGGCCTTGGAAAGCCTGAGAGTGCTGCCGAGCCACTCGTGCGACTGAGTTAAAACTCAATTGCGCGGTAGGCGGTGTTTGGTGTCGGGGAATGACGCGATACTCCGTCGGGTTTTTGCCTGCCCGATAAAGGGCTGTCCCGAGGTTTCCCAATGAATGCACCAAGCCGCCTTGCGCTGCTGATCACCGCCACGGCTGCCCTCAGCGCCTGTGGCGATTCCTCCAAACTGCCGTTTCAGGCCGGTGTGGGGCCAAGCCCGCAACTGCCCGAACCCACTGCATCACTGATCCCGACACTCAAGGTTTCCAAGGCTGTCGGCTGGCCCGGTAATGCCCAGCCAACGGCGCCCGATGGGTTCACGGTAACGGCGTTGGCCGCGGACCTTGACCATCCGCGCTGGGTGTACACCTTGCCCAATGGCGACGTGCTGGTAGCCGAGAGTAACCATCCGCCCATGCCTGAAGGTGCCACGGACGGCGGCACGGGTTTGCTCGCCTGGGCGCGTCGTACCGCGATGGGGTTTGTGATGGGGCGGGTCGGTGCCGATACGCCGAGCGCCGACCGGATCACGCTGCTGCGGGACGCCGACGGTGATGGGCGTGCCGAGGTGAAGAGTGAGTTTCTCGGTGGGCTGACGTCGCCGTTTGGCATGGCGTTGGTGGGGGATGAGTTGTATATCGGCAATGCCGATGCGGTGGTCAAGGTGCCTTATGTTCGGGGCCAGACTCACATCGATGCCGTGCCGGTGAAGGTCACTGATCTGCCGGCCGGGATCAATCATCACTGGACCAAAAACGTCCTGGCCAATCCTGAGGGTACCAAGCTTTATGTGACCGTCGGGTCCAACAGCAATGTGGGTGAGAATGGGCTTGACGCCGAGGAAGGGCGTGCTGCGATCTGGGAGTTGGATCTTGCCAGTGGGCAGAAGCGTCTGTTCGCCAGTGGGTTGCGCAATCCCAATGGGCTGGCGTGGAAACCCGGCTCTACGCAGTTGTGGACGGTGGTCAACGAGCGCGACGAGATCGGCAGCGATCTGGTGCCGGATTACCTGACGTCGGTGCGGGATGGCGCGTTCTACGGTTGGCCGTGGAGTTATTACGGGGCTCACGTTGACAGCCGGGTGCAGCCGCCGCGTCCGGACAAGGTCGCCCAGGCGATTGCACCGGACTACGCGCTGGGGACTCACGTTGCGCCGTTGGGCCTGACTTTTTCCGATGCGCGGGGGATGCCAGCGGTGTTTGCCGATGGGGTGTTTGTGGGGGAGCATGGATCCTGGAACCGTAATCCGCAGGCGGGGTACAAGGTGGTGTTTATTCCGTTCCGGGACGGAAAGCCGTCGGGTGTGCCTGTTGATTTCCTGACTGGGTTTTTAAATGGTGATGGAGAGGCTCAGGGGCGTCCGGTCGGTGTAGCGTTGGACGGCCAGGGCGCGTTGCTGGTGGCGGATGATGTGGGGAACAAGGTATGGCGGGTGGCACGGGTAAGGCCTTAGGGTTTTGCTC
>NZ_JACAPH010000053.1:316-9566 GCF_013385805.1 Pseudomonas sp. C6002 | reverse complement strand
CAGGCCGCCGTGCTCTTGCTTTTGCTTACTTTGGGGGGGTTCCAAAGTGAGCCGCTGTAAGAGCGGAACCATAAGCCGCCGTGACCGAAGAAACGGATATGCCCCCACCCCCACCCCCACCCCCAGCAGAATCACCCTCCCACCCCCCACCCAACGCCGTATACAAATTCACCTCCGCCACCAACTGCGCCAACCGATCAACAATCAACGCCTGCTGCGAACTGAACAACGACCGCTGCGCATCCAGAAACACCAGATTACTGTCCACCCCACTGCGATACCGGTGCTGAGCCAGGTCGTAATACGTCTGGTTGGCCCGAACAAAATCCCGCTGCGCCGCCAGTTGCTCGTTATACGTTTGCCGCGCCGCCAGCCCGTCCGAGACTTCCTGGAACGCGGTCTGAATCGACTTCTCATACTGCGCGACATAAATGTTCTTCTGAATCTTCGCGTAATCCAGGCTGGCCCGCAGGCTGCCCGCATTGAAGATCGGCAGATTGATCTGCGGCTGGAACCCCCAACTCCCCGAGCCCCCCTGGAACAATCCCGACAGATCCTTACTCGAGGTGCCCGCGTTGGCCGTCAGCGTAACCGAAGGAAAAAACGCCGCCCGCGCCGCGCCAATATTCGCGTTGGCCGCCTGAAGCTGATACTCGGCCTGCACAATATCCGGCCGCCGTTGCAGCAGGTCCGACGGCAACCCGGCCGGCACCCGGGCTACCAGGTCGTCGGACAGCGGCTGTGCCGGCAAAGAATCCGGCACCGGCCCACCCACCAGCAACGCCAGGCTGTTGAGGTCCTGGGCTACCTGCCGCTGGTAGCGCGCAATGCTTGCCCGGGTGCTTTCGACACTGGTCCGGGCCTGGATCACATCAATCGACGTCGCCTTGCCCGCCGTTTTACTGCGCGACGTCAGACGCAGGCTGTGCTCGTCCGAGGCCAGCGTCTGCCGGGCCAGGGCCAGCAGTTCCTGGTCGGCGCGCCAGGTCAGGTAAGCGTTGGCGACGTTGGCCACCAGGCTCAGTTGCGCGCTGCGCCGGGCTTCTTCAGTGGCCAGGTATTGCAGCATCGCCTGCTCACTGAGGCTGCGTACGCGGCCGAAAAAATCCAGCTCGTAGGCGCTGACGCCCAATGTCGCCGAATAGGTAGAGGTGATCGCAGACTTGCCGGTGGTAGTGGCGCGCCGCGGGACTTTCTGGCGGTTTTCGGCACCCGTGGCAGACACCGCCGGGAACAGGTCGGCACGCTGGATGCGGTACTGCGCCTGGAACGCTTCGACATTCAGCGCCGCCACCCGCAGGTCACGGTTATTCACCAGGGCCTGGCCAATCAACTGCCGCATCACCGGGTCACGGAACAACTGTTGCCAGTCAGGCCCGGCGGCCGATGGCCCCACCCGGTCCGCGTTATACACCGGGTAGTGCGCCGGGGTCGGTGCCTCGGGCCGCTGATAGTCCGGGATCAACGAACACCCGCCAAGCACACACGCCACGCCGAGCATCAGTTTTTTCATCACGCGCCAACCATCCATTTGGCCAGGCCATGCCGGCCACTCACGCCCAGTTTGGCCGCCGCGCGCTTGAGGTAGGTTTCGATGGAGCTGTTTTTCACGCTGAGTTTCTCGGCCATCTGCGGTACGGTTCCGCCGGTCAACAACCCCAGGCAAACCTCCTGTTCCCGCGCCGATAAGGTGATGTCACTGAGTGACAGGCGTTTATAGAATTCGCGCTGCAATTGCGACTGCTCCAACGGAGTTTTAGAGGGCTCGGGCGCTACCGGCGGGGCCTGTCGATTGATCTGCGCGTGGCGCTCGATCAACGGCAGCAAGGTTTCCGAAAGGCTCTTGAGAAACGACAGCTGCGCCAGGGAAAAGGCGCGTTGGGTGTGGGGCCGGTAGAACGAAATCACGCAGCGCCGATTGGCCTGGCGCGATACCAGGTTGCACTGATGGGAGGTGCCGCGGGTGTGGGTGCTGTCGGCCTTGGCATTCATCTGGATCAACAGCGGGTCGTTCATGCCGAGCATTTTTTTCAGCAGCGGATGATCGTCGCGGTGATGCAGGGTGCGCGGTGGCGGCAGGTCCTGCTTCAACCCGTCGCTGCCAAGTAACTTGATATCGAGCACGCAGGCCTGGTGCTCGTCGAGGGTCCATTCACTGAGGTCTACCAAGTGAACCGGTACCAGCTTGTTGACCAGTTGCAGCATGTTCGCTGCGAAGTGTTCAGTGCCGGTGCTTGAAATCAACTCTCCCAACTCGAAATAAAAATGCGGATTTTCCATATTCCGAATACTGCTGGTCAGACTCATAGCCATCTCATCCTTGATGTCGAAAACCGTCAACGGTTGCCCGTACGTGTGCAGGCCTCCCGTTCTCCTTGAACCTGGGTCGGTGCTCGAGGCTTCATTTAGCCACGTGGATTTGTCCTACGTATGTAGCGGAAACGAGGGACACAACCTGCCATAAAAAGCGCGCCATTATTTCGTCATTTCCGACAGGGATATAGGCTGAAGCTGCAGGGTAAAAGGATTTTAGAGTTTGTTAACTAGTTGATATAAAACATATTTACTCAATTTTCTCGACATGCCCGGCTATATGGCATCGGCCAGATGTAGCCAATCTCCTACATCCATTTAATCGTTTCAGCACTGAACCATCAGCCAACCCCGGCGCGGTACCCAGGCTGTCCGGGTTTCGGGTGACATACGGCACTCCGGGGCGATGCTTAAATCCCGTTGATTTCGCCTCAATGGGGCGTTGTGCGCCTTATCGACACCTCACATGAGAAGGATCTTATGACGTATTTCCCCCTGACCGCCGCCCAGCGGGATATCTGGCTCGACCAACTGCGCCTCGGTGACTCGCCGCTGTACAACATCGGGGGTTATATCGATCTCACGGGCACCGTGAATCCCGCATTGATCCAGCGAGCCATCGAGCACCTGGTGGCCAAGCACGACGCATTGCGTACGGTGTTGCAGGTGGCGGCTGATGGCTTGCCACGGCAGGCGTTTGCCGAGGCGATGGCGGTATCGGTGCCGCAGCATGACGTCTCGCGCCAGCCGGATCCCCACGCGGCCGCCGAGGCCTTGTTGCAGGCGCAGATGGCGCGAGCCTATGCGTTGGTCGACGAGCCGTTGTTCCGCTTCTTCCTGGTCAAGCTCGATGACCAGCATTACCGCCTCGGCACCCAGGCTCACCACCTGATTCTCGATGGCTGGGGCTTTGGCCAGATGCTGCAATCCCTTGCCGGGATCTACAGCGCCCTGGAGCAGGGCCGACTACCGGACCTGTCGGCGCCGTCCTATATCGACTTCATCGACAACGATGAACGCTATCGCGAGTCGGCCCGTTACGCCCGGGACCGCAGCTACTGGCTGGACAAATACCAGGCGCTGCCAGAGCCGCTGCTGACGCGCCGTTACCAGGCCAAGGGCGATGCGCCGAGCAACACCCTGGTAGCACCGTTTCCGGCGGCGCTGCTCAATCGCATGGCGCGGGCGGCGAACCATTACCAGGCGTCGGCGTTCCATGTGTTATTGGCGGCGATGTACCTGTACTTCAGCCGCACCGGCCAGCGCCAGGAGTGGGTGGTGGGGCTGCCGATACTCAACCGTTCCAATGCACGCTTTCGTTCGACCCTGGGGCTGTTCACCCAGGTCAGTGCCGTGCGCTTGCAGTTCCGCGACGACCTGCCTTTCAGCGCCCTGGTGCGTGGCGTGCGCGACCAGCTCCAGCAGGATTTCCGACATCAACGTTTCCCGCTGAGCGAAATGAATCGCGAGCTGGGTTTGCTGCGCGCCGACCGCGGCCAACTGTTCGACCTGTCGGTGTCCTATGAGCAGGACGACCATGAATTTCGCTACGGCCAGGCATCGGCCCGGGCGATCAAGGTGTCCAACCACCATGAGCCGTTGCCGCTGGCGATTCACTTGCGCAGCAATCGCTACCACGACACGGCGTGCCTGCACTGCGTCTACAACGAGGCGTACTTCCAGGCACACGAGGTGCAGGCCCTGGCCGATCGCCTGGTGTATGTGCTGGAGCAGGGGCTGGAAAACACCGCGCTGCCCCTGGCTGACTTCTCGCTGATAACGCCCGAGGAAACCGCGCAGTTGCAACGCTGGAACGCCACCGCCCAGGCCTATCCCGCAGCGCAAACCCTGCATGGGCGCGTCGAGGCCCAGGCCGCGGTGACCCCGCATGCGGTGGCGGCGGTGTATCAGGGGCAGCGATTGACGTATGACCAATTGAATCAACGGGCCAATGCCCTGGCGCGGCAGCTATTGGTGCTCGGGGTAAAGCCCGACGACCGTGTGGCGATAGTCGCCCGGCGCGGCCTGCAGACGCTGGTGGGCTTGCTGGGGATTCTCAAGTCCGGCGCCTGTTATGTCCCGGTGGACCCGGCCCATCCTGCCGAGCGCCTGCACTACCTGCTCGATGACAGCGCGCCGGTGGCGGTGCTGACGCAGACGGATTTGCTCGAGCGTCTACCGGTATTGAGCGTGCCGGTCATCAATCTGGATCACGCCACGGCGCAGTTGGCGCGCAACCCGCAAGTGGCGATGACACCCGCCAACCTCGCGTATGTGATCTACACCTCAGGCTCCACCGGCCTGCCCAAGGGCGTGATGGTGGAGCACCACACCGTGGCCAACCTGGTGGACTGGCATTGCCAGGCCTTCGATTTGCACGCGGGCAGCCATACCGCCAGCGTTGCCGGTTTCGGGTTTGACGCCATGGCCTGGGAGGTCTGGCCAGCGCTGTGCGTGGGCGCGACCTTGTACTTGCCGCCGGCCCACGACGGCGCCGAAGACATCGACGCGCTGCTGGCCTGGTGGCGCGCGCAACCGCTGGACGTATGCTTCCTGCCCACGCCGGTGGCCGAGTATGCTTTCAGCCAGAATATCGAACACCCGACTTTGCGCACGCTGCTGATCGGTGGCGACCGCCTGCGCCAGTTCAACCAGGCGCGCAGTTTCGCGGTGATCAACAACTACGGTCCCACTGAAGCCACCGTGGTTGCCACCTCGGGCCTCGTTGAGGCCGGGCAGGCGCTGCACATCGGCAAACCCATCGCGAATGCCGCGGTCTACCTGCTGGATGAGCAACAGCGGCCGGTGCCCATCGGTACTGCAGGCGAGTTGTACGTCGGCGGGAAAGGCGTGGCGCGGGGCTATTTGAACCGCCCGGACATGACCGCAGAGCGTTTCCTTGATGACCCATTCAACCCAGGCCGCATGTACCGCACCGGCGACCTGGCGCGTTGGCTGCCGGATGGGAATATTGAATATTTGGGCCGCAACGACGACCAGGTAAAAATTCGCGGCGTGCGTATCGAGCCGGGGGAAATCGAGTCCGCCCTGGCGGGTTATGAAGGGGTCACCGAAGCGGTGGTGCTGATACGCGAGGGGCAGCTGTTGGCCTGGTTCACCGAGCACGCGCCGGTTGCGATTGAAGCGCTTCGCGCCCATCTCAAGTCACGCTTGCCGGATTACATGGTGCCGCAGGCCTACGTAAAGCTGGACGCGCTGCCCCTGACGGCCAACGGCAAACTCGACCGCAAGGCCTTGCCGGCACCCGGTGCCGATGCATTTGTCAGTCGAATTTACGAAGCCCCCGAAGGGCCTACGGAAATCGCCCTGGCGCAGATCTGGGCCGATGTACTGCACGTCGAGCGGGTGGGGCGGCATGACCATTTCTTCGAGTTGGGCGGCCATTCGCTGTTGGCGGTCCAGTTGGTGCAGCACATGCGCCAGGTCGGGTTGCAGGCCGACGTGCAGGTGCTGTTCGGCCAGCCGACCCTGGCCGCACTGGCGGCAGCGGTCGGCCAGGGCACCGAGCTTGAGGTGCCGGCCAACCGTGTTCCGGCAGGTTGCCAATTGATTACTCCGGACCTGCTGGCGCTGGCCGAACTGGACCCGCCGACGATAGAACGCATCGTCGCCGCGATCCCCGGTGGCGCCGCCAATGTGCAGGAGATCTACCCGCTGGCGCCGTTGCAGGAAGGCCTGCTGTATCACCACATCACTGACGAGCGCGATCCGTACCAGCAACACGCGATGTTCAGCTTTGCCCGCCGTGAACAGCTGGAAGCGTTCGCCCAGGCGCTGCAACAGGTGATCGACCGCCATGACATCCTGCGCACCAGCCTGGCGTGGGATGCCCTCGAACAACCGATGCAAGTGGTGTGGCGCAAGGCGATTCTGGACGTGCAATCGGTGGCCCTCCAGGGCGATTCAATCCTCGAACAACTGCGCGAACGCCAGCGGCCACTGGACTTGCGCAAGGCGCCGCTGATGGCCCTGGATTATGCCGAAGACCCGCAGAACCGCCGTTGGGTGGGCATGCTGCGTTTCCATCACCTGGTGAACGACGCCACATCGACGCAAGTACTGATGGCGGAAATCCAGGCGCATCTGCTTGGCCAGCAACAGCAATTGCCGGCGCCGGTGCCCTATCGCAACGTGGTCGCCCAGGCCCGGTCAGCGGAACGCCAGGCCGGGCACGAAGCGTTCTTTCGCGGGCGGCTGGCGGATGTCGACGAGCCGACCCTGGCCTTCGGTTTACAGGAGCGCCAGGCGGATCGCCGTGACACCGAGGAAGCCGACGTGCTGCTTCCCGACGCACTCGGCCAGTTGTTGCGTGAGCAGGCCCGCACCTTGGGTGTCAGCGCGGCGAGCCTGTTTCATCTGGCGTGGGCCCAGGTACTGGGTCGCGTCTCGGGCCGTGACGATGTGGTCTTCGGTACGGTTCTGCTGGGACGCCTGCAGGCCGGTGAGGGCGCGGACCGTGCCCTGGGCATGTTCATCAACACCTTGCCGCTGCGGGTACGCCTGGCCGGGGTGACGGTGAGCGAGGCGATCAGGCAGACGCAGCAGCAACTCAGCGCCTTGCTCGCCCACGAGCAAGCGTCCCTGGCGTTGGCCCAGCGTTGCAGCGGCGTCACACCGCTGTTCAACAGCCTGCTGAATTACCGGCATATCTCGGTCGAGGCACTCGAGGTGCTGCAGCCCGGCATCGAATTGCTCAGCAGCGAAGACATTCTCAGCTACCCGCTGATGTTGACGGTGGACGACCTGGCCAGCGGTTTCCGGCTCAAGGCCAAGGCGCCCCGCAAGGTCGGTGCCCAGCGCCTGCTGGACTACCTTGGCACGGTGCTGGCGGGATTGGTGGAGACGCCCGAGGCGCCGCTGTTCGAGGTGCAGGTGCTGCCCGCGACCGAACTGCAACAGCAACTGGTGGACTTCAACGCCAGCGAAACCGACTACCCCGTGGACCAGACCGTCCACGCCCTGTTCGAAGCCCATGCCCGGCACACACCTCACGCGGTGGCGGTGCAGGCCGGTGAGCAGCAACTGACTTACCGCCAGCTCAACGAGCGCGCCAACCGCCTGGCCTATCACCTGCGCGAGCGCGGCGTGCGGCCGGATTCGCGGGTCGCCTTGTGTGTCGAGCGCGGGTTGGACCTGGTGGTGGGCTTGCTGGCCATCCTCAAGGCGGGGGGCGCCTATGTACCGTTGGACCCGGGCTACCCTCGCGAGCGTCTCGCCTACATGCTGCAAGACAGCGCGCCGGTCGCCTTGCTGGTACACGGCGCGACCCGCGATTTGCCGGGGGCGGTGTCGATACCGGTGATCGACCTCGACCACGGCGCCTGGCAGCAGGCGCCTGAAGGCAACCCGCGAGTGCCGGGGCTGAGCGTACGCAACCTGGCGTACGTGATGTACACCTCCGGCTCCACCGGCACGCCCAAGGGCGTGATGATCGAGCATCGGGGCCTGGGCAACCTGATGCACTGGGGCTCGCAACTGTGCCCGAATGCCGAGGGTGGCGCGTTGTTGCAGCGGGCGCCGTTCAGTTTTGACGGTTCGGTGTGGGAGCTGTTCTGGCCGCTGACCAATGGCATGCGCCTGGTCCTGGCGCGTCCCGATGGGCACCGTGAACCGGCGTACCTGGCGCAGGTGATTCGTGAGCAACAGGTCAGCGTGATCAAGTTTGTGCCGGCGATGTTGCAGCAGTTTCTGGAGCTGGAGGAGTCTGCGCTTTGTACCAGCCTTACCGACGTTTTATGCGGTGGTGGGGAGCTGACAGAGGCCTTGGCCCGTGGGGTTCAGGCGCGGTTGCCCAAGGTGCGCTTGCATAACGTCTACGGACCGACCGAGGCGACGGTGGACAGCAGTGCCTGGACGCTGGAGCCGGGTGCGCCGGTGCCGGGGTTGCAGTTGCCGATTGGGCGGGCCATCAGTAATACCCGGCTTTACGTATTGGATGAGCATGATCGGCCGGTGCCGCTGGGGTGCAGTGGGCAGTTGCATATCGGCGGGGTGGGCGTGGCTCGCGGGTATCTGGGGTTGGCGCAGATGACGGCGGAGCGGTTTATCGATAGCCCGTTTGTGGCGGGGGATCGGTTGTATCGCACGGGGGATCTGGTGCGGTATTTGCCGGACGGGAACCTGGAGTTTCTGGGGCGCAATGACTTTCAGGTGAAGCTGCGTGGGGTGCGGCTGGAGCTGGGGGAGGTTGAGGCGCGGTTGGCGGCGCATCCTGCATTGCGCGAGGTGGCGGCGTTGATTCGGGATGAGCGGTTGGTGGCGTATTTCACTGTTCGTGATGCGGTGCCGGGGCTTGAGGCGTTGCGCAGTTACATGGTGGAGGGGTTGCCTGAGTACATGGTGCCTTCGGCGTTTGTGCGGGTGGAGGTGTGGCCGCTTAATCCGGCGGGGAAGCTGGATCGCAAGGGGTTGCCGGAGCCTGGGGTGGAGGCGGTGTTGAGTCGCGCCTATGAACCGCCTCAGGGGGAGGTGGAGACGGTGATTGCTGGGGTTTGGGCGCAGGTGCTGAAGCTGGATCGGGTGGGGCGTCAGGATCATTTCTTTGAGTTGGGGGGGCATTCGTTGTTGGCCGTGGGGGTGGTGGCGCGGCTGCGTAAGGCGGGGTTGGAGGTGGATGCCCGGTCGTTGTTCAGTCAGCCGACGGTGGTGGGGTTGGCGGGGGTGGTTGGGAAGCGGGTGGAGCGGGTGGAGGTGGTGCCTGCTTTGGGGATTCCGCAGTTGGGGCGTAGACGTAGGATTTGAGTGGTGGTGTGGTGTGTATATCCGTTATTTAGGTAACGGCCACCTATGGTTCCGCTCTTACAGCGGCTCACTTTGGAAAAGCCCCAAAGTAAGCAAAGGGCTCTGCCCCGCCTGTCGGCGCCTCGCTGTGGCTCGGCGTTCCCTCACTCCGGCATTGCTCCGCGGGCCGCCGCGA
>NZ_JACAPH010000053.1:0-228 GCF_013385805.1 Pseudomonas sp. C6002 | reverse complement strand
GTCAGATCAAGATCAAAAGCAAAAGCACAGCGGCCTCCCGGCCGGCTTGAGTGTTAAAAGCAAAAGCAAAGACCAGAGCGAAAACAGATCTGCTTTTCTGTGGGAGCGGGCTTGCTCGCGAAAAACCTGAGAGCGCCGCGTTCATTCAGAATGCCCGCGTCATCGTTAACGACCTTCGCGAGCAAGCCCGCTCCCACATTTGGACCGTGCCCGCTTTAGATTTTGATT
>NZ_JACAPH010000052.1:0-18447 GCF_013385805.1 Pseudomonas sp. C6002 | reverse complement strand
TTTTGTTTTGGGCGGTCGGAAAGTATGGCGAGCGTCTCCAAGGTTCCTCACTTGCAGCCTACGATTGTCTTCAATGCTAAAGTCCATCCCTCGATTTTGCTTTTCCCAAGGAAGCCGTTATGCCGGATGCGACGTCCCTCAGTGCTGGATTCATGGTGGTTCACGGCAACCGCCTGGATGAACTGCGCAGCCTGGTTGTCAGCTGGATGCGCCGTTACCCGCTGGCTCCCCTGGAAAACGAAATCGCCCTGGTACAAAGCAACGGTATTGCCCAGTGGCTGAAACTGGCGCTGGCTGAAGACCCTGAAGACGACGACATGGGCGGTTGCGGCATCGCTGCCGCTATTGATGTGCAGCTTCCCGGCAGCTTCATGTGGCAGCTCTATCGCATGGTTCTGGGCAAAGACGAGATCCCGCCCAAATCCCTGCTGGATAAAGCCCCACTGACCTGGCGCCTCATGCGCCTGCTCCCCGAGCTGATCGATCAGCCCCATTTCGAACCCCTGCAACGCTTCCTGACCCACGATACGGATTTGCGCAAACGCTACCAACTCGCGGAACGCCTCGCCGACCTGTTCGACCAATACCAGGTCTACCGTGCCGACTGGCTGGAAGATTGGGCTGCCGGTCGCCATCAACTGCGCAATGGCCGTGGCGAGTCCAAACCTTTGAGCCCGGCCAACTGCTGGCAAGCCGAACTATGGCGCGCCCTGCTGTTGGACGTAGGAGAGGAGGGCATGGCTCAAAGTCGCGCCGGAGTTCACCAACGCTTTATCGAGCGCATCAATAGCCTGGAGCAGGCACCGATAGGCCTGCCCTCCCGCGTGATCGTCTTCGGCATTTCCTCCTTGCCAGCCCAAGCGCTGGAAGCCCTTGCCGGCCTCGCCCGTTTCAGCCAGGTGCTGCTGTGTGTGCACAACCCTTGTCGCCATCACTGGTCCGACATCGTCGCCGACAAAGACCTGCTCCGAAACGAATACAAGCGCCAGGCGCGTAAAGCCGGAATGCCGGTCACCATCGACCCGCAAACCCTGCATCAGCACGCCCACCCGCTGCTCGCTGCCTGGGGTAAGCAAGGTCGCGACTACATCAACCTGTTGGACAGCTACGACGACCCCAACAGTTACCGCTCGGCATTCCGTGACGGTCGTATCGACCTGTTCAGCGAGAGCGAGCCCACCACCTTGCTCAACCAACTCCAGGACGACATCCTCGAACTGCGCCCCCTCAACGAAACCCGTGAACTCTGGCCAAGCGTCGACCTGGCGCGCGACACTTCCATTCGCTTCCACATCGCCCACAGTGCCCAACGCGAAGTTGAAGTTCTTCACGACCAGTTACTGCAGCGCTTCAGCGCCGACCCCACGCTGCGCCCACGGGACATCATCGTCATGGTCCCCGACGTCGACAGCTACGCGCCGCATATTCGCGCCGTATTCGGCCAGCTTGAAAGAAGCGACCTACGCTTCATTCCGTTCACGCTTACGGACCAGGGCCAGCGCGGCCGCGATCCGTTACTGATCGCCGTCGAGCACCTGCTCAAGCTCCCGGACAGCCGCTTTCCGGTCAGCGAAATCCTCGACCTGCTCGACGTCCCGGCCCTGCGGGAACGCTTCGCCATCAAGGAACGCGACCTGCCGACCCTGCACCGCTGGATCGAAGGCGCCGGTATCCGTTGGGGCCTCAACGCCGAACAACGCGCCGGCCTCGGCTTGCCCCAGGAGCTGGAGCAAAACAGCTGGCGGTTCGGCCTGCGTCGCATGCTCCTGGGCTACGCCGTCGGTACGGGCGCTGCCTGCGATGGCATCGAGCCGTACGATGAAATCGGCGGACTCGATGCGGCCTTGATCGGCCCGCTGGTCGCACTGCTCGATGCGCTGCACGACGCCCACCAGGCACTTTCGCAACCTGCCGCGCCGACAGAGTGGGGCGAGCGCCTGCAAAACCTGATGCAGTTGTTCTTCCTCCCGAGCAACGAGCACGACGACTACCTGTTGGGTCAACTCGAGCAACTGAGAGAAACCTGGCTGGAGACCTGCGAGTCCGTCGGACTGCATGACGAATTACCCCTGACCGTAGTCCGCGAGGCCTGGCTGGCAGGCCTCGACCAAGGCCGACTGTCCCAGCGCTTCCTCGCGGGAGCTGTCAATTTTTGTACCTTGATGCCCATGCGCGCGATCCCGTTCAAGCTGGTTTGCCTACTCGGCATGAACGATGGCGACTACCCACGCGCACAACCGCCGCTGGACTTCGACCTGATGGGCAGCGACTACCGCCCAGGCGATCGGTCACGCCGCGAAGACGACCGCTACCTGTTGCTCGAAGCCCTGCTCTCCGCCCGCGACCAGCTCTACATCAGTTGGGTCGGCCGCAGTATCCGCGACAACAGTGATCGCCCGGCATCGGTCCTGATCGGGCAGTTGCGCGACCACATTGCCAGCGGCTGGCACACCACCAGTGGCGAACCACTTCTGGAAGCCACCACCCAGGAACACCCGCTCCAGCCCTTCAGCGCCCGCTACTTCCATGAAGGTGACAAGCTGTTCAGCTACGCCCGCGAATGGCAGTTGCTCCACGCAACCCCGGACAGCGTGCCCGATACCGGCAGCCTCGCACCCTACACCCAGGAAGAACCGTTGAGCCTTGGCCAACTGCAAGACTTCCTGCGCAACCCGGTCAAACACTTTTTCAGCCAGCGCCTGAAAGTGTTTTTCGAAGCCGCCGAAGTCCCGCTGGAAGATGAAGAACCCTTCGTCCTCGATGCACTGCAGCGCTATAACCTGAGCGACAGTTTGCTCACGGCGGCACTCACCCGCCCCGACAACCTCGACGAAGCCCTCAACGCCCAGGCCCTGCGTCTGCAAGGCAGTGGCTTGTTGCCGATGGTTGGTTTCGGCGAATGCCTGCGCAAAGAACTGATCGAGCCTCTGCCCGACCTGTTGCAGCGTTACCAGCAACTCCTGGCACTCTGGCCCACTGCGCACACCAGCGCCGAACCGATCAGTTTTGAGCATCAAGGCATCCAACTGGAAGGTTGGATCAGTGGCCTGCATCAACGCAGCGATGGCGGCTTTCTAAGCGTCACCGCCATCCCCAACAGCATCGGCTCGATCAAGACCCGTAAGTGGCATCGCCTGATTCGCCCATGGGTCAACCACCTGGTGGCCTGTGCCTGCGGCCTTCCGTTAAGTACCGGCCTGGTCGCCAGCGACGACACACTGCTATTGGCCCCACTTGAGCAAGCCACAGCCCGGGAGCTCCTCGGCAACCTGCTGCTCGCCTGGAAAACCGGCATGAGCGAACCACTGCCGGTCGCCGTTAAAACCGCATTCGCCTGGCTCGGTCAAACCGACCCGGCCAAAGCGCAAGCCGCCGCCAGCAAAGCCTACGAAGGCGACGGCCAAACCAGCGACGGCGAGCGCCGTGAAAGCCCTGCGCTCATCCGACAGTTCCCCGACTACGCCGCCTTGATGGCCAGCGAAGAGTTCGAAGGCTGGTGCGAAACCCTCTATCGACCGTTGATCAACGCTCCCTGGCGATCACTCACCAGCGCGGAGGCCAGCGCATGAGCGGTACAAAACCCCTGGCCCTGGCCTTCCCGCTCAAGGGCAGCCAACTGATCGAAGCCAGTGCCGGCACAGGCAAGACATTCACTATCTCAGCGCTCTACCTGCGGCTGGTACTCGGCCACGGAGGGGACGAATCGGGTTTCGGCCGCGAGTTGCTGCCGCCGCAAATTCTCGTCGTGACCTTCACCGATGCCGCCACCAAAGAGCTGCGTGAACGCATCCGAATCCGCCTGGCAGAAGCCGCGCGTTTTTTCCGCGAAGAAATCGAAGAACCCGACGCGTTGATCGCCGAACTGCGCGACCAATACAGCCCCGAACAATGGCCCGGCTGTGCCAATCGCCTGGACATCGCCGCCCAGTGGATGGATGAAGCCGCCGTCTCGACCATTCACAGCTGGTGCCAGCGTATGCTGCGCGAGCACGCCTTCGACAGCGGCAGCCTGTTCACCCAGACCCTGGAGACCGACCACAGCGACCTGCTCGGCGAAGTGCTGCGCGACTACTGGCGGCTGTTCTGCTACCCGATGCACGACGATGCGCTGAACTGGGTGCGCAACAATTGGGGCGGCCCGGCGGCCCTGATGCCACGGGTACGCGCGCTGTTCGGCAGCGAGCGGCCCACGGATGAAACGCGCGACCCCGCCGAGCTGATCAACGAATGCCTGCAAGAGCGCCGCCAAGCCCTCGTCGCGCTCAAGGCACCCTGGCAACAATGGGCAGAAGAATTGCGCAACATTTGCCTGCAGGCCGTCGCCGCCAAAGCCGTCGATGGTCGCAAGATGCAAGCCCGTTACTTCGAACCCTGGTTCGAAAAAATCAGCGCCTGGGCAGCTGACGAGTCTCTCGAACAACTGGACATCGGCACCGGTTTCACCCGCCTGACCCCCGACGGCATGGCCGAAGCCTGGAAAGGCGAACCACCACGCCATCCGGGTATCGACGCCATGGCCAGTCTCAAGGCCAGCCTCGACGCCCTGCCAACGCCCGATGCTGCTGTACTGCAACACGCCGCCGGCTGGGTGGGGAAACGCTTCGAAGAAGAAAAGCGCCGGCGCGCCGAAATGGGCTTCGACGACATGCTGATCCGCCTCAACGCCGCCCTGCAAGCCGACGGCGGCGAGCGTTTGGCCAGCGTGATCCGCGAGCAATTCCCGGTCGCCCTGATCGACGAATTCCAGGACACCGACCCGGTGCAATACAGCATCTTCGACAGTATCTACCGCATCGAAGAAAACCACCTCGACAGCGGCCTGTTCCTGATCGGCGACCCAAAGCAGGCGATCTACGCCTTCCGTGGCGCCGACATCTACACCTACCTGCGCGCGCGCCAGTCCACCACCGGCCGCCATCACACGCTGGGCACCAACTTCCGTTCGAGCCACGCCATGGTCGAGGCGGTAAACCACGTATTCCAGCGCGCAGAAAAAGGCCGTGGAGCGTTCCTGTTCCGTGAACCAGACGGTACGAATCCGGTGCCGTTCCAGTCGGTATTGTCCCAAGGCCGTAAGGAACAACTGCAGGTCAACGGTCAGACGTTGCCTGCGCTGAATCTCTGGCATCTACCCACCGACCAGCCGATCTCCGGCGTGCTCTACCGCCAACAGTTGGCCGCGTCCTGTGCCAGTCAAATCGTCGCGTTACTCAATGGCGGCCAGCAGGGAACTGCCGGATTCCTCGGCAAAGACGCTAGCTTCAAAGGCGTGCTGCCGTCAGACATCGCCATCCTCGTGCGCGACGGCAAGGAAGCCCAGGCCGTGCGCGGTGAACTGGCTGCCCGTGGCGTGCGCAGCGTTTACCTTTCCGATAAGGATTCCGTGTTCGCCGCCCAGGAAGCCCACGACCTGCTGGCCTGGCTCAAGGCCTGTGCCGAGCCGGACGTCGAGCGCCCACTGCGCGCCGCCCTGGCTTGCGTCACCTTGAACCTGTCGCTGCCCGAACTGGAGCGTCTGAACCAGGACGAACTGGCGTGGGAACAACGCGTAATGCAGTTCCGCGATTACCGTACGATCTGGCGCACCCAAGGCGTGCTGCCGATGCTGCGGCGCCTGTTGCACGACTTCAAATTGCCGCAAACCCTGATCACGCGCAGCGATGGCGAGCGGGTATTGACCAACCTGTTGCACCTCTCGGAATTGCTGCAACAGGCGGCCGCAGAGCTGGACGGTGAACAAGCGCTGATTCGCCATCTGGCCGAACATCTCGCGCTTTCCGGCCAGGCCGGTGAAGAGCAGATCCTGCGCCTGGAAAGTGATGAACAACTGGTCAAAGTGGTAACGATCCACAAATCCAAGGGGCTGGAATACGACCTGGTTTTCCTGCCGTTCATTTGCTCGGCAAAACCGGTGGATGGCAGCCGCCTGCCGTTGCATTACCACGACGCAAACGGCAAATCCCAGGTCAGCCTCAGGCCCACCGCCGAGTTGATCGCCCAAGCCGACGATGAACGGCTGGCCGAAGACTTGCGTCTGTTTTACGTGGCGCTGACCCGCGCCAAACACGCCTGCTGGCTGGGCATCGCCGACCTCAAGCGTGGCAATAACAACAGCTCGGTGCTGCACCTGTCGGCCCTGGGCTACTTGCTCGGCGGCGGCGCTTCACTTGGCGAGTCCGGCGGCCTGGCCCGCTGGTTGCTTGACCTGCAGGAAGGTTGCCCGGCACTGCATTACGCAGAAATGCCCGAGGCCGATGCGGTCGTATTCCACCCGCCGCGTAACCAAGCCACCTTGCTCGCGCCGCTGCTGCCCAAGCGCAAGGCGGCAGAAAACTGGTGGATCGCTTCCTACAGTGCGCTGCGTATCGGCGAGAGCATGAGTGCGGCGAGCCTCGAAGCGCCGGAAAGCCCACAAGCGCAGAAGCTGTTCGATGACGAACGCCTCGACCCGGATGCCCCACGCGAAGTGCCGGCTTCCGGTGGCGATATTCACCGTTTCCCACGCGGGCCGAATCCCGGCACCTTTCTCCATGGCCTGCTGGAATGGGCGGGCGGCGAAGGCTTCAATGTTACCCCGGAGGCCATCGAAGATGCGGTCGCCCGCCGCTGCAACCGACGCGGCTGGGAAGGCTGGATCGGCACACTCGGCGGTTGGCTCGGGCATCTGTTGCAAGCCCGGTTGCCGCTGGGCAACGGGCAGGTGGCCCTTAGCGAGTTGCGGCAGTACCAGATTGAAATGGAGTTCTGGTTTGCCAGCCACAAAGTCGACGTCCTCGCACTCGACAAACTGGTGTGCCAGCACACTCACAATGGCGTATCCCGCGTGGCCGCCGAACCGGTGCTGCTCAACGGCATGTTCAAGGGTTTTATCGACCTGACCTTTGAACACGAAGGCCGCTACTACGTGGCCGACTACAAATCCAATTGGCTTGGTTCCGATGATTCGGCCTACACACAGCAGGCCATGGAACTGTCGATCCTCGACCATCGTTACGACCTGCAATATGTACTTTACCTGCTGGCCCTGCATCGTCAACTGAAGGCGCGGCTGCCGGAGTACGACTACGACCGTCACGTCGGCGGCGCGTTGTACCTGTTCCTGCGGGGCACCCATTCCGCGAGCCAGGGCGCGTATTTCACCCGACCGCCCCGGGAATTGATCGAAAGCCTGGACCTGCTGTTCCAGGGCAAACCGCTACCACCCAAGGCCGAGCCCGCCTGGGAACAAGGAGAGCTGCTATGAGCCTGTCGCCGTTACCGCTTGAGGAGCTGACGCCCCTCAGCCGCGCCGCCGACCTGGTGCAACTGCTCGATCTCTGGGTGCAGCGCGGCTGGTTGCGCGCGCTGGACAAGGCCTTTGTCGGCTTCCTCCACGAACTCGATCCGCAGGCTGACCCTTTAGTCCTGCTGGCCGCGGCCCTGACCAGCCACCAACTGGGCCATGGCCATGTGTGCCTGGACCTGTTCGAAACCCTCAAGGCCCCGGATTTCGCTCTGTCGCTGCCACCCGAAGGCGATGTGCAAACCGGCGTCATGCTGCTGCCATCACAGTTGCTCGACGGCCTGGACGGCGCCCATTGGTGCCATGCCCTGGCCGCCAGCCGTCTGGTGGCACTGGCCGTCGACGGCAGCGAGGAGGCGCAAAGCCGGCCACTGGTGCTGTCGGGCAAACGCCTGTACTTGCGCCGCTACTGGACCTACGAACGGCGCATCGACAGCGCTTTGCGCCTGCGACTCGCCACCCGGGAAAGCGTTGCCGCCGATCTGCCCGAACGCCTGAATCGCCTGTTCGACCAGGCCCCGCCAGACGGTGTTGTCGACTGGCAAAAACTCGCCTGCGCCTTGGCCACCCGCGGTGCATTCAGCATCGTCACCGGCGGGCCGGGTACCGGCAAGACCACCACGGTGGTGCGTTTGCTTGCGCTGTTGCAGGCCCCCGCCGTGGAAGCGGGCAGCGCGTTGCGCATCCGTCTGGCCGCGCCCACCGGCAAGGCGGCCGCGCGCTTGACCGAGTCCATCAGCCAGCAAGTGCTGTCGCTGAAAGTGCCTGATGCGGTGAAGGACAAAATCCCGACCCAGGTCACCACCGTTCACCGTTTGCTCGGCAGCCGTCCCGGCACCCGACACTTCCGGCATCACATCGGCAATCCGTTGCCCCTGGATGTGCTGGTAGTGGACGAAGCCTCGATGATCGACCTGGAAATGATGGCCAACCTGCTGGACGCCTTGCCACCCCATGCTCGCCTGGTGCTGCTGGGTGACAAGGACCAGTTGGCCTCGGTTGAAGCCGGGGCGGTGCTGGGGGATTTGTGCCGCGACGCCGAAGCCGGTTTCTACAGCCCGCAAACCCGCCAGTGGCTGCAACAGGTCAGCGGCGAAGACCTCGGCGCCAGCGGCCTGCAGGAAGACCTCGACGGTAGCCACCCCTTGGCGCAACAAGTGGTGATGCTGCGTTACTCGCGGCGTTTCGGCGAAGGCAGCGGCATTGGCCAGCTGGCCCGCTGGGTCAACCAGCAAAACCCTGAGCAGGCCCGCAAACTGCTGGCTGCCCGCAGCCATGCCGACCTGTTTTGCGTCAGCCTCAAGGGCGAGCAGGACCATGCCCTGGAGCGCCTGGTGCTGGACGGCCATGGCGACGGTGCCCACGGTTATCGCCATTACCTGAAACTGCTGCAGACCGCGCGTCCGTCCCTGGAGACGCCACGGGATGACGAGGCCTGGACGCTCTGGGCGCAAAAGCTGCTGAAAGCCTTCGACGCTTTCCAGCTGCTCTGCGCCGTACGCAAGGGCCCATGGGGCGTGGAGGGCCTGAACCTGCGCATTACCGCCGCGCTGCTCAAGGCTCGGCTGATCGACAGCGACCAGCAATGGTACGAAGGGCGCCCGGTGTTGATGACTCGCAACGATTACGGCCTGGGCCTGATGAACGGCGATATCGGTATCGCCCTCAAGCTGCCCGAAAGCGACGGCGGGCCGCAGGTTCTGCGCGTCGCGTTCCCGCGCAACGATGGCCAGGGCGGCGTACGGTTTGTGTTGCCCAGCCGGCTCAACGACGTCGAAACCGTCTACGCGATGACGGTGCACAAATCTCAGGGCTCTGAATTCACCCACACCGCACTGATTTTGCCGGACGCCTTGAACCCGGTGCTTACCAAAGAGCTGATCTACACCGGCATCACCCGCGCCAAAGACTGGTTCAGCCTGATCGAACCCCGGGGTGGCGTATTCGAAGAGGCGGTGAGCCGTAAGGTGAAACGCTTGAGTGGGCTGATGCTGGAACTGGGCACTTGATCGTCAAAGAAGCTGACCAATGAGTCATCTAAATTTTCTGATCCAAATGTGTGATTTTTCTTAATAAAATGTCGGAATCCTCCTGGGTGTCGCCTCGGGGGTTTTCCGCCGTTGTGCTATCGTTGCGGCATCATCCCGAGAAGATCAAAGAGAATCGCTGCATGAACGTGGCTGTCTCGCCCACAGAGCGAAGTTTGAGCTGGAGACGAATGCTGCTGTTGGCGCTTCTGTGCGTGTTCACGCCCCTCGTTTTTGCCCAGCCGCCTGCCGGCATGGCCGATCAGCGGGCCAAGGCCGTCACCCAAGTGGTCCTGGGTATCCTCAGTTACGCCCGCTGGCCGGTAGAGCCCGCGCAATTGCGTTTGTGCATCGTCGGGCCAACCCAATACACCGATGACCTGGTCAAAGGCACCACCCAGGCTACCGGCCGTCCGGTAGTGGTGCAGCGTTTGCTGGCCGACCATCCAGACATCGCCAATGCCTGCGATGCCGTGTACATCGGCCAATTGACCAGCGACGAGCGCAGCCGCCTGTTCGCGGCATTGATCGGCCATCCAGTGCTCAGCATCAGCGAACGCGGCGACCAATGCACCGTGGGCAGCCTGTTCTGCCTGCGGGTAGCCGACGGACAGGTGTCGTTCGAGGTCAACCTGGATTCCGTTGCCCGTAGCGGTGTGCGCATTCATCCGAGTGTGCTGCAACTGTCCCGACGTCGAGCGCCGGGGTCATGAGTGTCGATAAGGCGCCAGTGCGTCCTACCTTGCGTTCAGTGATCGGGCGCGGGCACCTGAGCCTGGCGCTGATGGCCGTCAGCATGGCCAGTATCTCCCTGACCCTGCTCGGCGTGCTCGCGCTGCGGGTGTATGCCGACCACAATCTGCACCTGATCGCCCGCTCCATCAACTACACCGTGGAAGCGGCCGTGGTGTTCAACGACAGCGCGGCGGCCACCGAGGCGTTGGGCGTGATCGCCTCGGAGGAAGAAGTGGCCGAGGCGGAAGTCTTCAACGTCGACGGCAAGCAACTGGCCCATTGGGAGCGCCCTGAAACCGGGATGCTGTCGATGATTGAGCTGCAGTTGGCGCATGCCCTGCTCGAACAGCCCATCACCCAGCCGATCCTGCACCAGGGCCAGGTCATCGGCAGCGTGCACCTGACCGGCCACGGCGGCAGCCTGTTGCGCTTCCTGCTCAGCGGCCTGGCCGGGATTCTGGTGTGCACCGCCCTCAGCGCCTGGGTTGCACTGTACCTGGCGCGGCGTTTGTTACGCGGCATCACCGGACCGTTGCACAGCCTGGCCTCGGTGGCCCACGCCGCCCGAAGCGAGCGGGCCTTTGACCGACGCGTACCGCCGGCGAAAATCGCCGAACTCGACAGCCTGGGCAATGACTTCAATGCCCTGCTCGACGAACTGGAGGCCTGGCAGACCCACCTGCAAAGCGAAAACGAAACCCTCGCCCACCAGGCCAGCCACGACAGCCTGACCGGGCTGCCCAACCGTGCGTTCTTCGAAGGTCGGCTGATCCGCGCCCTGCGCAGCGCCGCCAAGCTCAACGAGAAAGTAGCGGTCTTGTTCCTCGACAGCGACCGCTTTAAAGACATCAACGACAACTTCGGCCACGCCGCCGGCGATGCGGTATTGGTGGCAGTGGCTACGCGCATTCGTGCGCAACTGCGTGAAGACGACCTGGTGGCACGCCTGGGCGGCGATGAATTCGCCATCTTGCTGTCGCCTCTGCACCGACTTGAGGACGCCCAGCGCATTGCCGAAAAAATCATCGCCAGCATGGACGCGCCCATTGCGCTGCCCGGCGACGCCCACGTATTGACCTCACTCAGTATCGGCATCGCCGTCTACCCCGATCATGGCGCCACCCCCGGTAACCTGCTCAACGCCGCCGATGCGGCGATGTACCAGGCCAAACGGCTTTCCCAGGGTGGCCAGCAAACGGCGGAATCGGAGTCCCCCGCCGCCGACGTTCAACACAGGAGTTGATCCCTTGTTCTCGACCGCACGCTTTTTATTCATCACCTTGCTCGTGGCTCTGCTCGCCCTGAGCGGCTGCCAGACCCCGCCGCCAAAAGGCCTGACACCGGCGCAAATCGCCGTGCTCAAACAGCAGGGTTTTGAACTGACTGACGAAGGCTGGGCCTTCGGCCTCTCGGGCAAGGTGCTGTTTGGCAGCGACGTCGAAAGTCTGAATGCCCCCAGCACCGAGATCGTCCAGCGCATCGGCAAGGCGCTGCTGGGCGTGGGCATTGAGCGCGTGCGGGTCGACGGCCACACCGACGCCTCGGGCAAGGAAACCTACAACCAGCAACTGTCCCTGCGCCGAGCCAAAAGCGTTGCGCACGTGTTGGCAGGCGTTGGGATGAAAGAAGAAAACGTACAACTGCGCGGACTGGGCAGCAGCGAGCCGGTGGCGTCCAACGCGACAGCGGCGGGGCGAACCGAGAATCGCCGGGTGTCGATTGTGGTGATTGCGGACTAGTCTGGCTTTCGGGCAGTTCGAGTTGGAATGCAATCAATGTGGGAGCCGGGCTTGCCCGCGATGGCGGTGTATCAGTTGATGTATTGGGTGACTGACACACTGCTATCGCGGGCAAGCCCGGCTCCCACATTTTATTTAATCGGCAAACACCATCTCCCGCGTTTCCCCCATCAACAACGGCTGATTCTGCTCCGTCACCTCACGGATGTAATCCCACAGCAGGGTGATCCGTTTCAACTTCCTCAAGTCCTCGCGGCAGTACATCCAGAACTGCCGCGTAATGTTTATCTCCTTCGAAAGCACCGGCAGCAACCGCGGGTCCTGTGCCGCCAAAAAGCACGGCAGGATCGCCAGCGAGCGCCCTTGCTGCGCCGCCACGTACTGCGCAATCACGCTGGTGCTGCGCAAACTGGCGCTGGCGCCGGGCACCACATTGGCCAGGTACAGCAGCTCCGAACTGAACGCTAAATCATCCACGTAGCTGATAAACGGATGCTCGGCCAGGTCCGCCGCCCGGCGGATGGGCGGGTGCTGGTCCAGGTATTCCTGCGTCGCATACAGCTGCAGCTTGTAGTCGCACAGCTTGCAGCACACGTACGGCCCGTGTTCCGGTCGCTCCAGGGCGATGACGATATCCGCCTCGCGCTTGGACAGGCTGATGAAGTGGGGCAGGGGCAGGATGTCCACCGAGATCGCCGGGTAGGTGTCGACGAAGTGGCTCAGTTGCGGGGTAACGAAGAAGCTGCCGAACCCTTCGGTGCAGCCCATACGCACATGGCCGGACAGCGCCACGCCGGAGCCGGAGACCTGTTCGCAGGCCATGTGCAACGTGCTTTCGATGGACTCGGCGTAACCCAGCAGGCGCTGGCCTTCGGTGGTCAATACGAAGCCGTTGGTCCGGGACTTTTCAAACAGGAGAGTGCCCAAGGATCCTTCAAGGGAGGTAATGCGCCGCGACACCGTGGTGTAGTCCACCGCCAGGCGCTTGGCGGCGACGCTGGCCTTGCGGGTACGGGCGACTTCGAGGAAAAACTTCAGGTCATCCCAGTTCAGGGAGCCCAGTGACGTGATGTTTTTTTGCATATTGGACCGGCTTTTATGTGCGTTCTTATTAGAAGTTTGCACATCTATACTCCAAAAATAGTCCGAACGCCTCATCCTCAAGGCGATTCAACGCCTTGGTTCTCTGCATACCTACAAGAATTGGAGACCACATGAACGCATCTGCCGATATTTCCGTAAAACAGGTCAAGCTGCTGATCAACGGCGAGTGGGTCGAATCCAGGACCACCGAATGGCAAGACATCGTCAACCCCGCTACCCAGCAAGTGCTGGCCCGCGTACCGTTTTCCACCCCTGAAGAAGTCAACGCTGCCATCGACGCCGCCCATCGCGCCTTCCAGACCTGGAAGCTGACGCCGATCGGTGCACGCATGCGCATCATGCTCAAGCTGCAAGCCTTGATCCGCGAGCACTCCAAGCGCATCGCCGTGGTCCTGAGTGCCGAGCAGGGCAAGACCATTGCCGACGCTGAAGGCGACATTTTCCGTGGCCTGGAAGTGGTCGAGCACGCGTGCTCCATCGGCACCCTGCAGATGGGCGAATTCGCTGAAAACGTCGCCGGCGGTGTGGATACCTACACCCTACGCCAGCCGATCGGCGTGTGCGCCGGCATCACCCCGTTCAACTTCCCGGCAATGATTCCGCTGTGGATGTTCCCGATGGCCATTGCCTGCGGTAACACGTTCGTACTCAAGCCATCGGAACAGGACCCGCTGTCGACCCTGCTGCTGGTTGAACTGGCGCTGGACGCCGGGGTGCCAGCCGGCGTGCTGAACGTGGTTCACGGCGGCAAGGACGTGGTGGATGCGCTGTGCACCCACAAAGATATCAAGGCCGTGTCCTTCGTCGGTTCGACCGCCGTGGGGACTCACGTCTACGACCTCGCCGGTAAACACGGCAAGCGCGTGCAATCCATGATGGGCGCCAAGAACCACGCCGTGGTGCTGCCGGATGCCAATCGCGAACAAACCCTGAACGCCCTGGTCGGCGCCGGTTTCGGTGCTGCGGGTCAGCGTTGCATGGCAACTTCCGTGGTGGTGCTGGTGGGCGCGGCCAAGCAATGGCTGCCGGACCTCAAGGCCCTGGCGCAAAAGCTCAAGGTGAATGCCGGCAGCGAAGCCGGCACCGATGTGGGTCCGGTAATCTCCAAGCGCGCCAAGGCACGCATTCTCGACCTGATCGAAAGCGGCGTAAAAGAAGGTGCCAAGCTGGAGCTGGATGGCCGCGGCATCAAGGTGCCGGGCTTCGAGGACGGCAATTTCGTCGGCCCGACGTTGTTCTCCGGCGTGACCACCGACATGCAGATCTACACCCAGGAAATCTTCGGCCCGGTGCTGGTGGTGCTGGAAGTCGACACCCTCGACCAAGCCATCGCCCTGGTCAACGCCAACCCGTTCGGCAACGGCACCGGCCTGTTCACCCAGAGCGGCGCGGCGGCGCGTAAATTCCAGAGCGAAATCGATGTGGGCCAGGTCGGCATCAACATCCCGATCCCCGTGCCGGTTCCGTTCTTCAGCTTCACCGGTTCCCGTGGTTCGAAACTCGGCGACCTGGGCCCGTACGGCAAGCAAGTGGTGCAGTTCTACACCCAGACCAAAACCGTCACCAGCCGCTGGTTCGACGACGACAGCGTCAACGATGGCGTCAACACCACCATCAACCTGCGCTGATCGAGGAGACGACCATGAAGATTGCATTTATCGGCCTGGGCAACATGGGCGCGCCGATGGCGCGCAACCTGATCAAGGCTGGCCATGCGCTGAACCTGTTCGACCTGAACCAGACCGTGCTCAAGGAACTGGCGGAACTGGGCGGCACCATCAGCGCTTCACCGCGCGCGGCAGCTGAAGGCGCCGAGTTGGTGGTGACCATGCTCCCGGCTGCGGCCCATGTGCGCAGTGTGTGGCTCGGTGAAGACGGCGTGCTCGCCGGCATCGGCAAAGGCGTGCCGGCGGTGGATTGCAGCACCATCGACCCGCAGACCGCCCGCGATGTAGCGGCGGCGGCAGCGAAACAAGGCGTGGTGATGGCGGATGCTCCAGTGTCCGGCGGCACCGGCGGTGCCCAGGCCGGGACGTTGACCTTCATGGTCGGCGCCACCCCGGAACTGTTCGCCACCCTGCAGCCGGTATTGGCGCAGATGGGCCGCAACATCGTCCATTGCGGCGAAGTAGGCACCGGGCAAATCGCCAAGATCTGCAACAACCTGCTGCTGGGTATCACCATGGTCGGCGTCAGCGAAGCCATGGCCCTGGGCGATGCGCTGGGCATCGACACCCAAGTGTTGGCGGGAATCATCAACAGCTCCACCGGGCGCTGCTGGAGTTCGGACACCTACAACCCATGGCCAGGGATTATCGAGACGGCGCCGTCGTCCCGGGGTTATACCGGTGGGTTTGGTGCAGAACTGATGCTCAAGGATCTGGGACTGGCCACTGAAGCGGCCCGCCAGGCACACCAGCCGGTGATCCTCGGCGCAGTGGCGCAGCAGTTGTATCAATCGATGAGCCAACGTGGGGAAGGGGGCAAGGACTTCTCGGCGATCATCAACAGCTATCGAAAACCAAAGTAGGGCGGTTGTCCTTCTTCACTGTGGGCCCCTGATTTTTACTGCGTAGACCTTCCAGCACCAGCTCACTACTGGTGCTTTTTTTTGGCCTGAATAAACCCCTTCGCGACGTTTGTGGGAGGGCGGTATTACTTATCGATTAATGCCTAGGGATAAGGTTTTTTTGCATTGTTATAGTTGTGAAATAAACTTTTACAAGTTTCAGGTGTGACGCTGAAATATCATGTTTTTGATCATGGGTTATTCATTCGGTGAGTGTCCATGGGGCGCTCGATTATCATGCCGTTATAATTGATTTCTCGGTTATGTGTGTTCGGTTTGTCGTGGCTTCCCTCATTAAACACCCATGTTTATTGCGTGTTTACATTTCTCTTTGATGTTGACTATTGCCTCGCTAGTATCGGTTTTGCGAGCGTTGTCATGGTTGCTGCGTCTCGATAACTTCCGCCGAAGCGTTGTACTTTCAAAGTTGTGCAGGTGTGTCAGAGATGGCTAGCGAATGGATGCGTACATCGGGTTTCCCAGGGCTATCGGCCTCATCGAACGAGGCCGCCCTGGAACTTGAAAAAGCCCGCATCCTGGCCCGCCACCTCTCCCGGTTGCTCGACCTCTGGGCTGCGATGCAGTCCAGCCCAAGGCCCGGGCAGGCTTATTCTGACGCCAAGGATGTGCCACCTCATTCGGTGTCAGCGTGTTGCAAGCGCACGCGTGTGGGTCTGCAATGTCGTGAAGAAACCGGCGTCGGTTGATCGCTGTAAATCCTGACCAGTCCTATATAAACGCAAAAAGAGTTTCGTGCTCGGCGGTAACTACCGTCGTGGGCATTCGCTCGCGCTGAAATACGTGTGTCCATATAAAAAACGGGTGAGAGATGAAAAACATAACTATTGTCGACAAGGCAACGGGGACGGCGACAGAGCATGCCTTTGGCAACGCCAGCCTCAAGGGAACCAGCATTGTAAAACTGCCGTTCGGACAAGAAAGCGTTCAATCGTTTCAACAGTCCGGCCAAAACCTGGTGGTCACTCTGAAGTCTGGAGAAACCATCACCATTCAGAACTTTTTTGTGGTGGGAGCCGACGGCTCCGCTAACCAACTGGTACTGGAAAATGCCGACGGAACATTGTTGCTCGGCAACTATTCCACGCCGTATTCGGGTTTCAACTTCACCGAAATCTCGACCCTGGACGACCTGGGTGTGGCAGCCATTGCCGCTGACAGTGCGGTGCCGGACTGGGTGCTGTGGGGCTTGGGCATCCTCGCCGTCGGCGGTACCGCCGCGGCATTGAGCGGTGGTGGCGGTGGTGGTGGCCATCATCATCAAACGCCAGTTCCTGCACCCGGTGCTGCGACCGGTTTATCGGTCAACAGCGCGGGCACGGTGGTCAGCGGTAAAGGTCAGCCTGGCACCACCGTCACGGTCAAGGATGCCGCCGGTAACGTACTGGGCACAGGCACTGTGGGTACCGACGGCAACTTCCAGGTCAACCTGGACAAGCCGCAAACCAATGGCGAAACCCTGCAAGTCGTCCTCAAGGATGCCGCGGGTCAGGAATCGCAACCTGCGTCTGTGGTAGCGGGTGATACAACCGCCCCCGCCGCACCGAACGGTTTGGCCGTCAGTGCAGACGGTACAACCGTCAGCGGTAAGGGCGAGCCTAATTCGACCGTGATCATCAAGGATGCCAATGGCGAGGTCCTCGGCACCGGCACCGTGGATGCTGAAGGCAACTTCCAGGTCACCCTGGGAACTGCGCAAACCAATGGCGAAACCCTGCAAGTCACCCTCAAGGATGCTGCCGGCAATGAATCGTCCGCCAGCCCCGTGGTGGCGGGCGACAGCACCGCCCCGGATGCGCCGACCAACCTGGTGATCAGTGCCGATGGCGCAACTGTCAGCGGTAAAGGTGAACCGAACGCTGCCGTGAGCATCAAGGATGCCAGCGGCAATGTGATCGGTACGGGCACCGTCGGCGCGGATGGCAATTTCCAGGTTTCGCTCGACACACCCGCGTCCGAAGGCGAAAGCCTGGCGATCACGCTCAAAGACGCTGCCGGCAATGAGTCGGCTCCGGGTGCGCTGGTTGTCGCCGATATTGAGACACCGCTTGCGCCGCGCAACCTGGCAATCAGTGACGTGGGTGACACGCTCAGCGGTGAAGGCGCCGCGGCCCACAAAGTCATCGTCCTCAACGATGCTGGTGAAGTGGTCGGCAGCGGAACAGTGGCAGATGACGGCACATTCCTGGTGCAACTGAACTCGCTGCACATCAATGGCGAGCGGCTACGCGTGTTCCTGCGCAACTTCTCGGGCAAGGAATCCCTGCCAGGCATCGTCATCGCGGGGGACACCATCGCCCCGGATGCCCCAACCAACCTGGTGGTCGGCGAAGATGGCAGCACCGTCACCGGCAAGGGCGAACCGCGCGCGACCGTTACCGTGAAAGACGCCGATGGCAACGTGATCGGCACTGGTACGGTCGGCGACGACGGTAATTTTCAAGTCACCCTGGATCCGCTTCAGGTTAACGGCGAAACACTGGCTGTCACATTGACCGATGCAGCAGGCAACGAGTCTGTTCCGGCTTCTGTGATCGCTGTTGATATTGATGATACGGACGCTGATGCGGATGCTGACGCGGATGCCGATGCCGATGCTGATGCCGACGCCGACGCCGACGCCGACGCCGACGCCGACGCCGACGCTGATGCCGATGCGGACGCTGATGCGGATGCCGACGCTGATGCTGATGCGGACGCCGATGCTGACGCGGATGCTGATGCGGACGCCGATGCTGACGCGGATGCTGATGCTGATGCTGATGCCGACGCCGATGCGGACGCTGATGCGGATGCTGATGCTGATGCTGATGCTGATGCGGATGCGGATGCCGACGCCGATGCTGATGCGGATGCCGACGCCGATGCTGATGCTGATGCTGATGCTGATGCTGATGCCGACGCCGACGCCGACGCCGACGCCGATGCGGACGCTGACGCTGACGCTGACGCTGATGCGGATGCGGATGCGGA
>NZ_JACAPH010000051.1:0-11990 GCF_013385805.1 Pseudomonas sp. C6002 | reverse complement strand
GCCAGGGATGGCCCATGACGGCGGCCCACGGTCCAAAGCCGGAGTGAGGGCACACCGAGCCTAAGCGAGGTGCCGAGTGGTGGGGCAAGAGCGTTTTGCTTACTTTTGACTGGGCCGGCATTCCGGCTGTTCAAAAGTGAGCCGCTGTAAGAGCGGAACCAATAGCAGCCGTTACCCAAATAACGGATATACACCCAAAACCTCCCTAATCGTGCAAAGCCTTAGCCGCCCCCAACAACCCCCGAAACTTCAAATATCGCGCCTGCAAAACAGCCTGTTGAGCGCCGTCCGGGAAAAACCGTTGCTTCACCGGCATCCCCGCCTGCAACAGCGCCGCACCCTGGCCGCTCGACAGGAACCCCAACTTCGCTGCACCAATACACGCCCCCAACTCACTGCCATGCAACGTATAAATCTCCCGCCCAAGAATATTGGCCAACAACTGCGCCCAATACTCACTGCGCGCCCCACCACCCACCAACGCACAAGCCCCCACCGTGGCCCCGGCCGACTGCACCGCACTCAGCGCATCCAGCAACCCGAACCCAACCCCTTCCATCACCGCATACCCCAGCATGGCCGGCGTGCAGTCATGCCCCAGGCTCATGAAACCACCCCGCAACAACGGGTCGTTATGGGGCGTGCGCTCCCCCGCCAAATACGGCAAAAACAACGGATTGGAAACCGGCACGCCCTGCCCGATCGGCAACTCGGCCTGCACCCGATCCAGCAACGCCTGCTCATCAACCGACCCCGTCAACCGCGTCACCCACCGCAAGCAACTGGCCCCGGCCAGCATGGCGCCCATGGTGTACCAGCGATTAGGCAACGCATGACAAAAACTATGCACCGCACTCGCCGGATTCCCCGCCGAGTGATCAGTAATCGCCACGATGGCCGCACTCGTCCCCAACGTGATAAACGCATCCCCCGCATTCACCGCGCCAATGCCCACCGCCGCCACCGGGTTGTCCCCGCCACCGCCAGCGATCACCAGGCCCTCAGCCAAGCCCAGTCGCCCCGCCGCTGCCGCATTCAAACAAGCACTGGCCGCGCCACCTTCCACCAGCCGGGGCATCTGCGCCAACCGCAAACCCGTGGCCTGCAGCATCGGTTCAAACCATTCACGGTTGGCCACATCCAGCCACAACGTCCCCGCACCATCGGACACATCACTCACGCGCTCACCACTCAAGCGCAGGCGCAGGTAGTCCTTGGGCGACAGCACGCAATCAATGGCGTTGAATACCGCCGGTTCATGCTCCTGCAACCACAGCAGCTTGGGCGCCGTGAGACCGGCCATCGGCAAGCTGCCGGTGACGTCGGCAAACTCACTGCCCAAGGCTTCAGCCTGGGCCATGGCACGGGAGTCATCCCAGAGAATCGCCGGGTACAACACCCGGTCGTCTTGCCCCAGCAACACCGCCCCGTGCATCTGCCCGGACAACCCGATGCAGCCGACACGGCCGTAGGCATCCGGCTGATCAGTGCGCAGTTGGTCCAGAGCCTTCAGGCATGCTTGCCACCAATCCTCAGGCGCCTGCTCGGACCAGCCTGCGTGCGGGCGCGAGACCGTCAGCCGCGCGCCCGCATGGGCGAGGACGTTGCCTTGCTCGTCCATCAGGATCGCCTTGAGTTCCGAAGTGCCGAGATCAATGCCAAGGGAAACCGCGTTGTTCATATCAGGGGCAGCCGCATGAGTTACGAATCTTCAGGGTGGGCGCGAGCCGCACGCTGTGTGTTTTACGCTTGGGCGACGCCATGCGCTCAAGCAGCAGGTTGACCGCCCGGGCGCCGAGTTCCTGGACCGGCTGTGCGATCAGGGTCAGGCGTGGCACAAAGAAATCCGCCCAGTCAAAATCATCGAAGCCCACCAGGGCCATCTGCCCGGGCACGTCGATATTCGCATCACGCAAGGCGTGCATCGCACCCAGGGTCATCAGGTTGTTGCCCGCCATGATTGCCGTGGGCGGTGTTGCCAGGGCCAATAACTGCGCGGTCGCTTGCCGTGCCGGCTCGCTGCTGGAACCACCGTTGACCAGCAATTGCGGGTCAAACACCAACCCTGCCGCCTGCAACGCGGCTTGATAGCCGGCCACGCGCTCATCGGAAGTGCCGAGCCCCGCGCGCCCGGAAATAAAGCCGATGCGCCGGTGGCCATGGCCGATCAAGTGCGCCACCAGGGCCTGGGTCGACTGAGTGTTTTCCACCCCGACCTGATCGAAACGATCACACATCATCCGGTCCACCAGCACCGCCGGCACTTCATTGGCCTGCAGGTATTCCAGGGCCAGCGAACCGGTAGACGGCGCCAGCAGAATGCCGTCCACCCGCCGATGGTGCAGCGCCGTGACCACACGCAGTTCCTGTTCGGGATCGTCGTGGGTATCGACAAACAACATCATGTAGCCGTGCTTGGCGCACTCGGTTTCAATCGCGTGCACCGTTTCGCTGAAGTAGTGGTTGGACAGTGCCGAGATCGCCACGCCAATCGTATTGGTGGTGGACCGCGCCAGGGAACGCGCCAGCGTGTTGGGGATGTAGCCCACCTGCCGGATCGCGTCCTGCACCGCTTGCACCGTGTCCGGGCTGACCTTGCGGGTGCCGTTCAAGACGTGGGAAACCGTCGACGTCGACACCCCTGCAATTCTTGCCACATCCTCCATGGTTGCCACGGTGCTCACTCCTGGTTTCTTTTAATGTTTGCTGGACCAACCGCTGTAGGAACCGACGTTATCGCGGGTGATCAATTTTGGCGCCAGCAGGGTAACCGCTTCGGCGGGTTGTTTGTCATTGAGAATGTCATTGCCGACATTGACGGCGGTCTGGGCCATGGCCCATGGGTCCTGGCTGGCGGAGGCCTGGATCAGGGTGTCGGTCTTCAGGGCATTCTCGATATCCGGCGCGCCGTCCACGGAGGTGATGATGATGCCGCTGCGTTTCAGCTGCTTGGCGGCAAGATCACTGCCGATGGCTTGCGGGTCGTTGATCGCGAACAGGCCGTCGATTTTCTGGAAGCGTGTCAGGTAGCCCTGCATCACGTTCAGGCCGCCTTCGCGGGAGCCCTTGCCGTCCTGGTCGTCCGACAGCACCTTGATCTCCGGGGCGCTGGCCAGCGCGGCTTTGCAGCCTTTGACCCGATCGGTCACGGCGGTGACCTGCGGGCCGTTCTGAATGATCACATTGCCCTTGCCCGACAGTTTGTCGACGATGAACTGGCAGGCGAGCTTGCCGGCCTCGACGTTGTCGGTCTGCACCGTGGCATTCACGCCCTTGGCATCGACGTCCACAGCCACCACCACGATCCCGGCGTCGCGGGCTTTCTTGATCGCCGAGGCCATGGCCGACGGGTCGACGGCGTTGAGCAGGATCAGGTCGACCTTGGACGAGATGAAGTTGTCGATCTGCGAGAACTGCTTGCTCAGGTCATAGTCGGCCGACACCGAGGTGACTTTCACCGCCGGGTTCAGCTCCTTGGCCCGCGCCGTGGCACCGTCGGCCAAGGTCACGAAATACGGGTTGCCCAGGGACCCCATGCTGATGCCGATGGCTTTCAGTTCATGGGCTTGCACCGCCTGGGACATCAACACGGCAACGCCCAGGGAGGCGACAACAGGAAACATGCGTTTGAAGTTCATGATGACTCTCTTGTGATTGTTGTTTGAGTGAAATCAGGTCCGCGCACCGGACTGGCGATAGCGATCCAGCGCTACCGCGCCAATGATCACGATGCCCTTGATGATGTACTGCCAGATATCCGAGACGCCCAGCAGCACCAGGCCGTTGGTCAACACCGCGATGATCAGCGCTCCAATCAGCGTGCCGCCGATGGTGCCGACGCCGCCGGTAAAACTGGTACCGCCGAGGATCACTGCGGCAATCGCATCCAGCTCATAGGATTGCCCCAGTTGCAGGCCATTGGCGGCGAACAGGCGTGACGCGCTCATCACCGCGCCGAGGCCGGCTAGGGCACCGGACATGGCATAGACGAACAGCAGGACCTTCCACACCTTGATCCCCGACAGCCGCGCCGCTTCCGGGTTGCCGCCCACGGAGTAGATTTGCACCCCCATCACCGTGCGCCGCAGGATGAACCACGACAGCGCAATCACGGCCACGGCAATGATCACCAGCCAGGGGACGCCCAGCACCGAATCGTTGCCAATAAAGGCAAACGGCAAATCAGGGTTGAACACGGTTTTGTCGTCGGCCAACAGGCGTGCCAAACCGCGCATGGCGGTCAGCGCACCGAGGGTGACGATAAACGGCGGCAGGCGCATGAAGGCGATCAGGCCGCCGTTGACCAGGCCCAGCAACAGGCCGAAGCCAACCCCGGCGGCAATCCCGAACATGCCGAACTGCGGTGACATCGAGGCTTGCAACGCAACCACAGCCGAAGCCGCAAGAATCGCTCCCACCGACAAGTCGATGCCCGCCGTGAGGATCACAAAGGTCATCCCCGCCGCCAGCACCACGTTGACCGACGCCTGCTGGGTGATGATCGACAGGTTCTGCACCGTCATGAAGTTTTCGCTGGCCAGGGCAAAACCCACCAGCAGCAGCACCAGCACCGGCAACATGCCCACCGTGCGCATCAGTTCGCGAATACGCTCAGCCTTGCCGATCGTTGCCACAGTCATGGTGTTGCTCCCGCTTGTCGTTGAATTAGCCATGGGCGGCCACCTGTTCGCTGCCGGTGGCGAGGTCGATGATCGCCTCCTGGGAAATATCCAGCCCCGATGCCCCGCCCACTTCGGCCACCAGTTGCCCTTCGCGCATGATCAGCACGCGGTCGCAGGTGCCGATGATTTCCGGCAGTTCGCTGGAGATCACCACGATGCCTACGCCGGCCTTGGCCAACTGGTTGATGATGCGGTAGATCTCGGATTTGGAGCCTATGTCCACGCCACGGGTGGGCTCGTCGAGGATCAGCACGTGCGGCTTGACCTCCAGCAGCCGTGCCAGCAGCACTTTCTGCTGGTTGCCACCGGACAACACGCCGACGTTGACCTTGCCCGACGCCACGCGGATCGACAGGGACTTGATCGCATCGCGTGAGCGTTGTGCGGCGTGGCCACGGTCGAGCACGCCACCGGCATGGGCATCCGGCACACACGCACAGACGTTGATGTTGTCGGCCACGCTCATGTCGAGAAACAGACCCTGGGCCTTGCGGTCCTCGGTGAGGTAGACGACACCGGCACGAATCGCATCCGCCGGGTTGCGCAGTTGGGTCACGGTTTTGCCGACCACCTCCAGGGTGCCGGAGGTGCGTGGGTCGGCGGCAAAGATCAGCCGTGCCAGTTCGGTACGCCCGGCGCCCACCAGGCCGGCGATGCCCAGCACTTCACCGGCGTGCAGGTCAAAGCTGCAGTTGCGCACGCGCTTGCCGTCGGCCATGTCACGCACGCGCATCACCACCTGGCCGGGGTCGTAGGCCGCATGTTCCTTCTTGTAGAAACCTGACAGGTCGCGGCCCACCATCATCTTCACCAGCACTTCGGCCGACAGCACGTCCCGCGCCAGTTCGCCGACGTACTCGCCGTCCCGCAGTACCGAGACCCGGTCCGACAGCTCGTAGATTTCCGCCATGCGGTGGCTGATGTAGATGATCGCCAAGCCCTGGCTGCGCAGCTGTTTGATCAGCGCGAACAGGCGGTCGGTCTCCCGGGAGGACAACGGCGTGGTGGGCTCGTCCATCACCAGGATTTTTGCGTGGGCATGCAAGGCCCGGGCGATTTCCACCAGTTGGCGCTCGGCGATGGACAGGCTGGCGACGCGGGTGGTGGGCAGGAACTCCGCACCGAGCCTTGCCAGCACCTCGGCCACCCCGGCTTCCATGCCCTTGCGGTCGATGGTCCAGCCACGGCGCAGTTCACGGCCCAGGTAAATGTTCTCGGCCACCGTGAGGTTCGGACACAGGCTCAGTTCCTGGTAGATCACGGCAATGCCGAGGGCTTTGGCGGAGGCTGGGTTGTAGCTGGCGACGGGCAGGCCATCGATGCGGATGGTGCCGCCATCATCGGCCTGGTAGGCACCGGAGAGGATCTTCATCAAGGTCGATTTGCCGGCGCCGTTCTCACCCATCAGGGCGTGGATTTCACCGGGGTAGACCTTCAGGCTGACGTTCTTGAGCACCCGCAGGCCGTTGAAGGTCTTGCTGATGCCCTGCATTTCAAGCAAGGGTTCAAGGCTCATGACTGAGCTCCTGGTTTTATTATTGTTGTGTTCGGGCGTTTGCCGATGGCAGTCATCGGCAGACCTGATTGCTGCCGACTCTAATCAGATACATTTGCTTACGCAAGCGCTTGCGTCAGCCGTTTATCGTTTGATTAAACGTTTCACCTGATGAATAAATGTTCATCCAGCGACCTGGAGTGACTAATTGCAGATAAAACCGCCGTTTTTCCACCTTCACCTATCCGATTGAGTGTTTTTTTAAAAATAACACCGCGTTTGGCCACTACGATCCCTGTCGGTTGCGGTTTATCTGCTATCGTCCAAAGACCTCATCTCCTCCTCATCGCGCCTGCGCGATCTTCTGTGAGCATGCTCTGCGGCGCCGCCTTTGGCAGCGTCGGGCCTGAAGTTCACGGAACACTGCACGATGGACAACTCTTCAGTCGACAGCCCGGCGGAGCCGCAATCCCGGGCTGAAAAAATCGTCGAATTCAAACGTCAGAAAACCCTGCTCAAGGCCGGCGCCTTGCAAGATGCGATCTTCAACAGCGCCTACTTCTCCAGCATCGCCACCGACGAAAAAGGCGTAATCCAGATTTTCAACGTCGGCGCCGAACGCATGCTTGGCTACGCCGCCGCCGATGTGCTGAACCGCGTCACACCGGCCGACATTTCCGACCCCGCCGAGCTGATCACCCGCGCCGCTGCCCTCAGCCTGGAACTGGACACACCGATCACGCCGGGCTTTGAGGCCCTGGTGTTCAAGGCCTCCCGGGGCATCGAAGACATTTACGAACTGACCTATATCCGCAAGGACAACAGTCGCCTGTCGGCCATGGTCTCGGTGACCGCCCTGCGCAACCGCAACGACGCGATCATCGGCTACCTGCTGATCGGCACCGACAACACCGCGCGCAAGCAGGAAGAGGCGCAACGCAAAGGCTTTGAGCGCGCCCTGGAAGAGAAGAACCTGGAGCTGGAACACGCCAGCCACATGAAGTCCGAATTCCTCGCCACCATGTCCCACGAACTGCGCACGCCGCTGAATGCGGTGATCGGTTTTTCCGAGGCGCTCAAGGACGGCCTGGTGGGCGACATGAGCGATATCCAGCGCGAGTACATCGGCGATATCTTCACCAGCGGCCAGCACTTGCTGTCGCTGATCAACGACATCCTCGACCTGTCCAAGGTCGAGGCCGGCATGATGGACCTGGAACTGGAAGCCGTGGAGTTGGCCGGCCTGTTGGCCAACAGCCTGCTGATCGTGCGGGAAAAGGCCGCATTGCAGCGCATCCAGTTGAAACTCGAAAGCCCGGACGACTTCGGCGCACTGGAACTGGACCTGCGCAAGACCAAGCAGATCATCTACAACCTGCTGGCCAATGCGGTGAAGTTCAGCGAGCACGGCGGCTCGGTGACGCTCTCGGTGCGCGAGGTGAATCGTAGGCAAGTGGGGCAGATTCCCGGGGACTGGCCCACCCACGGCTTTGCCCTGCAGCCCAGCGAACATCAACAGTTCCTGGAATTGAGCGTGAGCGACACCGGCATCGGGATCGCCCGGGACGACATGAGCAAGCTGTTCAAGGCCTTCAGCCAGATCGACAGCAGCCTGGCGCGCAAATTCGAAGGCACGGGCCTGGGTTTGGCGATGGTCAAGCAACTCACCGACCTGCACGGCGGCAGTGTCGCCGTGGCCAGCCGCGAAGGCGAAGGCGCGCGGTTTGTGGTGTGGCTGCCGCTGCACCGTGCCGCGGACGCGGAGGCCCCATGGCCGAAATCCTGATCGTCGAAGACAACGAGGCCAATATGCGCCTCGCCCGCCTGTTGCTGGTGAACGCCGGCCACAGCGTGTTGTGGGCCGCCGATGCCGAGACCGGGCTGACCCTGGCCCGGGAAAAACAACCGGCATTGATCCTGATGGACATCCAGTTGCCGGGCATGGACGGCCTGGCAGCCACGTCACTGCTCAAGCAGGACCCTCATACCGCGCACATCCCGGTGATCGCCCTGACGGCCATGGCCATGAAGGAAGACCGTGACAAGACCCTGCGGGCCGGCTGCGATGCCTACATCATCAAGCCCCTGCGCTACAAAGAGCTGTACCAGGTGATCGACACGCTGCTGCAAAAGAACATTACTCCCTCGACTTGAGTCCTCTCCATGGCCAGCCAACCCGCAACGCTGTTGATCGTTGATGATGAAATCCAGGTGCGCAAGCTGCTGGAAACCCTGCTGCGCCACGAGGGTTACCAGACCGTGAGCGCCGCCAGTGGTGAAGAAGCCTTGCAGTTGGTGGCGCAGCGGCCGCCGGACTTGATCCTGCTGGACATCATGATGCCGGGCATGGACGGCTATGAAGTGGCCAACCAGCTCAAGGGCAACCAGGCCACGGCGAACATTCCGATCATCATGCTTTCGGCATTGAGTGAGTCCAGCGCGCGGCTCAGTGGCCTGGAAACCGGTGCTGAAGAATTCATCAGCAAGCCGGTGGAGCGGGTCGAGTTGTGGCTACGGGTACGCAACCTGCTGCGGCTCAAGGCCCACGGCGATCGGTTGAAAAACCATAGCCAGTTGTTGGAGCAGCAACTTCAACACCACCAAAATGAGTCCTCGCGGTTGAATGTGCATGATCTGGCGCGCCTGGACCTGGAAAAAGCCCTGCGCCTGGCGGTCGAGCGCGAAGAATTCGTGCTGCATTACCAACCCAAGGTCGAACTGGCCAACGGTCAGGTGTGCGCCCTCGAGGCCCTGCTGCGCTGGGACCGGCCCGGTTACGGTGCGGTGTCTCCAGCGGTCTTCATACCGATCCTGGAAAGCCAGGGCTTGATCGTCACGCTCGGGCGTTGGGTGATCGACAACGTGTGCCGCCAGATCGCAGCGTGGCAATCCGGCACGGTGGGCGCGGTGGAGGTATCGGTCAACGTTTCGGGGCATCAATTGATCGAGGGTGACCTGATTGCCGATATCGCCCAGTCCCTCGCCCAGGCCGGCGTGGAAGCGCATTGGCTGGAAGTTGAATTGACCGAAGGCTCGCTGATGGAGAACACCCAGCACACCATCGCCAGCTTGCAGCGCCTGCGGGCGATGGGGGTGAAGATCTCCATCGACGACTTCGGCACCGGCTATTCCAGCCTGGCCTACCTGCGGCGGTTCCCGATTGATACGCTGAAAATCGATATCGCGTTTATCCGCGAAGTCACCAGCAACCCGCAGGACGCGGCTATCACCCGCACCATCATCGAACTGGCCCACAGCCTGAAGCTGCGAGTGGTGGCCGAAGGCGTGGAAACCCAGGCGCAGCTGGAGTTTCTGCGGGAAGCCGGCTGCGATCAGATCCAGGGGTATCTGTTCAGCCGGCCTTTGCCGATGAAGGAGTTGGAGCGCCTGCTGCTGGATAAGCGCAGCCTGGTCAGGCCGCAGCCTCACTGACTTCAAACAACCCCACCAGCTTCTGCAACTTGTTGGCATTCACCCGCACGGTTTCCGCGCTGGTCTGCAACACCCCTACGGTCAGGCGCATTTGCTCCGAAGAGTGGCTGACCTGCTTGATGGTCTTGCCATAGTCGAGGCTGCGGGCGTTGAGCTGCTGGATGATGCTGAACATGCTCTCCACCGCCTGGTGCAGGTGCACGTTCTCCGAGGAGGCGTCCTCGGCCAGGCGCAGGCTGCTGTCGACGTTGGTCACGCCGTTTTCCATGAAGCCTACGGCCTTGCGGGTTTCGCCTTGCAGGCCCTCGACCATCTGGCGAATGTCTTCCGCTGCCTTGGAAGTGCGTGACGCCAGGGTGCGGACTTCGTCGGCCACCACCGCAAAACCGCGGCCATGCTCGCCCGCCCGCGCCGCTTCGATGGCCGCATTCAGGGCCAGCAGGTTGGTCTGGTTGGTGATGTCGCTGATCAACCCGGTGATGTTGCTGATCTGTGCCATGCGGCTGTCCAGCAGTTGCACGCTTTCCGAGGAGCGCTGCACCACATCGCGAATCGACTGGGTGCCGACCTGTACCGCGAGGAATTGCTCGCGGGCCCGGCTGACCACCTCGTCCATGGCCTGCTTCATTTGCTCGGCGCTCACCGAGGCTTGCTGGATTTCTCCCAGTTGCTCTTCAACGATGATCATCATGCGGTGGGTGGCGTCGGCCACTTCATGGGACATCAACCCGGCCGCCTCGCTGCGGCCGAGCATCAATTGGTTGGTGTTGCCAACGCTGTGGCTGGCCTTGACCACCTGGCCGACCACCGAATCCAGGCGGTCGATGAAGCTGTTGATCCAGCGACTCATGTCGCCGGTTTCGTCGTTGACCATGCGCCCGCTGTCCAGGCGTTGGCGCAGGTTGCCCTCGCCTTCGGCAATGGTGCGGATGACCTCGGTCATTTCATTCAGGCGTGCGGCCAGGCGCCTGGGGCCCAGGCGGCTGAACAGCAAGGCCGCGACCACCATGCTCAGCACCTCGCACGCATCGGTCCAGGCGGCGGGCAAACCACTGTAGTGACGGACCAGGAAGTTGCAGGCAAACAGGCCGGCCATGGTCGCCAGATAGGGCTTCATCAAGCCGTGGCTCAGGGAGCGCCGGCGGTAGACCTCTTCCAGGTCGGCCTCGCACATCATGCCCCAGCGATCCGGCGAGCCCGGCAGTTCGAAGGTCACGCCCTTGCCCACCACCGGGATGTGACGGTAGTCGGAATAGCCGGGATAGGTGACAAACAGGTTCGAGCCCTTGCGGATGGTTTCCCGCACGCCGGGGTGCAGTTGTTGGGTGGCGGGGTCGATAAACCGCAATTCCAGTTCGGTATGGCGCTGGATCTGTACGGTTTTCCAGGGTGTGTGCACGCCGCTCTTGAGATTTTCGCCGTGGGTGAAGGTGCCGTCCTCGAAGCGTGACCGGGACAGCGCAATGCCCGGCTGCAGCGCCGGGTCGAAGCGCGATTGCACCATGAACAGGTAGTTATCGCCGGACTCGGGGAAGATATGCCCGGCCTCGCGCTGGATCAAATCCCCGAGTATGTCGTTGGGCACCCGACCGCAGAGGCAGCCGACCACCCTGCCCTCGCGGGTCAATGGTTGGTAGAACATCAGGGTTACTTCGTCATGGAAGCGCGAAGACGAAGGGCCGATCTGCAAGGTCAGCGGGTCGCTGTAGGGACCGTGGAGGAATGGCGCCTTGAGCCCGGCGGCCAGGGCTTGTTGATTGAGCGCGCGGTGACTGGCCTGGCTCCAGGTACTCGCCAGTAATTCGCCCTTTGGGTCGACGATAAACAGCTCGGAGAAATCCCCGGCCTGGTGCAGTTTTTCCAGCAGCAGGCTGTTGTCGGTGAGCACGGAATCGCGGGCCAGTGTCGTGGCCAGTTCGTTGAGGTGTTCCCACTGTTCGCGGGTCCAGGTTTGCAGGAGTTTGACCCGGGTTTCGGCAATGGCCTCGAAGGTTTGCTCCATCACCGGGTACACCGCGCGGTTGAGGTGGCAGGACCAGCCCATGGCGAACTTGCCGGTCTTGCCCCACCAGGGCAGCCAGCTTTTCTCGGCGGAAGATAACTGCATCGTGCTGCTCGACAGGCTGCTCATGGCGGACTCCGGGAGTGATGTCTAATTGCCATATTTCAAGGCAATTAATGCGCCAATTAGCTAGCTTGCTATTGATTAGGCTGCCTGGCCTGTCATGCGGGCCAACGGGAGCGAGCTTCCTCGCTACAAAAAGCTGCATGCAATCAAGAGCATGCACCAGCGGGTGGCAGTGAGATCGCTTGTCGGGTGGGATGTCCCAAGGGGACCGTGCCGGGCTGACCATCTCACTAGGGCTCTGCCCCGCCTGTCG
>NZ_JACAPH010000050.1:0-1506 GCF_013385805.1 Pseudomonas sp. C6002 | reverse complement strand
ACAGCAAATCGCAACCGTCTGGGAAGACGTGCTGAAACTGGAGCGGGTTGGTCTCACCGACAACTTCTTCGAACTGGGTGGCCATTCATTGCTGGCTACGCAGATGGTGTCGCGCATCCGCCAACACCTCGGCATGAACCTGCAACTGCGCAAGCTGTTCGAAAATGCCAGCCTCAAGGCTTGCGTGGCTGCGCTTGAGCCAATCCAGGCGGCGATGCCTGCGCGCATTCCAAGGGTGCCGCGTGATCAACCGTTGCCCCTGTCCTACGCCCAGCAACGCCAGTGGTTCCTTTGGCAAATGGAACCCTCCAGTGCGGCGTACCACATCCCTGCGGCGCTACGGATTCATGGCCACCTGGATTTGAAGGCGTTGCAACGCAGCTTAAGCGCACTGGTGCAGCGTCACGAGAGTTTGCGCACGACCTTTGTCCAGAAGGACGAGCGTGCGTTCCAGGTTATCCATGCCGAGTCCGGTCCGCTGCTGACGCCGCAGTTTCTCGACCTGACCTCGGCCAACCAGGCCGAGCAGATCCAGGCGTTTGTTCGCGATCAGATCAGCCGGCCGTTCGACCTGCAGAACGGTCCGCTGCTGCGGGTCGGGCTGCTGCAGGTGGCCGCCGATGAACAGGTGCTGGTGCTGACCCAGCATCACATCGTCTCCGATGGCTGGTCGATGCAAGTGCTGGTGCAGGAACTGATTGAGCGTTATGCCGCCTATAGCCAGGGTGGATCGGTTGAACCGGTGGAGTTACCGATCCAGTATGCCGATTACGCGGTGTGGCAACGCCAATGGATGGACGCCGGTGAGCGTGAGCGGCAGCTGGCTTACTGGACCAACGTCCTCGGCGCTGAACAGCCATTGCTGGAGCTGCCTGCGGACCGTCCGCGACCGGCACGCCAGAGCTTTGCCGGCGCCCGTCTGGCCGTCCAGTTACCGCAGGCATTGGGCCAACAGCTGCGGCAACTGGCGCTGGGTGAAGGTTGCAGCCTGTTCATGCTGTTGCTGGCTTCGTTCCAGGGCCTGCTGCACCGTTACAGCGGCCAGTCGGACATCCGCGTGGGCGTACCGATTGCCAACCGCAACCGGGTCGAGACCGAAGGCCTGATCGGGTTCTTCGTCAATACCCAGGTGCTCAAGGCTGAAGTCGATCCGCAGCAGCGTTTCAGCGAACTGCTGCAACAGGTCAAGACGGCGGCACTGGGCGCCGAGGCGCATCAGGACCTACCGTTCGAGCAATTGGTCGAAGCCTTGCGCCCTGAGCGCAACCTGAGCCATAGCCCGTTGTTCCAGGTGTTGTACAACCACCAGAGCGCCGGCCGCCAAGCCATCCCGCAACTGCCGGGGCTGGTGATCAAGGCCCAGGAGTGGGAAAGCCGTACCGCCCAGTTCGACTTGACCCTCGACACCCTGGACGCCGACGGCGAGCTCAGTGCAACCCTCACTTACGCCACCGACCTGTTCGACGCAAGCACTGCACAGCGTATGGCCGCTCACTGGCTGAACTT
>NZ_JACAPH010000005.1:0-42266 GCF_013385805.1 Pseudomonas sp. C6002 | reverse complement strand
TGATCGAGTATCAGACTGGTGGCGCGCTGAGCTGGGATTGATTTAAAGCGGCCCCTTCGGGGGCCGTGTTGTTTCACCTGTCGATGTTTTTTTATGCCCAATCAAACCATCAAGACACCCTGCGTCGGCCTGTGCTCCACCGTTTACGGAGACCTGGTATGCCGGGGCTGCAAGCGTTATCACCATGAGGTGATTCAGTGGAACGGCTACAACGCCGAGGAGAAACAGGCGGTGTGGCTGCGCCTGGAACAACTGCTGGTGCAGGTGATGACCGGCAAGCTGCAGGTCCTGGACCCGCAGCGCCTGCGCCAGCAACTGGAAGACCGCAAGATTCGCTTTGTGCCCCACCAGTCGCCGTATTGCTGGGCGTACCAGTTGATTGCCCGGGGCGCGCGGGTGATTTCGAAGTTGGATGCGTATGGGTTGGCGCTGTTGCCGGAGTTTCGCGAGCGCAATCTGGCAGATTTGCGGGATGCGATTGACCGGGAGTTTTTCCTGTTGTCCGAGGCGCATTACGAGCGGTATATCGCGCCGGGGTTTCTGCGGGAATCGTTTGGGGCGCCGTTGATAGCCAGTATTTAGACAAACACACAGAACCAGTGTGGGAGCGGGCTTGCTCGCGAAAGCGGTGTATCAGTTGCCGGATATATTGACTGACACACCGCATTCGCGAGCAAGCCCGCTCCCACATTTAGATCTTTGTCGCTCAGGAGGTCCAGGACGGCTCGCGATCGGTCTGCACCCCATAACGCTTTATCGCCTGCTGGCAAACCTGCCTGTCCAGACTCCCCTGCTCCACTAACGCCGTCAGCGCCGCCAGCACAATGTGATACCGGTCCACCTCGAAGAAATCCCGCAACGCCGCCCGGGTATCGCTGCGACCAAAGCCATCCGTCCCCAGCACGGTGTAAGCCGAATCCACGTACGACCCAATCATCTGCGGCACCGCCCTTACATAGTCAGACACCGCCACCACCGGCGCGCCCTTGGGCAAACACTCCGCCAGGTGGCTGCGCCGCGCCGGCTGTTGCGGATGCAGGCGGTTCCAGCGTTCCACGTCACGGGCGTCCCGGGCCAGTTCGCTGAAGCTGGTGACACTGAACACTTCAGCGTCAACCTGCCAATCTTCCGCCAACAATTGCGCCGCTGCCTGGGCTTCGCGCACCAGCGTGCCGGAGCCGAGCAACCGGACCATGCCGCCAGGCTGCCCGCTCAGCCGGTACATGCCTTTGATGATCGCGGCTTCGACGCCTTCCGGCAGGCTCGGCTGCGGGTAGTTTTCGTTCATCAGGGTCACGTAGTAGAACTCGTCCACATCGTGCTCCAGCATCTGGCGCATGCCATGGTCGAGGATCACCGCAAACTCGCCGGCAAACGCCGGGTCGTAGGCACGGCAATTGGGCACGGTGGCGGCCATCAGGTGGCTGCTGCCGTCCTGGTGCTGCAAGCCTTCGCCACCCAGGGTGGTGCGCCCGGCAGTGGCGCCCAGCAGAAAACCTCGGGCACGCTGGTCGGCGGCGGCCCAGATGAGGTCCCCCACGCGCTGGAAACCGAACATCGAGTAGTAGATGTAAAACGGCAGCATCCGCAGGCCATGCACCGAATAACTGGTGGCCGCCGCGACCCAGGAACTGATGGCACTGGCTTCGCTGATGCCTTCTTCAAGGATCTGCCCGTCGGTGGCTTCGCGGTAGCTGAGGATCGAGCCGATGTCTTCGGGCTCGTAGCGCTGGCCGACGCTGGAATAGATGCCGATCTGCTTGAACAGGTTGGCCATGCCGAAGGTGCGCGCTTCGTCGGCGACGATGGGCACGATGCGCGGGCCGAGGGCCTTGTCCTTGAGCAGATTGGTGAGCATGCGCACAAAGGCCATGGTGGTGGACATTTCCTTGCCCTCCGCCTGGGTGGCAAACGCGCCGTAGCCCGACACCGGCGGGACACTCACGGTGGGTGCCTGCTGGCCACGGCTCGGCACATACCCGCCGAGGGTGGCGCGGCGTTGGTGCAAGTAGCGCATTTCGAGGCTGTCTTCAGCGGGCTTGTAGAAGCTCAGGGATTCGGCCTGTTCATCCGACAGCGGCAACTGGAAGCGATTGCGGAAGGCGATCAAGGCCTCGCGGTCGAGCTTCTTCTGCTGGTGGGTGGTCATCTTGCCCTGCCCGGCCTCGCCCATGCCAAAGCCCTTTTTGGTCTGGGCCAGGATCACCGTGGGTTTGCCGGCGACCCGGCGCGCCGCGTGATAGGCCGCGTGGATCTTGACCATGTCATGGCCGCCACGCTTGAGCCGGTCGATCTGCTCGTCGCTCAGGCCCTCGACCAGTTTGGACAGCGCCTCGCTCTGGCCGAAGAAATGTTCGCGGTTATAGGCGCCGTCCTTGGCGGCGAAGGTCTGGAATTGTCCGTCCACCGTCTGCGACAGGGTGCGCGCCAGCTCGCCGTCGGTGTCCTTGGCCAGCAAGGCGTCCCAGTCCGAGCCCCAGACCAGCTTGATCACGTTCCAGCCGGCACCGGCGAACAACGCCTCCAGCTCGTCGATAATTCGCCCGTTGCCACGCACCGGGCCGTCGAGCCGTTGCAGGTTGCAGTTGACCACCCAGGTCAGGTTGTCCAGGCCTTCACGGGCGGCCAGGGTCAGGGCCGACATGCTTTCCGGTTCGTCCATCTCGCCGTCGCCGAATACGCCCCATACGTGGCGGTCGGTGGTGTCCTGCAAGCCGCGGTGTTGCAGGTAGCGCATGAACCGCGCCTGGAAAATCGAGCTGATGGGGCCAATGCCCATGGACCCGGTGGGAAATTGCCAGAAGTCCGGCATCAACCACGGATGGGGATAGCTGGACAAACCTTGGGCACCCGCCTTGCCGGCACCGATTTCCTGGCGATAGTGGGCCAGGTCGGCCTCGCTCAGGCGCCCTTCAAGGAAGGCGCGAGCATAGATGCCGGGGGCGGAATGCGGCTGGTAGAACACCAGGTCGCCGCCAAAACTGTCGTTGCGGGCACGGAAAAAGTGGTTGAAGCCCACCTCGAACAAATCCGCCGCGCTGGCGTAGCTGGCGATATGCCCGCCCAGTTCGCCATAGGCCTGGTTGGCGCGCACTACCATGGCCAGGGCGTTCCAGCGCACCACTGAGGCCAAGCGTTCTTCGGTGGCCAGGTCGCCGGGAAACGGCGGTTGCTGCTCCACGGCGATGCTATTGATGTAGGGCGTGCCATGCCGGGGTTTCCAGGCGATGTGCGGCGCGCCGCCGGCATCCGCCAGCATGTCGAGGATCTCCCGTGCGCGCGCCGCGCCGGCGTTGGCCACCAGGGAGGCCAGGGCATCGCGCCATTCGGACAGTTCTTCCTGGTCCATCGCTGTCTGACTCACTGCACTCGCGAAACCGTTCATGGGCACCTCCGGGCTTTTTTTCCAGTTTATGTCGGTGCCAAGGGATTTTTTGACTGTTGTGCGCCGCCTCTCAGGGACTTTTGAGCATAAATCACTGCCAATCAGCAAATTCAAAGCACGTTGTGCTTCAACTCCCGAACACCCCGCAATTGTGTTTAAAATGCCGCCCGCTCAATGACCGACGTTGCCCGATGAACCCAGACGCACTCGCCACCCTGCACACCCATTTGCTGAATGCCCTGCAAACCGTCCCCGCCGAGACCCGGCGCCTGTTTCACGGGCGTGGCCGCTGCTGGCCGGGCCTGGAGCAACTGACGGTGGACTGGCTGCAAGGCGTGGTGCTGGTCTCGCTGTTCAAGGAGCCTGAAGCCGCGGAGCTTGAGGCCTTGAAGCAGATGCTGGTGCAGATCGACTGGCGGTCATTCGGCGCCCATACCGTGGCGCTGCAACACCGCTACCTGCCGCAAAGCACCACCGAATGGCTGCTGGGCGAGGTGGTCGACGAACTGACCATCACCGAAGGCGGCCTGCGCTACCTGATCGACCTGGGCAAAAAGCAGAACAGTGGGCTGTTCCTCGACATGCGTTACGGCCGCAACTGGGTACGCGAACAGGCTCATGGCCTGCGGGTGCTGAACCTGTTCGCCTACACCTGTGGTTTCTCCGTGGCGGCCATCGAAGGCGGCGCCGAGCATGTGGTGAACCTGGACATGGCCCGAGGCGCCCTGAGCCGTGGTCGTGACAATCACCGCCTGAACGGCCACGACCTGAGCAAGGTGACGTTCCTCGGCCACGACCTGTTCAAGTCGTGGGCCAAGGTCACCAACAGCGGCCCGTACGACCTGGTGATCATCGACCCGCCCTCGTTCCAGAAAGGCAGTTTCCTTTTGACCAAGGACTACCAGCGGGTGCTGCGTCGCCTGCCGGATTTGCTCACGGCCCAGGGGACGGTGCTGGCGTGCATGAACGACCCGGCGCTCGGCGAAGACTTCCTGATCGACGGCGTAACCCGCGAAGCGCCTGGCCTGCGCTTTGACCAGCGGCTGGAAAACCCGCCGGAATTCCCCGATATCGACCCGCAAAGCGGATTAAAGGCACTGGTGTTTCGCCAAGGCTGATGCCGAAACGTCCTGCGCTTGCTACGCTTAACCTACGCCGGGTGGTGAACCTTATCCCACCCTTCCCGGTCGATACCTGCACACTCTGGCCAGATTCGACGGTGCTACCCCGTCGGCTGCCCTGTTTCACCTTTTGGAGAACGCCCCTGTGATATCGACCCTGCATGTAGCCCGTCTCAAGGCCTGGGGCGCCCATGGTTTTACCGCCACCGGCGTGGTGCTGGCCTTCCTGGCCACCCTGGCACTGCTCGACAACCAGCCCAAGGCTTGCCTGCTGTGGCTGGGCCTGGCCTTGATCGTCGATGGGGTCGACGGCTCTCTCGCGCGACGGGTGAATGTGCAAACAGTGCTGCCAAGCTTCGATGGCTCGGTATTGGACCTGGTGATTGATTACCTGACGTACGTGTTTATTCCGGCGCTGTTTATCTATCGCTATATCGCCCTGCCGGACTTCACCCCGTTGTTTACGGTGTCGGTGATTCTGGTGTCGTCGCTGTTCTGCTTCTGCAACGTCAACATGAAGAGCAAGGACAACTACTTCGTCGGCTTCCCCGCCGCATGGAACGTGGTGGCGCTGTGCGTCTATATCATCCAGCCGGAAGCCTGGGTCACCTTGCTCACCGTGATCGGCCTGGCGTTGCTGACCGTGACGCCGATGAAGTTCCTGCACCCGTTCCGGGTCAAGCGCTTCATGCCGATCAATATTGCCGTGACCACCATCTGGTTGCTGTGCAGCCTGCTGCTGGTGATCGACTTCCCGTACACCAATCGCCTGACCCTGGGCCTGTGGTTGCTGATGTCGGCGTACTTCCTGGGGATCTGCATCTGGCGGACCGCACTGGAGTGGGTCGAAACACATAAATAGCCAAGCGGGCACGGTTGAAATGTGGGAGCGGGCTTGCTCGCGAATGCGGTGGATCAGCCACTCTATCCGGTGACTGACACTGCGCATTCGCGAGCAAGCCCGCTCCCACATTTGGATCGCCTCGACCCAGGGTTATGGGTAAGATACCGGCCTTTCGCGCAGCCCTTGCTGCGCCCTGCCGACTAAGTCTTGCCCATGCCCTTCGAACTCAGCGTTGACCTCACCACCCTGGCGATCCTCGCCGTGGTTGCCTTTATCGCCGGTTTCATCGACGCCATCGCCGGCGGTGGCGGCCTGCTCACCACGCCCGCCCTGCTGACCGCCGGCATGCCGCCCCACCTGGTGCTGGGCACCAACAAGCTCAGTTCCACCTTCGGCTCGGCCACTGCCAGCTTTACCTTCTACCGGCGCAAGCTGTTTCATCCGCGCCAGTGGGTGCACGCCATCGTCGGCACCCTGGTCGGTGCACTCACCGGCGCGGTCGTGGCCCATTACCTGCCGGCAGAAACCCTGAACAAGATGCTCCCGGTGATTGTGTTCGGCTGCGGTTTGTATTTGCTGTTCGGCGGCACGCCCAAGGCGGCGCTGGACAACGACGCACCGATCAAGAAGAAATGGCAGTCCACCCAGGGCTTTGGCCTGGGTTTCTACGACGGCGTCGCCGGCCCGGGCACCGGGGCCTTCTGGACCGTGAGTACCATGCTGTTGCACCCCATCGACCTGGTAAAGGCCAGCGGCGTGGCGCGCAGCATGAACTTCGTCAGCAACGCGGCGGCGCTGACGGTGTTCATTTTCAATGGCTCGGTAGACTGGATTGTCGGCCTGTGCATGGGCGTGTCGGTGATGTGCGGCGCGTTTTTTGGCGCACGCAGCGCCATCAGCGGCGGCGCCAAGTTCATTCGCCCGGTGTTCATCACCGTGGTGCTCGGCCTGACGGTGCGCCTAGCCTGGCAGCACTGGTTCAGCGTGACCTAGGCGACGAGCCAGGTAGAGGTCGATCAGGTAGCGCGCAATCGAGCGCGACGCCGGCAACGGCGGCAGTTCATGGATGTTGAACCACTGCGCGTCTTCGATCTCGTCAGCCTGGGGCACAATGTCGCCGCCGGCGTACTCGGCGTGAAAGCCCAGCATCATCGAGTGCGGGAACGGCCAGCACTGGCTGCCCATGTACTGGATGTTCTTGACCTCCACCTGCACTTCTTCACGCACTTCGCGAATCAGGCAGTCCTCGGCCGACTCGCCCGGCTCGGCAAACCCCGCCAGGGTGCTGTAGACACCCGTGACAAAGCGCGGCGAACGGGCCAGCAGGATCTCGTCGCCACGGGTCACCAACACGATCATGCTCGGCGAGATCCGCGGGTAGCTGCGCAGGTCACAGGCCTGGCAGAACATCGCGCGCTCCCGTGGCACCTGCACCATCGCCTGGCCGCAACTGCCGCAAAAACGATGCTCCCGGGCCCAGGTGCCGATTTGCGCGGCGTAGCCCAGGACTTTGTACAGCGTGTGATCGCCCTGCAGCATGAATGCCCGCAGGCCCTGCCAGCCGCAGCCCGGCACGTCGGCGGGGCTGTTGAGTTCCAGCAGGTACACCGGCTCGCCGTCCAGGTGGCCGATGCCATGCTCGGCGAACACCGAGAGGTCCTGGCGCTTGAGCCATTCCCGGGGAAACAGCGGGCCGTTCTGGTCGTGTAAAAAGCCTTCACGGCTGCGGGCCACGGCCCAGCCGCCCGGGGCGTCATTGTCCAGCAGCATTGTGGTAATCCAGCCTGGGGTCATGTTCAGTCAATCCACGAAGTCGGGTTTCTGCTTGCTCATATGGGCCGCGATGGCCACGCGCAGGTCGTTGGATTGCAACATAGCTGAGTTCCAGGTGGCAACGTATTCCAAACCGTCATTGATCGTGTGGTCACGCATGTAGCTGATCATCGCCTTGGTGCCGGTGACCGCGATCGGTGATTTGGCGGCTATTTCCCGGGCGATTTCCAGCACGCCGGCCAGCAGGCTCTGGTGATCGCTGTACACCCGATTCACCAGGCCGATGCTGCGGGCCTCTTCGGCGCCGAACTGGCGGCCGGTGTAGGCCAGCTCGCGCAGCATGCCATCGCCGACGATGCGCGGCAGGCGTTGCAGGGTGCCGACGTCGGCGGCCATGCCGATGTCGATTTCCTTGATGGAGAATTGCGCATCTTCGGCGGCGTAGCGCATGTCACAGGCGCTGATCAGGTCGATGGCGCCGCCGATGCAGTAGCCATGGATCGCCGCGAGTACCGGCTTGCGGCAGTTGTCGACGGCGTTGAAGGAAGCTTGCAGTTCGAGGATCTTGCGCCGCAGCAGGCGCGCGTTGCGGCCCACGTCCTTGCCGAACTCGTTGGCGACCGAGGCCAGCATCATCAGGTCGATGCCGGAGGAGAAATGCTTGCCGGCGCCGCTGATGACTACGGCACGCACCGCGTCGGTGTCTTCGACCCATTGGAAGATGTCGATGATCTCGGTCCAGAACGCCGCGTTCATCGCGTTGATCTTTTCCGGGCGATTGAGCTGCACATGGGCGACGTTGCCGCTGAGTTCGACGACAAAGGCTTGGTATTCGGACATGGCAGTGATCCTTGACTGGCGGCTGGAATAGGGGCCGAACTATAACAAGGCACCGCGTGAGGTGGTAAGGCTGTGCAAACGCCAAATTCGGGACTGAAGAACAATGAAGATCAAATGTGGGAGCTGGCTTGCCTGCGATGGCGGTGTATCAGTTAGCAAAGATGCAAGCTGACCCACCGCCATCGCAGGCAAGCCAGCTCCCACAATGGTTTTGTGGTGTTCTTTAACTCGGCAGCCAGAGCCGGAAGCGTGCACCACCCAATGGCGAAGCCTGGGCCGTCAATGTTCCGCCCTGCGCCTCCAGCGCCCGCCGGCTGATGGCCAATCCCAGGCCAAAACCGCCAGTGGCTCGATCCCGGCTGCGATCCAGCCGGTAGAACGGCTCGAAAATCCGCTCCCGCTGGTCAACCGGAATGCCAATACCGTCATCATCCACGCAAATCTCGCACCCCCTGGGACACACCTTCACCCCCACCTGAATTCGCCGCTCGCAATACCGCATGGCGTTGCGCAGCAGGTTTTGCAGGGCCCGGGCGGTCAGGCGCGGGTCCAGGGTGAAGCGTTCCACGGCGCAGTCCAGCACCACGTCCATCACGATATCGGGGTTTTCCAGTTCGTCGTCGACGCTGCCCAGGATGCTGTCGATGAACTCATCCAGCACCACTTCCACCCGCTCGGGTGTTTGCGCCGGGTTTTGCAAACGGCTGTAGGAGAGCAGCTCCAGCACCAGCTCATCCAGCTCGCGAATGTGCGCCACCAACCCTTGCAGCCGCTCACGGCTGGCCGCCGGGAGGTCGTCGGACAGCGCCAGGGCCAGGCCGAAGTCCAGGCGCGTCAGCGGCGTACGCAGTTCATGGGAGACGGCATTGAGCAAGTCGCGTTGCTGGTTGAGCAGCTGTTCGATGTCGTTGGCCATGGTGTCGAACACCGCCGCCAGGCTGCCGATGTTGGAGCTGGGCGGGATTTTTGTGCGGGCCGCAAGGTTGCCCTGGCCGAGTTGCGCGGCGGTGCTTTTCAGGCGTTCCAGGTCACGCCAGTGGGGCCGCAGCCAGAACAGCAGGCATGCCAGCAGCGCCGCGCCGATCAGCACGTTCATGCTCCAGTACAGCAGGTTCATGTCCAGCGGGTCCGGCGGTACCGAGACCTTGACCACCAACTGGTCGTCCAGGGCCGAGCTGACGTCGTCCGCCCAGCCCCACTCGCCCAGGCGAATCACCATCTGGTCTTTTTCCAGCAGGCGCTGTTCTTCAGGGGTGTAGCTGGCGTCCTGGATACGCAGCAGTTGCACCTTCAGCGGCGCGAAATCCGCCGACAGGCGCACGGTGATATTGGCCCACTGCTCCATCGGCACCCGTCGGTACTCCTTGACGATCAGGCTCTGCATGCCTCGGGACTGCTCGATGTTGTAGTTCATGTAACGGTGTTCAAACAGCTGGATCACCGCCCGGGGCACCAGGTAGATCGCGGCGGCGAAGGTGACGATGGTGATCAGGTACAGCCGAATCAGGACGCGAAACATGGCTCAGCATTCCCACTCGGAACGGCTGAACAGGTAGCCCTTGCCCCACACCGTCTTGATCTTGCGCGCCTCGCCCGCGTGGTCGTCGAACTTGCGCCGCAGCTTGGAAATCGCCACGTCCACCGAACGGTCCGTGCCGTTGAACTCGATGCCGCGCAGGCGTTGCAGGATCTGGTCGCGGCTGAGCACTTCGCCGGCGTGTCGGGCCAGCACCACCAGCAAGTTGTATTCACCGCTGGACAGCTCAACCGGCTGGCCGCGCCAGGTCACGGTGCGTTCCGACAGGTCGATGCACAGGTTGCCCATCAGGATCTGGTCGTTGGCCACCTGGGGTTCGGTGAGGCTGCTGCGGCGCAGCAAGGTTCGCACCCGCGCCAGCAATACCCGCGGCTCGCAGGGTTTGGTGACGTAGTCGTCGGCGCCCATTTCCAGGCCCAACACCTGGTCATGGCTGTCGTCGCGGGCGGTGAGCATCAGGATCGGCAGCGTGGCCGAGTCGGCCCGCAGCAACCGGCAGACCTGCAGGCCGTCGAGGCCCGGCAGCATCAGGTCGAGAATCACCAGGTCCGGTGGGTTGAGCCGCGCACGCTCACGCACGTGGTCGCCACGGCTGAGCACACTGACGTGATAGCCGTTGCGTTCCAGGTAACTGGCGATCAATTCGGAGAGCGCGGCGTCGTCTTCCACCAGAAGAATGTTGGGCATGGTATTTCCAAATAATACAATTTCTGAGTAGTACGCAAATCCAATGTGGGAGCGGGTTTGCTCGCGAAAGCGGTGTTTCAGTTAACGCACACGGCGACTGACACACCGCCTTCGCGAGCAAGCCCGCTCCCACATTTGATCTTCGGTGTCAGGAAGATCGTGTAAGGTTCGGCGGTTATGAAGGATATACGCCCGCGTGCATCTGTGGGCTGCACCTTACATTTCTTCACACACCACCTACAGAGCTTCACAGCACTGTGGCGGGGGCGCCCGTAGGATGCGCCAGTCAATATTGGGATATGAGCATGTCGAAGAATCTGTTTGCGCCGTTTTGCCTGTTGGCCCTGACACTGGCGTTGAGCGCGTGTGGCAAGTCGGCGGACGACGCCGCCGAGGCGCCGCTGGCCAAGGTGCGGATCGAAACCCTGGAAGCCAAGCCCCTGTCCATCACCAGCGAGTTGAGCGGACGGATTGCCGCGCCACGCATCGCCGAAGTGCGCGCCCGGGTGGCCGGCGTGGTGTTGCAACGGGTGTTCAAGGAAGGCCATGACGTCAAACAGGGCGATGTGCTGTTCCGGATTGACCCGGCGCCGTTCAAGGCCGACCTCGACAGCGCCCAGGCCAGCCTGCACAAGGCCGAGGCCAATGCATTCCAGGCGCGCCTGCAAGAGCAGCGCTACAGCCAACTGGTGGAAGGCAACGCCATCAGCGGCCAGGAATACGACAACGCCCGCGCCGCCGCCAGGCAAACCGCCGCCGATGTGGCCGCCAACCAGGCCGCCGTGCAGCGCGCCAAATTGAACCTGGGTTATGCCACCGTGACTGCGCCGATTTCCGGTCGGATTGGCCGTGCGCTGGTGACCGAAGGTGCGCTGGTGGGCCAGAACGAAGCCACACCGATGGCGCTGATCCAGCAACTGGACCCGATCCACGCCGACCTGACCCAATCCACCCGCGAGCTGAACGACCTGCGCCGGGCCTTTCGCGCCGGGCACTTGAAGCAAGTCGGCCAGGACCAGGCCAAGGCCACGCTGATCCAGGATGACGGCAGCCTGTATCCGCTGCCGGGCAAGTTGCTGTTCGCCGAGATCAGCGTCGACCCGGGCACCGGGCAGATCATCTTGCGCAGCGAGTTCCCCAACCCGGATCTCGACCTGCTGCCCGGCAGCTTTATCCGCGTGCGCCTGGAGCAAGCCGTCGACCAGCAAGGCATCAGCGTGCCGCAACGGGCGATCACCCGCGACAGCGCCGGGATCCCGATGGTGTTGCTGCTGGACGCCGAGCAAACCGTGAGCCAGCAGCCGGTAGAACTGGGTTCGGTGGTCGATGACCGCTGGGTGGTGACCCGCGGCCTGAAGGCCGGTGACCGTATCGTCGTCGAAGGCCTGCAACACGCCCGCCCTGGCGAGAAAGTCCAGGTCGACGACAGCCCCGCGCCCATCGCCCAGGCATCCGGCCAATAAGGATCGTTAAACATGCCGCAGTTCTTTATTGACCGCCCGATCTTCGCCTGGGTGGTCGCCCTGTTTATCCTGCTGGCCGGCGCCCTCGCCATCCCGCAGTTGCCAGTCGCGCAGTACCCCAACGTCGCGCCGCCAAAAGTCGAGATCTATGCGGTGTACCCGGGTGCCTCCGCGCAAACCCTGGACGAAAGCGTGGTCAGCCTGATCGAGCAGGAGCTTAACGGCGCCGATCACCTGCTGTATTTCGAATCCCAGAGCAGCCTCGGTTCGGCCACCATCACCGCCACCTTCCAGCCGGGCACTGACCCGGAAATGGCCCAGGTCGATGTGCAAAACCGCCTCAAGGCGGTGGAGCCGCGCCTGCCCCAAGCCGTGACGCAGCAAGGCTTGCAGGTGGAGAAAGTCTCCGCCGGCTTCCTGCTGCTGGTGACCCTGACCTCCAGTGACGGCAAGCTCGATGACGTGGCGCTCAGCGATTACCTGGCGCGCAACGTGATGAACGAACTCAAGCGCCTGGACGGTGTGGGCAAGGCCCAGCTGTACGGCGCCGAACGCGCAATGCGCATCTGGATCGACCCGCAGAAGCTGATCGGCTTCAACCTGACCCCGGCCGACGTCAACGCGGCGATTGCGGCGCAGAACGCCCAAGTGTCGGCCGGCAGCATCGGCGATTTGCCGGGCACCAAGACCCAGGAGATCACCGCGTCGATCCTGGTGAAAGGCCAACTGTCGACCCCGGCCGAATTTGCCGACATCGTGCTCAAGGCCAACCCGGACGGTTCCACCGTGCGCGTCGGTGACGTGGCGCGGGTGGAAATCGGCAGCCAGGAATACCAGTTCTCCACCCGCCTGAACGGCAAGCCGTCCACCGCCGTCAGCGTGCAGCTGTCACCGGGCGCCAACGCCTTGAGCACCGCGACCCTGGTGCGGGCGAAGATGGACGAACTGGCGCGCTACTTCCCGGCCAACGTCGAATACAAGATCCCTTACGACACTTCGCCATTCGTGAAGGTCTCGATCACCAAGGTGGTGTACACCCTGGGCGAAGCGATGTTGCTGGTGTTTGCGGTGATGTTCCTGTTCCTGCAAAACATCCGCTACACATTGATCCCGACGCTGGTAGTGCCCATCGCGCTGATGGGCACCTTTGCGACGATGCTGTTGCTGGGTTTCTCGATCAACGTGCTGACCATGTTCGGCATGGTATTGGCCATCGGCATTTTGGTGGACGATGCGATTGTGGTGGTAGAGAACGTCGAGCGGATCATGGTCACCGAGGGCCTGTCGCCCAAGGAGGCCACCCGCAAGGCCATGGGCCAGATTACCGGGGCGATTGTCGGTATCACCCTGGTGCTGGTGGCGGTTTTCCTGCCGATGGCGTTCATGCCGGGTTCGGTGGGCGTGATCTATCAGCAGTTCTCGTTGTCGATGGCCACCTCGATCCTGTTTTCGGCATTCCTCGCCCTGACCTTGACCCCAGCCCTGTGCGCGACCTTGCTCAAGCCGATTGCCAAGGGCGAGCACCATGAGAAAGGCGGGTTCTTCGGCTGGTTCAACCGGCGCTTCGAGCAGTTCACCGACCGCTATGAAGGCTGGGTGGCCTACGCCCTCAAGCGCAGTGGCCGTTACCTGTTGATCTATCTGGTGCTGGTGGTGGGGCTTGGGGTGTTGTTCGCCCGCCTGCCCTCCTCCTTCCTGCCGGTGGAAGACCAGGGCTACACCATCACCGATATCCAGCTGCCGCCGGGTGCCAGCAAAAACCGCACGGTGCAGGTGGCCGAGCAGATCGAGGCACACAACGCCGGCGAGCCAGGCGTGGGCGATACCACGATGATCATGGGTTTCAGCTTCTCCGGTTCGGGGCAGAACGCCGCGCTGGCGTTTACCACGCTCAAGGACTGGTCGGAGCGCAGCAGCAAGGATTCCGCCGCGGCCATTGCGGACCGTGCCAACGCGGCTTTCAGTGAGCTGAAGGACGCGATTGCCTATGCAATCCTGCCACCGCCGGTGGATGGCCTGGGCACCTCCAGTGGTTTCGAGTTCCGCCTGCAGGACCGTGGTGGCGTCGGCCATGCCGCGTTGATGGAGGCCCGCACCGAACTGCTGGCCGCTGCCGAGAAAAGCCCGATCCTGGCCAACGTGCGTGAAAGCGCCCTGGCCGAAGCTCCGCAAGTACAGCTTGAGGTGGACCGCAAGCAAGCCAATGCCCTGGGCATTTCCTTTGCCGATATCGGCAATGTGCTGTCCTCGGCCATCGGTTCGGCCTATATCAACGACTTCCCCAACCAGGGCCGCATGCAGCGGGTGGTGGTGCAGGCCGAAGGTGATCAGCGCAGCCAGGTGGCCGACCTGATGAAGATCCATGTGCGCAACAATGCCGGGAAGATGGTGCCGCTGTCGGCCTTCGTCGAGGCGCGCTGGATTCAGGGCCCCGCCCAGTTGACCCGCTACAACGGCTACCCGGCCATCGCGATTTCCGGTGAATCGGCACCGGGCCACAGTACCGGCGAGGCGATGGAGGAAATCCAGCGCCTGGTCAGCCAACTGCCCGCCGGCCTGGGCCAGGAATGGACTGGCCTGTCGTTGCAGGAACGCTTGTCCGGCTCCCAGGCACCGCTGCTGCTCGGTTTGTCGCTGCTGATCGTGTTCCTGTGCCTGGCGGCGCTGTATGAGAGCTGGTCGATTCCGACCTCGGTGCTGCTGGTGGTGCCCCTCGGCGTGCTCGGCGCGGTATTGGCCGTAAGCTTGCGCGGGATGCCCAACGATGTGTTCTTCAAGGTCGGCCTGATTACTATCATTGGGCTGTCGGCGAAGAACGCGATCCTGATCATCGAGTTTGCCAAGGACCTGTATGACCAGGGTGAAGACCTGATCGACGCCACGTTGAAAGCCGCACGCCTGCGCCTGCGGCCGATCATCATGACGTCCCTGGCGTTCATCCTCGGCGTGGTGCCGTTGGCGATTGCCACGGGCGCCAGCTCGGCCAGCCAGCAGGCCATCGGTACCGGGGTGATCGGCGGCATGATTACCGCGACGCTGGCGGTGGTGTTTGTGCCGGTGTTCTTCGTCGTGGTCATGAAGCTGGTGCGCAAGCGCCACACGTAATAAATGCGCTATGGTGCTTACACATCCCTGATTTGTGAGCGCCATGCCCTTCCTCGCACGCACCCACCCTCGCCTGTCCTCCGCCGCCGTCCTGGGCCTGGCGGTGGGGCTCCTGGCTCCCGCCGACACGATCATCAGCAAAATCCTCATCGGCTGGAACGCCGGGGTCTGGACCTACCTGGTGCTGATGCTGTGGCTCACCAGCCATTCCCGCGCCGACGACGTAAAACGCATCGCCGAGATCGAGGACGAAAACGCCGGCCTGGTGTTGTTCATGGTGTGCATTGCGGCGATTGCCAGCCTGGCGACCATCACCCTGAACCTGGTGGGCACCAAGGACCTGAGCGATAGCCAGCGCCTGTTGCATTACGGCTTCACCGGCCTGACGGTGGTTGGCTCATGGCTGCTGATCGGGGTGATTTTCAGCGTGCACTATGCGCGCCTGTATTACACCTGGGACGGTCCCGAGCCGGCACTGCGCTTTGCCGAGGATTTACGCACGCCCAATTACTGGGACTTCCTGTACTTCTCGTTCACCATCGGCGTGGCGGTGCAAACGGCGGATGTCGGGGTTGCCACGCGTACCATGCGCAAGGTGGTGCTGGGGCAATCGTTGATCGGGTTTCTGTTCAACACGGCGATCCTGGGGTTCTCGATCAACATCGCCGCCGGATTGTTTGGATGAAGCTGCACAAACCTTCTAGACGCTAAGCCCCTGCAGGAGCGAGCTTGTTCGCTCCTGCAGTGTTCCATTCCATAGGTATTTTATGGCCGCCCACAACTGGATCGACCTGGCTCAGGACGCCGACACCGGCATCGAGACCCTGCGCGCGCATTTCGAGGGCCACGCCTACGACCCGCACTGGCACGACAGCTACCTGGTGGGCGTCACGGAGCAAGGTGTGCAGCAGTTCAACTGCCGGCGCACCCGCCATAACAGCGTGCCCGGCCAGGTGTTCCTGGTGGAGCCCGGCGAGCTGCACGACGGCGACGCGCCCACGGCGGACGGTTTTACCTACCACATGCTTTACCTCGACCCGCAGTGGTTGGCGCGGGAAGTCAGCGCAGTGTTCGAAGAAGCGCCGCTCGACAGCCAGCTGGGGTTTGCCAGCACCCTGGCCAGCGACCCGCGCCTGGCCCTGGCCACCAGCCGGGCCTTCCAGACCTTGCACGGAGGTGAGCTGCGCATCGTGCGGCAACAGGCAATGGACCAACTGCTCGAACGCCTCACTGCGCAACTGCACTGGCGCACCCGCTACCATGAAGACCCTCGCCTGCCACGGGTGGCGCACAAGGCCCGGGAATACCTGCATGCGCACCTGCAGCAAGATGTGGGCATGGATGAACTGGCGCTGGCCTGCGGCGTCGATCGCTTTCGCCTTACCCGCGCCTTCAAGAGCGCCTTCGGCCTGCCACCCCATGCCTACCTGGTGCAACTGCGCCTGGCCCGCGCCCGGCATTGGCTGGCCAACGGCAAGCAACCCGCCGACGTGGCGGTTGCCCTGGGCTTTGCCGACCAGAGTCACCTGGGGCGCTGGTTCGTGAGGGCGTATGGCCTGACGCCAGCGGCGTATCGCAAGCGGTGTTCAAGCGTTTTGCAGCGCTAGCTGCGCCACCACCACTCGTCGGCACTGTCAATTCTCACAGGTTCGCCACGCCCCCCGATAGGTGTTTGATCTCCTTGTCAGCAGTCGGCCACTCAGGGCCGCGCCTCATTCAAGGAAGCCTGTCCATGCCCAATTTTCCCATAGCCCCGGATAATGCGCCGCTGGGCGACAACAACCCGCCCGGCAACGCCCTCGTGCTGCATAACCCATCGTCAGGCCTGGCGTCGCGCCGCGTCGAAGACCTCGACCCACCCAAGTCAGCCTATCCGTCGGTCCCGCTGGATGCCACGCTGTATCCTGAAAGAGGGGTCTACGGCCTGGGCATCCGCCACGTGCGCCCCTTTGCCCAGTGGACCTTCGAACGCTGGTTCAACTTCAATTACGACTTCTACGCCCTCTACCTCAACGACCTGGTCAATGCAGTCGCCGCCGATATTGCGCTTGAAGACCGGGACCGTTACGACTTGTTCGTCCCCGAAGAATTCATCCCCGAAGGCGACGTCCAGATATACGGCCGCGTAGTGCGGGCCGGCAGCGGCCAGGAAAGTACGTCGCCGCTGCAAACCATCCTGATCAAGACCACCCGCCCCGGTGGCCGCGATAACGACCCCGGCAGCAAATGGCACCCGGGCCTGGTGATGACGGTGGAAGGCCTGCCTGAGGGCTCCACCGTTAATATAGATAATGCCAACAGCGGGGTCTGGTGCCTGATCCAGCGCTATGAAAACCTGCGCCAGAATGACCAGATCGAGCTGTCGTGGGATGGGGTTTTAGTCACGCATATCGTCAGCCCGGCCGAAGTCGCGGGTTCAGGGCCGATTCGCGTCTTTGTCTCCAGGGACATCATTTTGCAGGGGGGGCATTTCGGCAAGCTGACCCTGCGGTTCCGGGTCTCGGACGTGGTGCAAAACTTCTCCGGGGATAAGTACCAGTATTCCAAACCCTACTTCCTGGACAGCGAGCTGGATCCGAACCTGCTTTTTGCACCGATCTTCCTGGTGGATGGCGAAGAGGCGACCCAGATCGACTTCGATACGCAGAGCGAGGCAACCTTCGAAGTGCTGGTGACGGTGCCTCGGCAAACCCCGGCGCCCCTGCCGCGGCACCAATTGGCGGTGACCTTGTTCGGTACCCTGGGCGACGGTTCGACCCAGGTGTTCCCCTTGGCCCCGGTGGTGGACAGAAACCTCAGCGTTGAATTTGTCACCGTCGACCGCGAGATTATCGAACAACTGGTGGGCGGGTCCTTCCGGGTCTCGTTCCAGTGGCTGAAAAACGACGGCCGCGTGGAGCAATCCGGCAGTACCTCCGTCAGCGTGGTGGGCACGCCGGTGGCGATGCCGGCAGTGACGGTCGCACCGATCGAGGTGGGGCTGATCGAGCCCGATCAGGACATCACCGTGCAGATCCCCTTCTACGAACCCCACAACCCGGACTGGCTGGAAACCCTGGTGATTGAACATATCCGCCCGGGCGGCGGCGGCGAAGACTACGAGGAAGAACAACTGGCGGGCGCCCAGGGCGGCACGCGCTACGTCAGCAAAGAGCACCTGAAACAGTTTGAAGGCGTGGGCGACATCGCATTTTATTACCTGGTCAACGATGGCGCCGGACACGTCCTGGACGGCAACGCATTGACCATTCGCAAGTCTCGCGAGCTGTTCGCCCACGTGGGTGAGCGCATCGGCAACATGCCGACTGCACACCTGGAAGGCGCCTTGGGCAACAACATCGACCCCAGCCATGTGACCACGCCCACCTTGCTGCTGACCCTGCCCCTGACCTTGCCCGCCCCGCACGGGCAGACCGAAGAAGGTGACCTGATCCACTGGAACGCCATCGGCTCCGGCCTTGACGGCTCGGCCAGTGGCGTTGTGCGCATCAACGGCGGCACGGCAGGCAAGCCCCTGGTTTTCCCGGTGAGCCGGGCGATCCTCGACAACAACAATAATGGCAGCCTGCGCATTACCTATAGCCTCGAACGCAGCGGCCCGCCACGCCTGGTATTGCGCTCCGAGGTGCTCAACCTGACCGTGGGCCGCGGCGTGCAACTGGACCGTCCGGTTATCGACGGCGCCACCCTGTTCCCCGACGCACTCAACCCCCTGGCCGCATTGAGCGGCGCCAAGGTCATCGTGAGATACCGGCCGATGCAGGCCACCGACCAGATCAAGGTCGACTGGTTGAGCCGCGACGGGCTGGGCAGTGCCACCGAGTACACCCTGGGCAACCCGTCCACCAACGAAGTATTCGTGACCATCCCGGCGCGCACCATCGCCAGGGGTATTCGCCCCGGTGGCAACCAGATCAGCGTGCAATACCACTTCAACCGTGGCGCCTTTCCGTACCCTTCGGACACTGTCGACCTGCACCTGCTTCCCCTCACCGGGCTGCCCACACCGACGATCGACGGCATTGGCGACAGCACCCTGCTCGACCTGTCGAAACTCAATGACCAGGCCCGCGCCCGTGTATCCGTCTGGCCGTTTATCGATGCCGGGCAGTTTATGTGGATGAGTTGGGAGGGCACGTTTGCCGACGGCAGCCCGTACCGCGAGGACACCTACACCGCCAACCTGGTCACCGAAAACGGTGCCGCCAACGGTATCTCGCCACCCGCGCCAGTGGACAAACTGCAGCGCTTGATGGATGGCTCGCACCTGACCATCCGCTTCTGGGTCAGCCTGGCAGAAAGCCCCGACAAGAACACCGCCGTGCTGTTTGGCGTGCGTGAACACCGTGTGCAAACCCTGCCCGCCGTGCTGCCGCACCCACGGTTCAACGACCAGCCCGGGGCAACGCTGACCATTCAGCCGCTGGACCACGTAGACAACGCCAGTGTCACGGTGGCGTATGGCGGCATGAATCCAAGCCATTCCATCCAGTTGCAATGGATTTTCCCGGATGGTGGTGTTGCGGATATTGGCGCCAAGGACGGCCTGGACGGCGGTCGTGTGGATTTCGTCATTACCAATGAAGTGCTGGCAGACAGCGTCGGCAAAACCATTGAGTTGCGCTATGTCGCCACCATCAATGGCAGCCCGGTGCCTTCAGAAACGCAGGTATTGACTGTGGCCAGGATCCCGGCGGGCAGACCGCCACAACCGCGAATCAATAACATGAACAGCGGCACAACCCTGGACCTCCAGGCGTTCACCGGGGATGCACACGCCTCTGTAGCCAAATGGGAATTGAGCAAGCAAGGTCAACGTGTATGGATCACGCTGGAGGCGGCAGGTGTAGAACCTTTGTCGGTGCTGAGGGCACACGCCATTACTGCTGCTCAAGCGGCCAACGGCATCACCAACCAAGCTGTCTCCCGCAGCTGGCTGGCAAGCCTGGGGAAAAACACTACGTTCACGGTGACCTGCAAAGTGACCTATGACGGCAGTGACGATGAGTCAAAAGCCATCCCGCTCCTGCAAAGTACCTATACCGTGACATGGCTAGCGGAGGTCACATTTATTCCTACCCTCCTTCACTCATCAAGGGGGATCGTCGTCAGCCCTGACGGGCGCCGCGTTTATGTCGCTGTTGGCGCGGGTGGTAGAACTGCGATTTACGTTATCGACACAGCAACGGACGCCATTATTCACTCGGCTTCGTATGACATTCAGTCCAGTGGGCACCTTGCAATTCACCCGGACGGATCAAGACTCTACCTGGACCTGGTCCACACCGGCATAGCGGTAATCAGTACAACCTCCTTTGCCAGAGTTGCGACCTATGCCACCGAAAATGCACAGGACTTGGCGATCAATACTGCAGGCACTCGGCTATATGTTACTTCGAGGACCGGTGCTTATACTTACGACGCCGCCACCGGCAATCGGATAGCTCAAATAGCGGGTCAGTCTTACTTCATCGCCCGCTCACCTAATAATACGCGTGCCTATCTTACGACCTATGGCGGCGGTTTCAACGCGGTTGATACGACTGTTATCAATACTGCAAACAATAGTGTTGTAACTGTCATTCAGGGAGTGATTGGGCCCATGGCATTAAGTACCAACACCCCTCGCCTCTATTTGGCGAGAGCTGATGGCTTGGTGATAATAAACACCAACACCAACAGTTTGGTGACCGTGATTGGGGTGGGATGGGGAAGGTCGGTTGCAGTCAACCCGGTACTTCCTCATGTCTATACGGCAGGGTACAGGGTCTTCAACATATTTGACACAAATACGGACAGGCTTATAGCGACTATACCCGTGGACATTGGGTTTGGATCTGGCAATATTGCAGTACTTCCAAACGGTTCAAAAGCTTATTTCACCGACAGTGACTCGCAAGGACTCTATGTCATGCGTTATTGATTAACTAACCGAGGTATAACCGGGACAGGTCCATCTAAACCATGGACTTGTCCCTTTTTTTGTCCCCTATAGCTCTCCCGCCACTATCCCCTGCCCGTGTCCGCACGCCCCTGCTCAAACCTTCCAGACACGCCACCACGCCCCTGCAACCATCGACTCCATCGTCCCACCTACGGAGTCGCCCCACCATGTTCCCTACCCTGTTGCCCTTCCTGTTATTCGCTTTTGTAGCCTCCATCACCCCTGGCCCCACCAATATCCTGGTGCTGAGTAACAGCGCACGGTATGGCTTCAAAGCCGCACTGCCTATCGTGCTGGGCGCATGCGCGGGGGCGGCGGGGATTGTGCTGCTGGTAGGCTCCGGCGTTGGCCAGTCGCTGGCGCACTGGCCCCGGGTGCAGGCAGCGATGCAATGGCTGGGGGTCGCCTGGCTCAGCTATCTTTCCTGGCAGATCTTCAGCGCCCCCGCCGAGTCAATCGACCCGGCTGCCGTGCAAAAACCCCTGGGCCTGGCCGGCGCCGCCAGCCTGCAACTGGTCAACCCCAAGACCTGGATGATGGCCCTGGCGGTGGTGAGCGTGTTTGCCGGCAATGGCGATGAACGCCAGAGCCATGTGCTGTACCTGTCGCTGGCGTTCTTTGTGATCGCCTTGCCGTGCCTCGGCGCGTGGGCATTGCTGGGGGTTGGAAGCAGCCGGGTGTTTCGCTCGCCCAAGGCCATGCAACGGTTCAACCGCTGCATGGCGGTGTTGTTGCTGGTCTCAAGCTGGCTGAGCGTCTGGGTGTAGACACAACCGTTCGTCGGCACTGTCAGTTTTCACAGCTATCCGCTATCGGGGCTGCGGGTGTTTGATTTCCCTTGCCTATATGCACAGCCAGCGCTGTGCGTGACTTCCAGCAAGGAGTGGTCAGCATGCCCAACCAACCGATCGACCCCGATGACAATGCCTCGGTCATTGAAGACCCAGGTGTACCTGTTTCCGACAGCCCCCTGGCCCTCCTTGAGCCCGCGCCCCTGCCGGTGATCACGGCTGAAGACCTGGCCCCACCCTATTCGGCGTTCCCGCCGGTCTCGCTTGACCGGTATCCCGATGAACCTTACGCCTATGGCCTGGGCATTCGGCATGTTCAGCCCTATGCGTATTTCGTCCTGGAAAAATGGCACACCTGGGCCATCTTCGACGCCTTTGAGTTGTACCTCAATAACGATCTTCAGGTATCTGGTGTCGTCGAGATGGACCAGGATCGTTATGGCATGTACGTCATCGCCGAACGCATGCCTGAAGGTGAAGTGCAAGTGCGCGCGCGGGTACTGCGCGCAGGCAGCGGCCAGGAAAGCACCTCGCCGCCGCAAAGCATATTGATCAAGACCACCCGTCCCGGCGGGATAGAGAACAATGGTGACGACAAATGGCACAGTAAACTCAGCCTGAGTGTCGACGGCTTGCCCGAAAGCAGCACGATCAACATGGACACGATCAGTCGCGGGTTATACGCCGTGATTGCGCCCTATCCGAACGTGCGCAAGAACGACACCATTGAGTTCTATTGGGACGGAATTGAGATCAGGCACCTGGTCACGGCCGCCGAGGCTGGCGGTATCCAGCCGATCAGGGTATTTATCAGCAAGGAAAATATTCTCAAGGGCGGCCTCAACGGCGCACTCACCCTGCGCTTCAGGGTGTTCGATGTGGTTCAGAATTACTCAGGGGAAAAATACCAGTACTCCAAGCCGTATGGACTGGTCGCCGAACTGGACCCCAGCTTGATGAGCGCGCCGTTTTTCCTGGTGGATGACGCGGAAAGCCGGCAAATCGATTACGACACGCAAAGTAATTCACTGTTCGAAATCCTGTTGCAGACCCCACGGGTGACACCGGCCCCGCTGCCCCCAAACCAGGTCACGATTACCCTGACGGCCACACTGGCGGACGGCACGATCGAAGAACTGGTGCTTGATCCTGTCGAAGTCAGGAACGGTCGGGAAGAGATCTTCCCGGTGGACCGCGATTTGATCGAGCGCGTCATCGGCGGCTCGTTCAGGGCTTCATTCGTCTGGCACACCGCCACCGGTGGCCACCTCGGGCAGTCTGGCAGTGTCACCGTGACGGTGGTGGGTACACCGACCTCGATGCCGGCAGTGACCGTGACCCCGAGCGAGTTGGGCCTGATCAACCCGGACGATGATGCGTTTATCAGCATCCCGTCCTACCAGCCCCACGCCTACGACTCGCTGGAAACCCTGGTCATCGAGCAAATTGTTCCAGGGGGCGGTGGAATTCGCTATTCCGACCCGCAACTGGCCGGAGACCAGGGCGGCACTCGCCGCGTGCCCAGTGAAGCGCTTCAACAATTCAAGGGGCTGGGTGACGTCGCAGTGTATTACTTGGTCGACGACGGCGCGGATGCCCAGTTGCATGCCTACGGTGCGCTGATTGAACGCAAATCACGGGTGCTGACAGTACGCATCGACGAACGCCTCGAAACCATGCCTGCCCCCACCCTGCAGGGTGCGATTGACGACAACGTTGACCCGGTTGACGTAGTGGGCGACAGCGTGCTGCTGACGCTACCCTATACGGCAACCAGGAGCCGCGACCATATCCAATGGAACATTGTGGGCACGGGCACAGGCGGTTCCGCCAGCGGTTCGGTGACGATCAACGGTGCGACACAGGGCCAGCCACTGGTACTGCCGGTGAGCCGTGCGGTGCTGGATAACAACTTCGATGGCCAACTGCGCATCACCTACAGCCTGGAACGCGAAACCCCGCTGCCGAAACTCACCTTGCGCTCGTTTACAACCCTCCTGACCGTGGGCCGTGGCGTGGAACTGGATGCGCCTGAAGTCGTGGAAGCCGAGCAGTACCCTGACCGGCTTGACCCGCTGGCGGCTCAATCGGGTGCAACGGTGCTGGTGAAATACCGGCGCATGCGCGAGAGCGAATCGTTTTCAGTGAAATGGGTGACGGCCGATCTGCTGGGCAGCACCGTCGAAACGGGTTGGGGCAACCCCGACGCCAATGAAGTGGGTGTGCCGATAGAGGCCCGTACCATTGCCAAGGGCATTCGCAACGAGCGTAACCGCATCAGTGTGCAATACAGTTTTACCCGCAGCGGGTTTCTCCATGAGTCGGATACTCTGAACCTGGACCTGCTGCCGTTGAGTGGGTTACCCACACCAACCATCGACGGGGTCGGCAACAGCGTGATCCTGCCGACGAACGAGCTTGTTGCTCAAGCCCGCATCCGTGTGGCGGCCTGGCCTTTGGCCTTTGAAGAGCAGTTCATGTGGCTGCAATACACGGGTACCAACACCGACGGCAGTGCGTTCAACCTGGACACTTTTATCGCCGCCCCTGTTGGAGAAAGCGCCACCCTGGGTGTCTCGCAACCCATACCGTTGGCGGAGCTGCAAGGTCTCAGGAACGAGTCGCACCTGACCATTCGCTTCTGGGTCAGCCTGGCCGAAAGCACTGATAAAAACACCGCAGTATTGTTTGGTGTACGCGAGCATATTATCCAGTCGATCCCCGCCACATTGCCGCGCCCGGCCTTTGCCAATCTGCAGGGCGCCACCTTGACCATCGACCCACAGGACTGGCAGAACAACGCCTATGTGGCGGTGGCCTATAACGAAATGACCGCGGCCCACCGCATCGCCCTCGAGTGGATTTACCCGAACGGCACCATGGCGACCATCCCGGCGCAGAACGGTAACACCAATAAGCGCGTCGACTTTCAGATCAGCCGGGACATCCTCGCCAACAGCGCGGGCAAATTGATCGAGCTCCGTTATATGGCGACGATAGGGACGACTATTGTCCCGTCAGAAACACAGAAGCTGACCGTCAACCGTGTTCCGTCCTCGGCGCTGCCTCGGCCGCTGATCAATGGCGTCCCTACAGGCGGTGAGTTGAACCTCAATAACTTCAGCACCAATGCCACCTTGAGTGTTGCCCCTTGGCCTTTGGCCGCAACGGGCCAGAAGGTCTGGGTGCAACTGACCAGGGCGGGCAGCGCGCCGTTGAATGTGCTGACAAACTACAGCCTGCTGGCGGGAGAAGTATCGACCGGCTTGGTGAACAAGGCGGTACTGCGCACATGGCTGGACGGGCTGCCTAACAACAGCACCATCACCGTAACGTGCAAGGTAACGTTTGATGGCAGCAGCGTTGAATCCACGGCCATTACGTTCCCCACTGCGACCTATACGGTAATCACTTCGCTGAGGATTGATCAGAGTCAAATGAACTTGAACGGTACAAGGGTGCTCACCAACTGGCCCGCAACCGGGAGGGATTGGGCGGGCAATACGCAGACACGAGTAGCCAGCGGAGGGGTTGGTTCTTATTCCTACGCGTCCAGCGCACCTACTATTGCTTCAGTACACTCAACCACGGGAAAAGTAACAGGCAATCGTAATGGTACGGCGACGATCACCGCGAGAGACAGAAATAATATTTCGCGGTCCTATACGGTCGTTGTCTCTAACATCTTCCAACTACAAGTCAATGAAACACACCAGTCTCCTACTGCTGCTATTAACTGGATGAACTCAATAGGAGGACGCCCACTTGTAATAGGCAACAGCGGAAATGGATCGATAATTTCCGCGTTAAACTCTATATACAACCCTCCTCCAAGACTCAGAGAGTATGGACTTTGTTCATTCAATGGTGATTGGTACAACTTCATAACGATAGGAACCGGACCGCTATACTGGGTGGCTGTGCGCGGGCATCACAACATGTCAGCGTGGTGTATGACTCCCTATTAAAAAATCAAGATACTTAACCCCACAAAAAAAGGAAGCCTCGGCTTCCTTTTTTCTTTACCCCTGTTTCCTAGAAATCGTAACGCACTCCCACATTAACCCCCCACGGCTGATCCACCTTCTTGCCCTGGGCATGTTCAATATCAGCGTGCAGCTTGACGTTCTTCGACACCGACATCGCCACGCCCGCTGCCACTTCAATACGCGAACCGAACACATCGTTGTTGAAGCGCTGGTCGTTCACCTTGACCTTGTTGCTGTGGTTGAACTCATGGGCCAACGCTGTACGCAGGTAGGGCTGCAGCACCCCGCCGCTCTCCAGCTGGATATTCTTGCCACCTGTCACGCCGAGCTTGCCCACCACGGAGGCGCTGCGATCACCCTTGGCCTGCAGGCCATTGTCCAGCTCGTAACTTTGCGCCTGGATAATCGCTGTGCTCAGTTGCGAGTACGGTTCTACAAAGTAACCATCGTCGAGCTTGATATGCCGGCCGACTTCCGCCGATGCGCTCACGGCATTCTGCGTGTAGTTGCCCTTGGCACGCTTGCCGTCGCTCATGGTCACGTTGACCTCGTTGTGCAAGCGGTTGAGCTTGACCACGCCGTCGAAGTACAGCCCGCTCTCGTCGTCGATCCAGGTGGCATACCCCCCCAGGTAGTAGCTGTTGACCTTGCCGCTGCCGGAAGTGTTGGCGCTGATGTCGGACGTGCTGTGACCCGCCATGACACCGGCCATCCACTGGCCATCTCCGCCCGACAATGGCGCATCGGCACCCAGGCTCAGGCCACGCTGGTTTTGCGTGTAGCCACCACCGTCCTTGTTCCCGGCTACCTCGTATTTGTTGCCGTAGCCACGCATCCAGAACCCGTTGCTCTGGCCGTCGCTGAAACGCAGTTCACCCATGCGGGTACGCAGCAGGGACATCTCGCCGTACAGCACGGTGGGGGCCGTGTTGAACAACGCCATCACGGTTTTGGTGCTGTTGCTGGTGCCACGACGGTTAGGATCGAGGTACCAGTCGGTGTCTTCCTTCTTCAGCCCGTAGGAATAGGCGCCCACATCCACGGTGTCGCCGTCCAGCGAGAAGTGCGCATCGCCACCTTCGGTGTGCACCACACGAATCGGCAAGGCACTCGCCAACTCGGAGCCGGTCGCCGCCAACAGCAGGCTGTGGTTGCCCGTGGCAACCCCGTTGACGTTGAGCAAGTCGGTCTGGCCGGTGCTGAAGTCGGTGTGCATCACATAGCTGCCGTCACCCGACAGGCTGTTGACGTCCAACTGGAAGAACTCATCGGCGCCGCCAAAGTGCACGGTGCCGCCGCCCATGATCAGGTCGCCGACTGAACTGTCATCCACCAGCATCCAGTGGGACGCTGAATTGACGCTCAACTCGGCGACGTTCTGCAGTTTGCCGGTGAGCCAGGAGCCATTGTTGAGCTGCAACCTGGCGGTGCTGCCGTCTTCGACCACCACGTCACCGACCAGGAAGCTGCGGTCGACGTTCATGTTGGCGGTGGCGCCATTCATGACTTCCAGCAGCACACCGTTTGCGCCGGTCAGCGTGGAGCCATTGAGTACATGAATATCAGCAAGGGTGGATTCCCCGGGCCTGAACGAGCCGACCTGAATCGCCGAACCGGTCTTGCCCTCGACGCTCGAGCGGTCGAGGATCAGGCTGCTGGCCAAAGTCGGGTCGTTATCCACGCCCATCTTCACGCCAATGTCTCCACCAACGATGCTGGTATTGAACGCACGGGCCTGGCCATTGAACAGTTCGATACCCACGCCATCATCTGCGGTCGCCTCGACACGCGAATCGGTCAGGTCCAGCACACTGTGGGCACTGGCCGAGGCACCGCGGGTGCTGCCGGTGATGTGACTGTTGACGACCGTGACGCTGGAACCATTGGAGGCGCCCAGGGAACGGGCCGCTGCCAGCCCGGTTCCGTTGTTGTGGGTAACGTTGCTGTTGGTGATCAGCACGTTGCTGCCCGTGACATGAACCCCGGCCCTTCCCGAATCCCGCGCAATGACGTCCGAACCATCGATGCGGATGTCGGAGTTGATTGCGGCAATGTCCCGGGTGCTGCTGCCGGCATTGACAATCAGGGTTGCGGAATTGGCAGTGATTTGCAGGGTGGGCACTCCCAGAACCGTCAGGCGGGAACCTGCACGCAATTCAAAAGTGTCAGGGCGCGGGCCAGGCCCCACCATTTCATCCGGGCCGGTCACGACACGCGCTTCGGACAGCTGCGCCATGAGCATCAGCAGTGTGACGGCCTTGGCCTTGAAGGCAAGGCTTAAGGGAGTTGGTTTGAAATTGAATGGAGCTGACATCTTTACGGACCTCTGGGTTGGCGTTCCTTTACGGAAAAAAAACTGGCCGGTTCCGAAAAGCGTGTGGACCCTGCCAATCAAGCGGCGCCCAAGGTACCCAGAGCTGTTCCCAACATCTGTAGGACTAATCCCAAGGTGCTGTGCTGAAAGTGAATGCAGTTTGTAGTCGACCCAACGACAAAAACGCCAAAGAGGAGCAAGGCTCCTCTTTGGCATTAGGGCTCAAACAAGTATCAAGGAAGCGGGACGGCAGTACCGTCGCAGAAAAAGCCATTCGTTCCACCTATCCGAACCCCGCGAACAAGAGGATGCGCTTCATCGGAAGGTAATGGTCCTTCAGGCAGGTTGATGGTGTACCAGATCCGCGCGGAGCCGGCCAGCCTTGCACCCGAGTGGGGCTGGATGGGTTTGTAGATGGTCTCATAGGGCCCCAGGAGCAACTCGAACCCAGAATTGATCATGGCTTGCGTGAGCGGTATGGAGTCTACACGACCCACTGCTGCCGGGACCGCTACCATTCCTGCATTGTCGCTGTAGCCCTGCCAGTGCAGCGTAACCACCATCCTCAGTTCAAAGTGCTCCGAAGGCGGGATAAACACCACAACGTTTCCGGGAGGATTTTCAGGCCTGAACGTAGTGCAGTTGATCGCGCCTGCGTCCGACAGATGTCGTACCACCGGCGGGGCAAGCTCTTTGAAGTTGGCATTCACCGTCACCGTGGTGTCAGGGGAAAACTGGCGGTTGGTGCTGGCCCCTTGGGCAATGGTGTAGAACACCGTCTTGCGGCCATTGCCATGACGCTCAATGAAGCTCCACGGGATTGAGAGCGGAATCACCTGGCCAGCCGAGGCGCCGGTCACCGGTTGGGTAGCAACGAGTTCGCCCGAATAGTAAAGGCGGATCGTAAAGTCGCTGGCATCCGGTGTGGGTGCCGTACTCCATAACGTTACCCGAGCAATTGCAGGCCGGTTGGCGTGGTCGCGCTCCAGTTCGTCGTCGGGGCCCTCGGTACCGGTTGCGTCCACCCCGTTCACGACTACGGGCAGCAGGTCATCGTTGATCGGGTCCGGGCCAATGGGAGTGGGGCCGACAACAAACAGGTCCAGGTTGACGGTGGTGGTCGGTGTCGCCGGGTTGTTGACAGACCGCCGCCGCACCACATAGGAAACCGTCAACGGCAATAGCCCTCGAGTGGCCCCATACAGGATTTCCAGCACCCTGTACGGAACGTAAACCTCCGCCGGGAAACGGCTGTTGCCCAGTGGCTGGGCCTCCAAGTTAACGGTGGTGATGCTTGTCCTCAATGTGACGAGGAATTCATCTCCATCGACGCCGCGCAGAAAGTTCGTATATTCAGGAATACGCACGATCATGCCGCCGTCCAGCGCAACGTCCGCCCGATCAATCAATACATCGCCGGGGGGTGAGGTTCGGTCAACCAGGGGGGCCAGCAGGTTCTCGGGCGCTGGAAACAGGCCCACGTCCATCTCGTAGGCAGTCGAAAGCCGCGCCCAATTCCCTGCCGCGTCGAACAACTCATACCGCAAATTGCGCAGGCCATCCGGATTGGCGTCAACCACGGATAATGGCAATGGAAAGCTCAGGTCCGCAGGCAGATTCCAGCGTGGCGAAGGATCGGGCGGGTTGGGTGCATAGGGCGTATCGGAGCCATTATAGTAAAGATACGCCCAATCGCCGTCTGCCCGACCATGCGCCACATAATCCGGGATCGTAAACACTGCAGACTCATTGGGCTTGCTTTCAAAGTAGTCGCGGTCGGCAGGTGTCGGCAGGTCGGCAGGCGGAATCGGCGCCGGCGGTGCATCGGGGGAAATGGCATACGGTGGTGTCAGGTCAACGACAATGGTCTGCGGATCTGATTCGGAATAGTTGTCAACGCCACGTACGTTAATTCCGTACTTGATTTGGTACCGCCCCGCGGGCCGCCGACCTTGAGCAATGTTCACCACTGTCTCAGGCCCTGGGGCAACAACGGTGAAATTATAAATGGGCGTGCCCCACTCGGTGTCATCGAAATTTTTCCACCAAACACTGACTTGATCGTCAAGAAACGGATGGGTATCGGCGTCAGGCCATAGTGGAATAGAGAAATTCAAATTCTCACGCAGGTTGTACTCCCGTGAAAGCAATCCAGGGTAGCCAGGCACCTCACCTTCAAGAATACCATCAGCCAAGGCGTCATCACTCGTATTGGCACTTCGATTCTTTGCATAGTTACGGATAAAGTCGAGCGTGTCCTTTTTCATTACGTGTCTCCAGATATTAAGACGAATTACATCTCACCCACACTTCCCTACCATTGACGTAGCCGTTCGCGTCGCGAGACAAAGCGCTTGCACGCCTATCACACGCCGACTATTCCCTGCACAACAACAAATACACCCAGTCCTTTAATCTTTGACCAACGTTGCCTTTCCATCACTGGTGCAACTAATGACATCCCCGGGTTTACAAAACCCACCCGTTGGAAAGGTCAGGTCGACACGGATGTGTCCGCTCCCCTTGACGTCTGGCCGGGAGTCACCCACCTTGCCCAGGTTGCGCCACACTTCGAAACTGGCCACAGCTGAACCGTATTCGCGCATAGGCTCCAAGGTCCGGTCGAACGGTTCCACCACAACTTTAATACCGTTATCAATATGGGGTTGCAGCACTTGGATGGTTTCTTCGTATTCAGTGCCAGCAATAGGATCAACCCAGTTATTACGCGCATAGCCTTGCCAGTGAAAACGCACCTCGTCGTTAAGTTGCAGGCCGATATTGCCCGGAATCAACCAATGCACGCCATATAAAGGCGAAGGCGAAGAACAACAGGTCACATACTCGCTAGTGAGGGTGTGCTGAACTTGCGGAGGAGTAAAATCAATCAGCGCCGTCACATCGACATTCACAAAAGTTGGCGGCGACTGTTGTTCGTTGACCCCATTACTGGTGAGGTAATGGACCGGCAGACGTGGATTGACCGTCCCCTCGATCAGATTCCAGGGAATATCGGTAAACCACACCAACTGCCCTCCTACCTCCCCCAACTGCACGGGATGGCTGGCCACCGGGCCAACACCGTTCCAGAACAGACTGAGCAATTGACCCGCAACCGGATCTGCAAACAAAGGAACATATGCCTGGGCAGCCAGCCCACGATCCAGATGATTGAGCTGATTGGGAGTCTTGGAGCCGCGCCCTATCACCGTGACGCTGGCCAGGGTCGGGTTAAGCAATGCGGGCGCATTGGGATGGTCCTGGCCGGCAATCGTCAGGTCGACATTGAACCGTTCCGATAAGGAACGAAATGGAGGCAGGGCTCCGCGAATGATTTCGTAGCGCACCACCGCCGCTTCGGGAATCAGTACAGGCGCAGGCCCCCTGAGGGTCAGCCATGGAATTTCCACATCACAAGGGAAGCTCAGTACTGGCTGCGGGACTGTCGGACGGGCATTCCAGTAGGCGATTACCTGGTCCCCCGGCGCCCAATCGTCGTAGGCGGGGTCAATGCGCATGAACACGCCACGACGTGCATCATCGCGCTTGATCAGGCCGTCGTCGTATGCCGGTGGCCGAATTTGCGGACGCGGCAAGTTGCTCGGCAACGGCGTCAGTGCCAGCTGAAACAGCAGTCCGGCACTCTGGCTGCTGAAATTGCCTGCCTCGTCAAAAATGCGGTAGAAAATATAGGCGTCACCGTTGTTCAACCTGCGAAAAATATCGGGGTCCACGTAAGCAACCAGCGGGTCTGAGGCTAACGCGATCACGTACTCGGCGTCCGCCGCGCTTAGCGGCGGGTTATCCCGGTTGGACAGGTAGAATTCAATCCGGTCCCTGTCCGCGCGCACGGTGTAGAACGGAATATTGAACGCCACCGGCACGTTATCGAGCAGGTATTGCTCATCGACGTTCGGGGTCGGGGCAACTACAAAATCCACAGTATCCAGAGGGTTCAGTAACTCAGGCGAGTCCAGATCGATGGTGAGTGTTCTCCTGGGATTCAGCACACTGACGCCGCCAAAGGAGTCCTGAACCGTGTAGTAGAGTTGCGCGATGCCGGAGCCCTCATCAGTCAATCGTGACAGGGGCACCTCCAGTGAGATCATCGCAGGCAAAGGGGGTGGCGGGCCAAACACCTGCCGCGAATCAACCTCCTCATCGACACCCGCCCACACCCAGCGGAGGCGCACGATGTGCGGCTCATCCAGCAGCGGCTCAGGTCGCGGGTTCCACATCGGAATGTTGACCTGCAGCGGGCCCTGCAGGCGCGAGCGCGGGATCACGCCCCGGGGGTCACCACTGTCGACGCCGGGTATGTCCATCGGGTCCAGCAACACAGTGCCCCCGTCGTCCGCGCCCAAGGGTTTGATCAGGTAAGTGGATTCAGAGACGTCAGACATGGGTTTAATCCTCAACACGGTGGACAGTGGCCTGCCGGCAGGCGGCGTGTGTATACCAAGTGGCGTTGAGAGAATTAAGCGCCCGATTCCTCCGGCCGGATACTGTCAGAATTAACAGGTAGCCCCCTCCATTCGTCGCTTTTTGCTCGGCCTTGCTGCCAGGGCGGTTACTGAGCAGCGCTTGACGAAATTTCCTACTTGGTGTTTCCTGAAACCGGTTTCAGCAATTGGTTTCGCCTTGGAACCCAGATAAATCCAATAAGAAAGGCCCGCCGCCGTGACTACTTTTTCCGCCGCCCAACGCAGCCGCGTGACCATGCTGGACGTCGCCGAGCGCGCCGGTGTGTCCAAGGCCAGCGTGTCGCGCTTTATCGGCGACGACCGTGCCCTGCTCTCCGATGCCATCGCCCTGCGCATCGAGCAGGCCATCGATGAGCTGGGCTATCGCCCCAACCAGATGGCCCGCGGCCTGAAACGCGGGCGCACCCGCCTGATCGGCATGCTGGTAGCCGATATCCGCAACCCCTATTCGATTGCCGTGATGCATGGCGTGGAAACCGCCTGCCGCCAGCACGGCTACAGCCTGGTGGTGTGCAACACCGACCGCGATGACGAGCAGGAGCGCCAGCACCTGGCGGCCCTGCGTGCCTACAATATCGAAGGGCTGATCGTGAATACCCTCGGCCATCACCTGGACCAATTGCTGGAACTGCAACGGGAAATGCCCCTGGTGCTGGTGGACCGCAAGGTCGAACCGCTGCACAGCGACCTGGTAGGGCTGGACAACCGGGTGGCGGTGCGCATGGCCGTGGAGCATCTGGAACAGCAAGGCTATCGCGACCTGCTGTTGGTGACTGAAGCCACCGACGGCACCAGCTCGCGGCTTGAGCGCCTGGACAGTTTCAAGGCGGAGATGACCAACCGTCCGACGTTGACCGGCGCCGTACTCGAGTTGGACGGCGAACTGGAACAGCGTCTGCAAAAGTTTCTAGACAAATCCGGCCCCAAGGCGTTGTTCTGCGCCAACGGAATCGCGGCACTGGCGTGTACCCGTGCATTGAAAAATCTAGGCTGCGACCTGTTTGATGACGTGGGCCTGATCGCCCTGGATGACCTCGACTGGTACCCGCTGGTGGGCAACGGCATCACCGCCCTCGCCCAGCCCACCGAGGCCATTGGCGCCAGTGCGTTTGACTGTTTACTCAAGCGTTTGCGCGGCGATAGCCAGCCCCCACGCACCCTGGACTTCTTGCCACAACTGATTATCCGGGGCTCGACCCAATCCCTTGTGGGAGCTGGCTTGCCTGCGATAACGGTTTCTCCGGCGAAGCAGTAGGCGGCTGACCGCCGCCATCGCAGGCAAGCCAGCTCCCACACGTTTATTTTGCGAATAAAAATGAAACCGGTTTCAGAGGTCCACAACAATGCATAAATACCCCGTCTCCATCAGCCTTTCCAGTTACGGCGCCGACCTGGTCCGCCAGCAAGGCCAGTTGAGTTTCGTCGAGGTGCTGGCTGCCGCCGGCGCGCAACGCATCGAATGGCGCGAAGAGCTGCTGACCACCGAACAACCCCATGAGCTGGCGCAAGCTGCAGCCGATCAAGGCCTGGAGTGCGTGTTCTCATCGCCCCTGGAACTCTGGGTGGCCGGTCGCTCGCAGCCCAATGCCGAACTGGCCGCCACCCTCGACCGCGCCCAGGCATTCGGCGCCCGCTGGCTGAAAGTCTCCCTGGGCTATTTCACCGACACCAACGACCTCGACAGCTTGAGCGCCCTGCTCAACCGGCATCCGGTCAAGCTGCTGGTGGAAAACGACCAGACCCTGCACGGCGGGCGCATCGAGCCGATGCAGCGCTTTTTCAACGAAATCGAGCGGTTGGCGGTGCCGGTGAAAATGACCTTCGATATCGGCAACTGGCAATGGCAGGACCAATCGGCGACCACCGCCGCGCGCCTGCTGGGCCGGCATGTGGACTACCTGCACTGCAAGGCCGTGGCCCGCCGCGCCGACGGCAAGCTGGTGGCCCTGCCGCCGGGCGCCGCCGACCTGCATCTGTGGGAACAACTGCTCAAGCACATGACTCAAGGTATTACCCGGGCCGTGGAATTTCCGCTGCAAGGCAATGACCTGGTGCAGGTCACCGCCCAGCAGGTCGCCGCCCTCGCCGTCCTCGGCCAGCCACGCGTGGAGAACGCACATGTCTGAGATCGATATCCTGTCGTTTGGTGAAACCATGGCGATGTTTGTCGCCGAACAGACCGGCGACCTGGCCCAGGTTGCCCAGTTTCACAAGCGCATTGCCGGCGCCGACAGCAACGTCGCCATCGGCCTGTCACGCCTGGGCTTCAACGTCGCATGGCTGAGCCGCGTGGGTGCCGATTCCCTCGGGCGCTTCGTGGTGGACACCTTGCAGAACGAAGGCCTGGACTGCACCCATGTGGCGGTGGACCCGCTGCACCCCACGGGCTTTCAACTCAAGTCCCGCGAGGAAGCCGGCGATGATCCGCAGGTGGAGTACTTCCGCCGTGGCTCGGCCGCCAGCCATCTGTCGGTCGAGGCGATCAAGCCTGAGCTGTTGCAAGCCCGGCACCTGCACGCCACCGGCATTCCGCCGGCGCTGTCGGACGCCACCCGCGACCTGTCGCGCCAGTTGATGACGCAAATGCGCGAGGCCGGGCGCAGCGTGTCCTTCGACCCGAACTTGCGCCCGTCCCTGTGGGCGAACGAGCAACGCATGATCAGCGAAATCAACGCCCTCGCCTGCCTGGCGGACTGGGTGTTGCCGGGCTTGGGCGAAGGCCGCTTGCTCACCGGTTTTGAAGACCCGGCCGACATCGCCGCGTTTTACCTGGACCAGGGCGTGGAAGCCGTGGCCATCAAGCTCGGGCCCCACGGCGCGTATTACCGCACCCAGCTGGACCAGGGGTTTGTCGCCGCCGTGCCAGTGGCCAAGGTGGTCGACACGGTCGGCGCCGGCGATGGATTTGCCGTGGGCATGATCAGCGCGCTCCTGGAAAACCTGAGCTTCAGCGAAGCCGTGCAGCGCGGCAACTGGATCGGCAGCCGCGCGGTGCAGAGCCGTGGCGACATGGAAGGCTTGCCGTTCAGGACCGATCTGCCCCACACCCAGAAAGCCGGTTAATCAGCATCACCGAGTTACCTGTTGCCACAACTACAACAAGCTCAGGAGCAACCTTATGGAACCGTTGAAACTCGCCACCCGCCGTTGGTGGTACATCATGCCCATCGTGTTTATCACCTACAGCCTGGCGTACCTGGACCGCGCCAACTACGGCTTTGCCGCCGCCTCCGGGATGGCCGAAGACCTGATGATCACTCCGGGCATGTCGTCATTGCTCGGCGCGCTGTTCTTCCTCGGCTACTTTTTCTTCCAGGTGCCCGGTGCGATCTACGCGCAGAAACGCAGCGTGAAGAAGCTGATTTTCGTCAGCCTGATCCTGTGGGGCGGCCTGGCTACCCTGACCGGCATGGTGTCCAACGCCTACATGCTGATCGTGATCCGCTTCATGCTCGGGGTGGTCGAAGCCGCCGTGATGCCGGCGATGCTGGTGTATCTGTGTCACTGGTTCACCCGCGCGGAACGCTCGCGAGCCAACACCTTCCTGATCCTCGGCAACCCGGTGACCATGATGTGGATGTCGGTGGTCTCGGGCTACCTGGTGCAGCATTTCAGCTGGCGCTGGATGTTTATCATCGAAGGTTTGCCGGCGGTGCTGTGGGCGTTTATCTGGTGGAAGCTGGCGGATGAAAAACCCGCAGACGCCAAATGGCTGAGCGCCCAGCATAAAAAAGACCTGGAAACAGCCCTCGCCGAAGAACAAGTGGGCATCAAGGCGGTAAAGAACTACGCCGAGGCCTTTCGCTCACCCAAGGTGATCATCCTGGCGCTGCAGTTTTTCTGCTGGAGCATTGGCGTGTATGGCTTCGTGCTGTGGCTGCCGTCGATCCTCAAGGCCGGCCTGAAAATGGACATGGTCGAGGCTGGCTGGCTGTCGGCGCTGCCGTACCTGGCGGCGGTGATCGGCATGCTGGCGGTGTCCTGGGGCTCGGACAAACTGCAAAAACGTAAACGTTTTGTGTGGCCACCGTTGCTGATCGCCTCCATCGCGTTTTATGCGTCCTACGTGCTCGGCGCCGAACACTTCTGGTGGTCGTACACCCTGCTGGTGATCGCCGGGGCCTGTATGTACGCGCCTTACGGGCCGTTTTTCGCAATCGTCCCCGAGATCCTTCCGGCCAACGTCGCCGGCGGCGCCATGGCGCTGATCAACAGCATGGGCGCCCTCGGTTCGTTCGGCGGTTCGTACCTGGTGGGCTACCTCAACAGCAGCACCGGATCGCCCGGCGCCTCGTACTTGCTGATGAGCGGTGCGCTGCTGGTGTCGGTGGTGTTGACGATCTTTCTCAAGCCCGGCGCCAGTGACCGCGAACGCGCCCCGCTGCAATCCCTTGAATTGAAGGTAAAGACCTGATGAAAAAGTCTGTCGTGCTCTACAAGAAACTCTCTGCACCGCTGATGGCCCGCCTGCATGAACAGGCCGAGTTCACGCTTATTGAATCGCTGGATGAAAGCGGCCTGGCCAAACTGCGTGAAGCCTTGCCGACGGCCCAGGGCTTGCTCGGTGCCAGCCTGCGCCTGGATGCCAAACTGCTGGATCTGGCGCCAAACCTTGAGGCCGTGGCCAGCGTGTCGGTCGGTGTCGACAACTACGACATTGACTACCTGACCGCGCGCGGCATCCTGCTCAGCAATACCCCCGACGTGCTGACCGAAACCACCGCCGATACCGGCTTCGCCCTGATCCTGGCGACCGCCCGGCGAGTGGTGGAGCTGTCCAATATGGTGCGCGCCGGCAACTGGAACCAGAACATCGGCCCGCTGCATTTCGGCAGCGACGTGCATGGCAAGACCCTGGGCATTATCGGCATGGGCCGGATTGGTGAAGCATTGGCCCAGCGTGGGCACTTCGGGTTCGGCATGCCGGTGATCTACCACAGCCACTCGCCAAAACCTGCAGTGGAGGCGCGGTTTGACGCGCGATACCGCAGCCTGCCGGACCTGCTCCGGGAAGCCGACTTTGTGTGCCTGACCTTGCCGCTGACGGCTGAAACCGAAGGTTTGATTGGCGCTGAAGAGTTCGCGTTGATGGGCCCGGAGACGATCTTTATCAACATCTCCCGAGGCAAGGTGGTGGACGAGCCGGCGCTGATTGAGGCGTTGCAACAGCGCACGATTCGTGCGGCGGGGCTGGATGTGTTTGTGCGGGAGCCACTGCAGCATGACTCGCCGTTGTTGCGTTTGAACAATGTGGTGGCGACGCCGCATATCGGTTCAGCGACTCATGAGACGCGGGAGGCGATGGCCAAGTGTGCGGTGGACAATCTGCTGGCGGCGCTGGCCGGTGAAAAGCCGAAGAACCTGGTGAACCCAGCCGCCTGGAAACACTGATTCCTGAAGCACCACAGAAGCCAATGTGGGAGCGGCGGTGCGACGATTCGACTTGCTCGCGAAGGCGGTGTGTCAGCCACCGAATGCATCAACTGATACACCGCTTTCGCGAGCAAGCCCGCTCCCACATTTTTTTGATCGCATTTCAGATCAGATGACGAATCTGGCCACCATCCCGTTCAAATCCACCGCCAGGCGCGACAATTCGTGACTGGCGGCTGAGGTCTGGTTGGCGCCCGCCGCCGACTGCGTCGCCAAGTCGCGGATGTTCACCAGGTTGCGATCCACTTCGCGGGACACCTGAGCCTGTTCTTCCGACGCACTGGCGATCACCAGGTTGCGCTCGTTGATCAGGCTGATGGACTGGGTGATCTGCTCCAGGGCCACACCGGCAGCCCGCGCCATTTCCAGGGTGCTTTGGGTGCGCTGGTTGCTCTGCTGCATGGACTGCACCGCTTCACCCGTACCGCTCTGGATGCCGGCGACCATTTTCTCGATTTCCTGGGTCGATTGCGCCGTGCGATGGGCCAGGGCCCGCACTTCGTCCGCCACCACCGCAAAACCACGCCCGGCTTCACCGGCACGCGCCGCTTCAATCGCCGCGTTGAGTGCCAGCAGGTTGGTCTGCTCGGCAATCGCGCGAATCACGTCCAGCACCTTGCCAATGTCACGGCCCTGGGTGGCCAGGCCTTCGATCAGCACCGAGGTGTTTTGCACGTCCTGGGTCATGGTCTGGATCGCGCCGACGGTTTCCACCACTCGGTCGCGCCCTTCCCGCGCAGCCTGGTTGGACTGGCTGGACGCCTCGGAGGTGGACACCGCGTTGCGCGCCACTTCTTCCACGGCGGCCGTCATTTCGTTGACCGCGGTGGCGGCCTGGTCGATTTCGTTGTTTTGCTGTTGCAGGCCCTTGGAGGCTTCTTCGGTGACGGCGCTGAGCTCTTCAGCGGCGGAGGCCAACTGCGTGGCTGAGCCGGCGATGTGCTGGATGGTCTGGCGCAGGTTGTTCTGCATCGCGGCCAAGGCGCCGATCAGGCGGGCCGGTTCGTCCTTGCCGTCGTCTTCGATCGCTTTGCTCAGGTTACCGCCAGCGATGGTTTCAGCAACCTCCAGCGCTTTGCGCAAGGGCGTCACGATACTGCGCGTCAGCAGCCAGGCCAGCAGTACGGTCATCAACGCAGCAATCACGGAGACTGCGATGATGCCAGTGATTGCATCCTGATAACTTTGCCCGGCCTCGGTGTCGGCCTGCTTCGCGTCAGCAGCGTTGATGGCGATCAGTTTATTCAACTGCTCGCCCATCTGGTCGGTGCCGTCCTTGATACGGCTATTGATCAAGGCACGCATCTCTTCGACCTTGTTCTGCTGTGAAAGGGCAACCATCTCGGCCTGGGCCTTCAGATAATTGTCGAGCGTGAGGGAGAACGTTTTGTACAGCGCCGCTTCTTCGTTCCCGGCTGGCATGCCTGCATAAGCGGCCTGTGCCGTCTTGACCTTGTCCACCAGCACACCCATGCGGGTTTGAGCCTCATCCAGAGCCGCCGGCTCACGGTTTACCAGCACACGAAAAGAGAGAATCCGCAGGCGCAGGACGTTTTCGGTCATGGTCGCCAGATACCCGACGCTGGGCAGTTGGTTGGAGCCCATGTCGACCGATGCCTGACGAATCAGGGTCATGCGGTTCGCCGCAAACACCCCAAGAATAACGACAAGCAACGCGATGAAGGCGAAACCGAGAAAAGCTCGAGGTGCGATATTCAGGTTACGAAGGGACATAGGGGGCGCTCTTAGAAGTAGTGGCTGCGAGCATCCCTGCCGCGACACGGTCAGTGGGCGTCAACGCGCCGCTCTGACCGGCTGGCGCCACTGTTGTAATAGGTATGTGGGCCTATAAACGGTATCGGCCGGCTTGAGGATTTAATGGGGGATGTTTCGAAATATTTTTTCACACTTCTGACAACTGGCACTTTCTGGCATCCTGCGCCTCCTTTTTCCTACCCGGGCCCGTATTTTGTCTGACACTCAAACCCCTCGCCCCCGTTATAAATCCGACCTGATCTACGGCCTCGACGACCGTCCGCACTTCAGCGCGGCGATATTTGCCGCCCTGCAGCACGTGCTGGCCAGCTTTGTCGGGATCATCACCCCGACGCTGATCGTCGGCGGCGTGCTGGGCCTGGAAAGCGAAGTGCCGTACCTGGTCAGCATGGCGTTGTTTGTGTCCGGGCTCGGCACCTTTGTGCAGGCCCGCAAGTTCGGCCCGGTGGGTTCGGGCCTGCTGTGCCTGCAAGGCACCAGTTTTTCGTTTATCAGCGTGATCCTCAGTGCCGGCTTCATGGTCAAGGCCCGGGGCGGCGGCACCGATGAGATCCTGTCGACGATCTTCGGCATCTGCTTTTTCGCGGCGTTTATCGAAGTGGTGCTCAGCCAGTTCATCGGCAAGCTGCGCAAGCTGATCACCCCGGTGGTCACCGGCACCATCATTACCTTGATGGGGTTGTCGCTGATCAAGGTAGCCGTCACCGACATGGCCGGCGGTTATGGCGCCAGCGACCTGGGCGCCGCCGGCAACATGGGCCTGGCGGCCCTGGTGCTGCTGACCATCGTGGTGCTCAACCGCTTCAACAACGCGTTCCTGCGCCTGGGTTCGATCGTGATCGGCCTGACCCTGGGTTTTGTGGTGGCCTGGTGGATGGGCCGCGTCGACCTGGGCGCCCTGCCCCAGTTGCCACTGATCAGCGTACCGGTGCCGTTCAAGTACGGTTTTTCGTTCGACTGGGTGGCGTTTATCCCGGTGGCGGTGATCTTCCTGATTTCGCCCCTGGAAGCCGCCGGTGACCTGACCGCCAACTCGATGATCTCGCAACAGCCGGTCAAGGGCCCGCTGTACATCAAGCGCATCAAGTCCGGCCTGCTGGCCGACGGCCTCAACTCGGTGATGGCGGCCACCTTCAACAGCTTGCCGATGGTGACCTTCGCCCAGAACAACGGGGTGATCCAGTTGACCGGCGTGGCCAGCCGTTATGTGGCGTACTTCATTGCCGGGCTGCTGGTGCTGCTGGGGCTGTTCCCGATGATCGGCGCGGTGTTGCAACTGATGCCCAAGCCGGTACTCGGTGGCGCCACGTTGATCATGTTCGGCACCGTGGCCGTGGCCGGGATCAAGATCCTCGCCGAAGCCGGGCTGCACCGGCGCAATGTGCTGATCGTGGCGATCTCCCTGGGCATGGGCCTGGGTGTGGCAGCAGTGCCGGAAGTACTGCGCGAGCTGCCCAAGGCACTGCACAACATCTTCGAGTCGCCGATCACCGTGGGGGCGTTCTGCGCTATCGTGCTGAACATCTTCCTGCCTGAGGAGTTCATAGAACTGGAAGAAGATGAATTTGATCCGGAAGCCTCCACCCTCAAAGTGATGCAGGACCCGGACGTCACGAAATAGGAGAACCCGTTTTATGCGCAAGCTCATGGTTTTGTCACTGCTGCTACTCACCCTGAGCGCGTGCGCGCTGTTTCCCAATCGCGACCCGGTGAACATCAACGTGGTGGGCATCGAGCCGCTGCAGAGCCAGGACCTGGAAGTGCGTTTCGCGGTGAAGCTGCGGATACAAAATCCGAATGAAACAGCCATCGACTACAGCGGCGTGGCCCTGGACCTGGAGGTCAATGGCCGGCCGCTGGCGTCCGGGGTGAGTGACCAGGGTGGCTCGATCCCACGCTTTTCGGAGACGGTGCTGACGGTGCCGGTGAGCGTTTCGGCGTTTTCCGTGTTGCGCCAGACCCTTGGCTTGAGCCAGACCCAGAGTTTGAATAACCTGCCGTACGTGTTGCGCGGGAAACTCGCAGGTGGCCTGTTTGGCACCATGCGTTTTGTGGATCGCGGGACCCTGGACTTTCCCAACACTGCCACATGGTAACGACATGGATGCGCAACCTACGCTGTATACCGAACGGCTGATCCTGCGGCCGTTGACGCTGGAGGATGCCGAGGGTGTCCAGCAGCAATTTCCGCACTGGGAAGTGGTGCGTTACCTGAATGCCCTGGTGCCCTGGCCGTACCCGGCGGACGGTGCGCGCAGCTATCTGGAGCAGGTTGCATTGCCGGCGATGGCTCGGGGTGAGGAGTGGCATTGGTCGATCCGCCTGAAAAGCGCGCCTGGGGTGTTGATTGGTAATGTCAGCCTGATGGATGAGGTGGACAACAACCGCGGCTTTTGGCTGGCGCCGCAGTGGCAGGGCCAGGGGTTGATGGCCGAGGCCAGTGCGGCGGTGACTGAGTATTGGTTTGAGGTGCTGGAGCGGCCTGTGATGCGCGTGCCCAAGGCGGCGCCGAACGTGGCGTCTCGCAGGATTTCCGAGCGGACGGGGATGCGGTTGGTCAGGACCGATGAGGGGCAGTTTGTCGCGGGGAGTTTGCCCAAGGATATCTGGGAGATTACCCGGGAGGAATGGCTGGGGAGTCGGCGGGGCTGAGGTGGGTTTTGGGTGTATATCCGTTATTTGGGTGATGGCTGAGATTGGTTCCGCTCTTACAGCGGCTCACTTTTGAAGAGCGCAAAAGTAAGCAAAACGCTCTTGCCCCACCACTCGGCACCTCGCCT
>NZ_JACAPH010000049.1:0-23513 GCF_013385805.1 Pseudomonas sp. C6002 | reverse complement strand
GCTGTAAGAGCGGAACCGATATAAGCCATCACCCAAATAACGGATATGCCCCCACCCCCACCATCACCCCTCAGCACTATGCACCACCACCAAAAGCTGCGCCTGAACCTCCCCCACCGACCGAATCCGATGCGGCTTCTGCGCATTGAAATGCAACGCATCCCCCCGATTCAACACCACCCGCTCACTCATGAAATCCACCTCAACCTGGCCTTCATGCACAAACAAAAACTCCTCCCCCAAATGTTCCTTGAAGGTCTTGTCGGTGAACTCCGCCGGCGGGTAAATGATGAACGGCAACAAACTACGCTCACTGACCTGATGCGCCAACACCGCGTAACCCGGTGACGCATCGGTGCCCGACAACGCCTGCCGTTCGTGGCTGCGCACCAGGCTGTAGCTGTCGAGGCTGACATTGTCCTCGCTGAACAATTCTTCGACCTTCACATTCAACGCCTTGGCCAGTTTCAGCGCCGCCGCAATCGACGGCGTATTCAACCCGCGTTCGACTTTCGACAGGTAACTCTTGGTCATCCCGGATTTTTCCGCGAGCGACTCCAACGTCACACCAAGTTTTTTTCTCAATATTTTCAAACGGATAGACATGCGCAGCGGTTAATCCATTAAAGAGGCGATGATGAATGCTTGCTAATGACACTTTGTGTCATATAGTCTCTTTAGTGTCATTTGCGACGAACAAGGACACTGATATGGCCAAGACATTAGCACTCCCGAAAGACCAACTGGTCAAGCAGGCGCTGACCCAGATGCAAAACACCCTGGCGGATAATACGTGGACCGACCGGCAAAAGCTGGCGTTGACCTGCCGGATCCTGTTCGAAAACGGCCACGACTCCGGCCTCGCCGGGCAGATCACCGCACGCGGCCCGACGCCTGGCACCTACTACACCCAACAACTGGGCCTGGGTTTTGATGAGATCACCGCCAGCAACCTGTTGCTGGTCAACGAAGACCTGGAGGTGCTGGAAGGCCATGGCATGCCCAACCCGGCCAACCGTTTTCACAGCTGGGTGTACCGCGGTCGCCCGGACGTGAACTGCATCATCCACACTCACCCGACCCACATCGCTGCGTTGTCGATGCTGGAAGTGCCGTTGCAGGTGTCCCACATGGACCTCTGCCCGTTGTACGAAGATTGCGCATTCCTCGAAGCCTGGCCCGGGGTGCCGGTGGGCAACGAAGAAGGTGAAATCATCACCGCTGCCCTGGGGGATAAACGCGCGATTCTGCTTTCCCACCACGGCCAATTGTCCACTGGGGCGAGCATCGAGGAAGCCTGTGTGATCGCACAGTTGATCGAACGCGCGGCCAAGTTGCAGCTGCTGGCGATGGCCGCCGGCACGATCAAGCCGATCCTGCCGGAACTGGGCCGCGAAGCCCATGACTGGATTTCCAAGCCCAAGCGCCACGGCGCCGCGTTCAACTACTACGCTCGGCAGAACCTGCGCCAACACGCCGATTGCCTGAACTGAAACCCTTTTTCGACCGGAGACCTTTCCATGTCCAGCCCTTCTATTCACGGCATTATCGGCTACACCATTACCCCGTTCAGCACGGACGGCCAGCGCCTTGACCTCGACGCCCTGGGCCTTTCGATCGACCGCCTGATCGACAGCGGCGTGCACGCTGTCGCACCGTTGGGCAGCACCGGCGAAGGCGCCTATCTCAGTGATGCAGAGTGGGATGAAGTCGCCACCTACAGCATCCAGAAGGTGGGCAAGCGTGTGCCGACCATCGTCAGCGTCTCCGACCTGACCACCGCCAAGGCCGTGCGTCGCGCGCAGTTTGCCGAGGCCCACGGCGCGGATGTGGTAATGGTATTGCCGGCCTCGTACTGGAAACTCAGCGAGGCGGAAATCCTCGCCCACTATGCGGCCATTGGCGACAGCATCGGCGTGCCGATCATGCTCTACAACAACCCGGCCACCAGTGGCACCGACATGTCGGTGGACTTGATCCTGCGCATCGTCAACAGCGTCGACAACGTGACCATGGTCAAGGAAAGCACCGGGGATATTCAGCGCATGCACCAATTGCACCGGCGCAGCGAGGGCCAGGTGCCGTTCTACAACGGCTGCAATCCGCTGGCACTGGAGGCGTTTGCGGCGGGCGCGAAAGGTTGGTGCACGGCGGCGCCGAATCTGATTCCTCAGCTCAACCTGGATTTGTATGAAGCCGTTTTGGCCAATGACCTGGAGAAAGCGCGGGAGCTGTTTTATCGCCAGTTGCCGTTGCTGAATTTCATCCTCAAAGGTGGCTTGCCGGCGACGATCAAGGCCGGTTTGCGGCTGACGGACCTGGAGTCGGGGGATCCACGGCTGCCGGTGTTCCCGCTGGCTGAGGCAGGCCGTGTTCAGTTGCAAGAGCTACTGACCCTGTTGCGCTGAAACGCAATCCAAATGTGGGAGCGGGCTTGCTCGCGAAGGCGGTGGGTCAGTCAATTAATAGGTCGACTGACTCACCGCATTCGCGAGCAAGCCCGCTCCCACATTTAGTCCGCATCCAACCTTGGATTTTCAATAGAGACAAATGACAATAATTCTCGATATCATTCACGACTTTTCCACGTCGTGCTTCGTCAAGAAGGATATCCATGTCTCGTCCCAAGCCCGACCCGCTGTCGGCCGATGCCTTTCGCGGGTTTTATGCAGATATCCTGCATTTCCTGCGTAAACGCACGGACAACGCCAGCGACGCGGCAGACATGACCCAGGATGTCTTCACCCAATGGCTGGACTACCGCGACCGGGCCCAGGTCGAGCAGCCACGGGCGTTTCTGTTCCAGATGGCGCGCAATCTGCTGCGCGATCACTGGCGCAAACAGAAGGTGCGGCACACCGTCCACCAGCAACAGGCCGAACTGGATGCCGAACCTGTCAGCGACTCGCGAGACGATCCCATGGCCGCCGCGCAACGCCTGCAACGCCTGGAACAGTTGAAAGAAGTCCTCTCTGAACTCTCGCCGAGAAGACGAGAAGCCCTTATGCTGCACCGCTTCGAAGGCCTGAGCCAGGCGCAGATCGCCGAGCGCATGGGCGTTTCGGTCAGCATGGTGGAAAAGCACATCGCTTTTGCCTTGCTGCATTGCAAGCAGCGACTTCAACAAGAACAGGGCAAGGAGCAGCCAGAATGACCCGCCTGAGCGACATCGACACCTGTGACATCGAGGCCAGCGACTCCATCGATGCCCAGGCCGCCAGCTGGTTTGCGCGCAACCGCAATGACGCCGGTCGCGCCGACCGCAAAGCGTTTGCCGCCTGGCAGTCCGAGCCGGCCCATGCCCGCGCCTATGCGGAATTCGAACAGCTGTGGGCCGACCTGGCCCAGTTGCAGCAACTGAACAAACCGACACCGCTGCCCGCGCGCAAGACACCCGCCTGGCGCCCGGCCCTGGCGGTGGCTGCCGCATTGGTGTGTGCCGTGCTGACGGGCAACATCGGCGCCCCACGCGAGCTGTTCCACGCCCAGGTCGCGGCCCATGCCAAAGGAATGCGCACCATGCATTTGCCCGACGGCAGCACCTTGTACGTCAACGCCAATACGCGCCTGCGGGTGGACTTCAACAGTCACCAGCGCATCGTGCATCTGGATCAGGGCCAGTTGTATATCGAGGTGGCGCCCGACAAGGAGCGTCCGCTGTTCGTGCAGGCCGGTGAAGCCAATGTGCGGGTGGTCGGCACCGGCTTCGATGTGCGGCGCAGCAAGCAGCAACTGGTGGTCAGCGTGGCCCATGGGCAAGTGGCGTTCGATCCGGATGCCAGGCTGCCGGCCACCCTGCTCGGCGCCGATCAGCGCGCTACGTTCAGTTATGCCAAAGGCACGCTGCAGCAGCAAACCCTCACTGCCGGCGAGGTCGCCGATTGGCGCGGCGGCCACGTGTCGTTTCGTAATCGCGAGCTGGCCAGCCTGATGGACGAGTTGAGCCTGTACCGGCCCCAGGCGCCGTTGCTGGTGGACAGCGCGGTGGCGCAACTGAAGGTCTCGGGCAATCTGGACGTGAATGATCCGGACGCCCTGCTCAACGCCCTGCCGGCACTGTTGCCGGTGAAAACCGTGGCCCTGGCCGACGGCAATATCAGGATCGAACCGCGCAAATAGCCCCGCGGAATTCTTATTTGAGAATATTTTGCATTCGCATGTGAGGATTATTTTTCCTGCCGCGTCTTCCTCGGGTCTGCGTTTGATACGCACACCTTTCTGGCCATTTGGCTACTCCGGGGGATTTCATGTTTCGCGCGCCTTGCCACGTTCAGCACCTGTTTCTTCGACCCACCGCCATTGCCGCCTGCCTGGCCTTCAGCCTGAGTGCCCAGGCCGAGTCGTTCAAGCTGCAACTGCCGGCCCAGTCCCTGGCCACGTCCCTGAGCCAGGTGGCGCAGCAGGCGAAAATCCAGCTGCTGTTCGATGAAGCGCTGCTGAAAAATATCCAGGCGCCGCCCCTCAATGGCGACTTCACACCGGAAGTGGCGATTCGCACCCTGCTCAAGGACGGCGAGTTCGTATTGCTCAAGGTCGGCAGCACTTACGTGGTGCGCTCCGAAGAGGGCAAGACCACCAACAGCAGCGCGATCCAGCTCGACGCCCTGAGCGTGATCGGCACCGGTAACGAGGTCGACTCCACCACCGTCGGCCGTTCCACCCTGACCCAGGCGGACATCGACCGCTACCAGTCCAACAACATTCCCAGCCTGCTGCAAACCTTGCCCGGCATCAGCCAGGGCGGCTCGCTGAAGCCCGGTGGCCAGACCATCAACATCCGTGGTTTCGGCGACGCCGAAGACGTGCCGCTGACCGTCGATGGCGCCACCAAAAGCGGTTTTGAGCGCTACCAGCAGGGCACTGTGTTTATCGAGCCCGAGCTGATCAAGAGCATCGAAGTGGAGAAAGGCCCCAACTCGCCCTTCAGCGGCAACGGCGGCTTTGGCGGTACGGTCAACATGACCACCAAGGATGCCCCGGACCTGCTCAAGGACGGGCGCAACAGCGGTGCCATGCTCAAATACGGCTACTCCAGCAACGACCATGAGCAGGTCTACAGCAGTGCCGTTTACGGGCGTACCGATGACGGCCGCTTCGATGCGCTGGCCTACCTGACCCAGCGCGACGGCGGCGACATGAAGCTGGCCGCCACCCTGCCCAACGACAACAATCAGTACCCGATCAACCCCAAGCGCCTGCCCAACAGCGCCCAGAATGTGGACGGCAAACTGTTCAAGTTCAATGCTCACTTCACCGATGAGCAAAGCCTGGGTCTGTCGTATTCGCGCTCCAACAGCCAGCGCTGGACGCCCTTCTCTGCCGCCAGCTACCCGACGCCGCCGACCCAGGCCAACATCGACCGCTATGGCTACGAAGCCGCGCTGAAACGCTTCCTGGCCAACCGCAATACCGTCGACACCACCTGGTCCGGCAAGTACGAATACCAGCCGATGAATAACCCGCTGGTGGACTTGACCATCAAGTACTCCGAATCCAATACCGACCAGACCGACGAGCGCGACGCCACGGCGTTTTTCCAGTTGGCCACCGGCGGGCGCAAGATGGACACCTCCTATAACGACAAGAACCTCGACGTACGCAACGTCAGCCTGTTTTCCACCGGTGCGTTGCAGCACGCGGTGACCACCGGTGTGCAAATCCGCAAGCACACCCGGGAAACCGAAATGTGGATGCCCGGCGCCACCTACAACACCCCGAAATACAACTACGGGCACTTCCAGCCGGGCTTCATGCCCCATGGCAAGGTCGACACCAACAGCTTCTTTATCCAGGACGCGGTGACGCTGGGCGATGTGACCATTACCCCGTCGATGCGCTATGACCATGTGCGCAACCGCGGCGAGGCCAACGACGCGCCGTACTACAGCAACCCGGACCCGGCCCTCGGCCATGACTACAGCGACCGCACTTACACCGGCTGGTCGCCACGCCTGGCGGCGTACTGGACCATCACCCCGAACGTGGCGATGTTCGCCAACTGGAGCCGCACCTGGCGTGCGCCAGTGATCGACGAACAGTATGAAGTCCAGGGCCTGGGCAGCCGCACCGCCACCAGCCTGGACCTGGACCCGGAGCGCATCACCTCCATCACCCTGGGCAACGTCACCAGTTTCGCCGACGTGTTCGCCCACGGCGACAACCTGCAACTGCGTACCACGCTGTTCCACAACAAGGTCGAGGACGAAATCTTCAAGGCCACGGGCGTGGGCTGCCAGAACCAGGCGGTCAACGGCGGGACGATTTCCAGCGCCTGCCCGCCGGGCGCGATGTCCAACTACCGCAACATCGGCGGCATGACCATCAAGGGTTTCGAGGCCGAGAGTTTCTATGACTCCACCTACGTGTTCGGCTCGGTATCGTTCGCCTACACCACCGGCAAACATGAAGGCGCCTACACCAACCCGTGGGGGCCGGACGTCTGGGCGCGGGACATTCCGCCAACCAAATGGGTGGTGGTGCTCGGCACCAAGATCCCGAGCCTGGATATGCGGGTAGGCTGGCAAGGGCAGTTCATCGGCGCCACCAGCCGCCTGCCGAGCGACAAGTATTCCGGCGGCCCGGGCACCAGCATCGGCGACCTGTTCTACGACCAGTACGGCAACAAGCGCTACAACACCCAGGGCCTCTTCGCCAGCTGGAAGCCGCAACAGGCTTACCTCAAGGGTACCGAGGTGAACTTCACCGTGGACAACCTGTTCAACAACAACTTCCGACCGGCCCTGAGCGGCGACCGCGCCTACACCAAGGGCCGGGATGCGAAGATCAGTGTGACGCGGTTCTTCTGACCCCACCTAATCAATGTGGGAGCGGGCTTGCTCGCGAAAGCGCTGGATCAGTCGGTACATGAGTTACCTGACACACCGCCTTCGCGAGCAAGCCCGCTCCCACATTCAGATCTTCTGCGCGCCATTTCTTGTATTCACAAGGCTGAGCTCTGGGGCGTGAACCCGCTGCTTGCTCAAATACCGCGTGCAACTCACCCGCAAGAACGAAGCAAAATTCACCACTTCGCCGCGGTAATCCATCACTTCTTCATACAGCTTGGCGATCAGTTGATTGGTGGTCATCCCATCCACCTCGGCGATTTCGCTGAGGATGTCCCAGAACTGGTTTTCCAGGCGCACGGTGGTCACCACGCCGCAGATGCGCAGGGAGCGCGAGCGGGATTCGTACAGAATCGGGTCGGCCTTGACGTACAGCTCGCACATGGCGATGACCTCCGCTTTACAGGGTGATTTTGGTGCCCAGCAGGCCGAGGAAACCCGCGAGCCAGCTTGGGTGCGCCGGCCACGCCGGGGCTGTTACCAGATTGCCTTGAACGTGGCTGTCGGTCACCGGGATATCGATGAACGTACCGCCCGCCAGTCGTACCTCCGGCCCGCACGCCGGGTAGGCGCTGCACTCGCGGCCTTCCAGGATCCCGGCAGCCGCCAGCAGTTGAGCGCCATGGCACACGGCAGCGATGGGTTTGCCAGCCTGATCGAAATCCTTGACCAGTTGCAGGACCTTTTCGTTCAGCCGCAGGTACTCAGGGGCACGGCCACCCGGCACCAGCAGCGCGTCGTAGTCGGCAGCGTTCACCTTGGCAAAATCCGCATTCAGGGCAAACAGGTGCCCGGGCTTTTCGCTGTAGGTCTGGTCGCCTTCGAAGTCGTGGATCGCCGTGCGCACGGTCTGGCCGGCGGACTTGTCCGGGCACACGGCGTGCACGGTATGCCCCACCATCAGCAGCGCCTGGAACGGCACCATCACTTCATAGTCTTCGACGTAATCGCCGACCAGCATCAGGATTTTTTTCGCGGCCATGGGACATTCCTCCGGTTGAACGGTTGGGCAGACAGGAGTAGCCAAGATAGACCTGTGCCGATGAGCCGGGTAATGGCCCGCTACTACATCATTGCGGACCAGCCCTCTGTAGGAGCGAGCTTGCTCGCGAAGCACGTTAACGATAACGCGGGTAACCAGACAGCCCGCGACGCTCTCAGGTTTTTCGCGAGCAAGCTCGCTCCTACACAAACTGTACGGTCCAATCTGCACCCAGCTGTAAGCGCGCGTTTGCGGGGCTTTGTGGCTAGATGAACATCCACTTCCGGCCCATTCGATTCTGGTTCCTTCCATGAGCTCCCGCGAAAATACCGGCATGGCCCTCGGCCTGCTGGGCGTCGTCATCTTCAGCCTCACCCTGCCCTTCACCCGTATCGTGGTGCAGGAAATCCACCCGTTGCTCAATGGCCTGGGCCGGGCGTTGTTCGCGGCGGTGCCGGCGGCGGCGTTGTTGCTGTGGCGCCGTGAGCGCTGGCCCACCTGGCGCCAGGTGCGCGGGCTGACGCTGGTGATTGCCGGGGTAATCCTGGGTTTCCCGGTGTTGTCGGCCTGGGCCATGCAAACCTTGCCCGCGTCCCATGGCGCGCTGGTCAACGGGTTGCAGCCGCTGTGCGTGGCGCTGTATGCGGCGTGGCTGTCCCATGAACGTCCGTCGAAGGCCTTCTGGGCCTGCGCGGCGCTGGGCAGTGCGCTGGTGCTGAGTTATGCGTTGATCACCGGGGCCGGCAGCATCCAGGCGGGCGACCTGTTGATGCTCGGCGCGATTGCCGTGGGTGGCCTGGGTTATGCCGAAGGCGGCCGGTTGGCCAAGGAGATGGGCGGCTGGCAGGTAATCTGCTGGGCGCTGGTGCTGTCGACGCCGGTATTGATCGGGCCGGTGGCCTACCTGGCGCTGCAACACGAAGGGCCGATCTCCGCGCACCTGGTGGGCGTTTGGTTATGTCTCGTTGTTTTCGCAGTTCCTGGGGTTCTTTGCGTGGTACGCCGGGCTCGCCATGGGTGGCATCGCCCGGGTCAGCCAGATTCAGCTGTTGCAGATCTTTTTCACCATCGCGTTTTCGGCGCTGTTTTTTGGTGAACACATCGAGCCGATTACCTGGCTGTTTGCCTGCGGGGTGATTGTGACGGTGATGTTGGGGCGCAAGACCAGCGTGAAGCCTGCGCCAGCTCCCAAGGCGAGCGCGATCTAATGTGAGAGCGGGCTTGCTCGCGAATGCGGTGGGTCAGTTGATACATCAGGTGACTGACACACCGCTTTCGCGAGCAAGCCCGCTCCCACATTTTTGATTTGCGTCGTACTCAGGCGAGGTAACCGTCCGACAGCAGCAGGGCTTCCAGGCAATGTTCGGTGATGTTGTAGAACGCCTTGAGCTCCTGGATTTTCTCCAGGAGTTGAGCGTTGTCCACCGGCTCGGCACGCTTCACCGCCAGGATCATCTTGTTCTTGTTGGTGTGCTCCAACGAGATGAACTCAAACACTTTGGTCTCATAGCCGCACGCCTCAAGGAACAACGCGCGCAAACTGTCGGTGACCATTTCCGCCTGCTGGCCCAGGTGCAGGCCGTATTGCAGCATCGGCTTGAGCAGCGCCGGGCTCTGGATCTGCAGGCGAATCTGCTTGTGGCAGCACGGCGAGCACATGATGATCGACGCACCGGAGCGGATGCCGGTGTGAATCGCGTAGTCGGTGGCGATGTCGCAGGCATGCAGGGCGATCATCACGTCCAGCTCGCTGGGCGCGACGCTGCGCACATCCCCGCACTTGAACACCAGCCCCGGGTGGTCCAGGCGGGCGGCGGCGTTGTTGCACAGGGTCACCATGTCTTCGCGCAGCTCCACGCCGGTGACTTCGCCCTCGGCGTTGAGGGTGTTGCGCAGGTAGTCGTGGATGGCAAACGTCAGGTAACCCTTGCCCGAACCAAAGTCCGCGACCCGCACCGGCTGGTCCAGCTTCAGCGGCGAGGTGGTCAGCGCATGGCTGAATACTTCGATGAATTTGTTGATCTGCTTCCACTTGCGCGACATCGCCGGGATCAGCTCGTGTTTGGCGTTGGTCACACCAAGGTCGGCGAGGAAGGGCCGGGTCAGGTCCAGGAAGCGATTCTTCTCGCGGTTGTGCTCGGCAGACGGCGCTTCGCGCAGTTGCTGCGGCTTGCTTTTGAACAGTGAGCTTTTGTTTTTCTTGCTGTATTCCAGCTGGGCTTCGTCGGTCACCGACAGCAGGTGCGCATTCTTGAACGCCGCCGGCAACAACTCGGCAATTGCCGCCACGCCGTCGGCCAGGGAGAAGTTCTTGGTGATGTCGCGGGTCTTGTAGCGATAGACGAAGGACAGGCAAGGCTGATCCTTGACCGTCAGCTGCTTGATGATCAGCTTCTGAAGATCAGGCTCGGTGCCGACGTACTTGGCCAGCACCAGCTTGATAAAGGCGTTTTGCTCAAGGCTCGCGCTCAGCAGTTCGAGGAACTGCGCGTGATGATCCGGCGCGGGGCTGGCAGGTTTAGCGGTGGCAGACATGAACAAAAACGCCTCGGGCAGGGAATGCCGGGAATTTTACACTACTCCAACACCACCAACCGATTCGGCAGCTCATTGCGTGCGTGGGTCACCGGTACGTGCTCCCTGAGCAATTCCCCGCAAGCCTCAATACACGCCACAAACCCGGCCAACGTCTGGCCTTGCTTCACCTGGCGGGTGAAGTCCTTGACGATCGCATCCCAACTGCTGTCATCCAGGCGACTGGAAATCCCCTTGTCCACCAGGATTTCCACATACCGCTCGGCCTCACTGACAAAAATCAGCACCCCGGTGCTGCCCAGCGTGTGGTGCAGGTGCTGCTCGAGAAACTGCCGCCGTGCCAGGTTGGACGCGCGCCAATGGCGCACCGAGCGCGGGATCAGTCGCGTGGTGACCCTGGGCAAACGGAACACCAGGCACAGCACGACGAACGTGCCCCACTGCGCCAGCAGCAAGGTGTACATGGTCAACCAGCCCGACAGGTAGTGAATGATCCCCGGCACCACCAGCGCCAGCAGGCTGGCCCACAGCAGCGGGATGTAGGCGTAGTCGTCGGCGCGGGCCGCGAGCACGGTCACCAGTTCGGCGTCGGTCTGTTGCTCGACCCGGGCGATCGCCTCGGCGACCTGGCGTTGCTCGTGTTGACTCAGTAATGCCATGGTTGTTGATGCTCTCTCGTTATTGTCATTACCAGCCGCCCGAGGCGCCACCGCCGCCAAAACCACCGCCGCCGCCCCTGAAGCCACCACCGCCACCGCCTCCCCCGCCGCCACGACCGCTGCTGCTAAGAATCGCCAGCAGGATAGCGCCAACGGGCAGGCCCATGCGATTGCACAGCCACAACACTGCCAGCAACAGGATGAACAGGCCAATGGAAATGCCCGGGTTTTGCTTGGCGAAGTTGGCCTCGGACACATGCGCCGGTACGGCCAGCGGATCGCCGCCCACCACCTGCAGCATCGCCGCCACGCCGTCGCTGATGCCCTTGCTGTAGTTGCCCGCCTTGAACGCCGGGGCGATCACCTGGTTGATGATCACCCAGGACTGCGCATCCGTGAGCACGCCTTCCAGGCCATAACCCACTTCGATGCGAATCTTGTGCTCATCCCGGGCGACGATCAGCAGGGCGCCGTTGTCCTTGCCCTTCTGGCCGATGCCCCAGGCGCGGCCCAGTTGATAACCGAAGTCTTCAATGGGCACGCCTTGCAGGTCGGGCACGGTGACCACCACGATCTGGTCGCCGCTGGTCTGCTCCAGCGCCTGCAACTGCTGGGTCAGCTGCGCACGCACGGCCGGGTCGATCATCTGGGCGTTGTCCACCACCCGTCCGGTCAGGGCCGGGAAATTCAGGGCGGCCTGGGCGGTCAGGCTGAAGGCCAGCAGCACCGCCGCCATCAGCCAAGCGCGCTTGCCCATCAGAATTTCACTTGCGGCGCTTTATCGGCATCGGCACTCGTGGCCTCGAAGTTGGCGCGGACCGGCAAGTCGCTGTACATCACGCTGTGCCACAGGCGGCCAGGGAAGGTGCGGATCTCGGTGTTGTAGGCCTGCACTGCCTGGATAAAGTCGCGGCGGGCCACGGCGATGCGATTTTCGGTGCCTTCAAGCTGCGATTGCAGGGCCAGGAAGTTCTGGTTGGCCTTCAGGTCCGGGTAGCGCTCGGACACCACCATCAAACGGCTGAGTGCACCGCTCAAACCGTCCTGGGCTTGCTGGAACTGCTTGAGTTTCTCGGGATTGTCGAGGGTGCTGGCGTCCACCTGGATCGAGGTGGCCTTGGCCCGCGCTTCGATCACGGCCGTCAGGGTGTCCTGTTCATGGGCGGCGTAGCCCTTGACCACTTCCACCAGGTTGGGGATCAGGTCGGCGCGCCGCTGGTACTGGTTCTGCACCTGGGCCCAGGCCGCCTTGGCCTGTTCGTCCAGGGTCGGGATCTTGTTGATGCCGCAACCGCTCAGCACGGTGCTCACCAGTATCAATGCCACGGCCTTCCAGCCCCAACGGTAACCTTGTGCTGCTTGCATGGTGTTTCTCCTGCCAAACCTATGAAATTTACCGACTGACGCGTTAGCCACGGGCTTAGGGCATAATCCGCCGCCACCCACTGGATTGCATCGTGCCAATCAGCTAAAAGATGCCCAGCGCCAATAAGAGTTCAGAAGTGTGCGGTATTTATCTGAACAACACCCGAACAACAATAGACGCTCTCCGGTCCCAAGGCTGCGAGAAAGGATTTTCATGAAGAAGCTGTGTTTGCTGGGCCTTGTTGTCAGTTTGGCCACTCATTCCGTATTAGCCGAAACAAAGCCCGCAGTGCTCAAGGACAAGGACGCCTTCGTCAGTGACCTGCTCAAGCAGATGACCCTTGATGAGAAGATCGGCCAATTGCGCCTGATCAGCATCGGCCCCGAAATGCCCCGCGAACTGATCCGCAAGGAAATCGCCGCCGGTCGCATCGGCGGCACCTTCAATTCGATAACTCGCCCGGAAAACCGTCCGATGCAGGACGCAGCCATGCGCAGCCGGTTGAAGATCCCGATGTTCTTCGCCTATGACGTGATCCACGGCCACCGCACGATATTCCCCATCAGCCTGGCCCTGGCTTCCAGCTGGGACATGGACGCCATCGGCCACTCCGGGCGCATCGCCGCCCAGGAAGCTGCCGCCGACAGCCTCGACATCACCTTCGCGCCGATGGTCGACATCTCCCGCGACCCGCGCTGGGGCCGTACCTCCGAAGGCTTTGGCGAAGACACCTACCTGACCTCGCGCATTGCCGAAGTGATGGTCAAGGCCTTCCAGGGCAGCAGCCCGGCCAAGGCCGACAGCATCATGGCCAGCGTCAAGCACTTCGCCCTGTATGGCGCGGTGGAAGGCGGTCGCGACTACAACGTGGTCGACATGAGCCCGGTCAAGATGTACCAGGACTACCTGCCGCCCTACCACGCCGCCATCAAGGCTGGCGCCGGTGGCGTGATGGTTGCGCTGAACTCGATCAACGGCGTACCCGCCACCGCCAACACCTGGCTGATGAACGACCTGCTGCGCAAGGACTGGGGCTTCAAGGGCCTGGCCGTGAGCGACCACGGTGCGATCTTCGAGCTGATCAAGCACGGCGTGGCCAAGGACGGGCGTGAAGCCGCCAAGCTGGCGATCAAGGCCGGCATCGACATGAGCATGAACGACTCGCTCTACGGCAAGGAATTGCCCGGCCTGCTGAAGTCCGGCGAGATCGAACAGAGCGACATCGACAACGCCGTGCGCGAAGTGCTCGGCGCCAAGTACGACATGGGCCTGTTCGCCGACCCGTACCTGCGCATCGGCAAGGCCGAGGATGACCCGGCCGACACCTACGCCGAAAGCCGCCTGCATCGCGCCGACGCACGTGACGTGGCGCGCCGCAGCCAGGTGCTGCTGAAAAACCAGAACAACACCCTGCCGCTGAAAAAGGACGCGACCATCGCCCTGGTCGGCCCGCTGGCCAAGGCGCCGATCGACATGATGGGCAGCTGGGCCGCTGCCGGTAAACCCGCGCAATCGGTGACCCTGCTGGACGGCATGAACGCCGTGATCGGCGACAAGGGCAAGGTGATCTATGCCCGTGGCGCCAATATCACCAACGACAAGAAAGTCGTCGACTACCTCAACTTCCTGAACTTCGATGCCCCGGAAGTTGTGGATGACCCGCGCTCGTCCCAGGACATGATCGACGAAGCCGTCAAGGCCGCCAAAGGCGCCGATGTGGTCGTGGCCGCCGTGGGCGAGTCCCGTGGCATGTCCCACGAATCGTCGAGCCGCACCGACCTGAACATCCCGCAGAGCCAGCGCGACCTGATCAAGGCTTTGAAAGCCACCGGCAAACCGCTGGTGCTGGTGTTGATGAACGGCCGTCCGCTGTCGATTGTCGAGGAGAACGAACAGGCTGACGCAATCCTGGAAACCTGGTTCGCCGGCACCGAAGGCGGCAACGCTATCGCTGACGTGCTGTTCGGTGACTACAACCCGTCGGGCAAGCTGCCGATCACCTTCCCGCGTTCGGTGGGGCAGATTCCGACCTACTACAACCACCTGAGCATTGGCCGGCCGTTCACTCCGGGCAAGCCGGGCAACTACACCTCGCAGTACTTCGATGACACCACCGGGCCGCTGTTTCCGTTCGGTTACGGCTTGAGCTACACCAGTTTCAGCCTGTCGGACATGGCGCTGTCGTCCACCACCCTGAACAAGACCGGCAAGCTCGACGCCACCGTGGTGGTGAAAAACACCGGCAAGGTCGATGGCGAAACCGTGGTGCAGCTGTATATCCAGGACGTGGCCGGCTCGATGATCCGCCCGGTGAAGGAATTGAAGAACTTCCAGAAGATCATGCTCAAGGCGGGCGAAGAGCGCGCGGTGCACTTCACCATCACCGAGGAAGACTTGAAGTTCTACAACACCCAGCTGAAGTTTGCGGCTGAGCCGGGCGAGTTCAATGTGCAGATCGGGTTGGATTCGCAGGATGTGAAGCAGCAGAGCTTCGAACTGCTCTAAAGTCTTGCCCGGTCAAAATGTGGGAGCGGGCTTGCTCGCGAATGCGGTGGATCAGTTGATACATCAGGTGACTGACACACCGCTTTCGCGAGCAAGCCCGCTCCCACATGTGATTGGGGTATTCTGGCTTATCCGCGGCGGTCCAGCAGGTTGACCACCAACCGATCAATCCACCCCCACACCCGCTGCTTCACCCGCCGCCACAACGGCCGCGACTGCCATGCCTCAAGGCTCACCGCCTGGCTCAGGGCAAAATCCCGCTCGAAACTCCCCACCACTGCCAACGTCAATTCCGGGTCCAACGCTTCCAGGTTCGCTTCCAGGTTGAAGCGCAGATTCCAGTGATCGAAGTTGCACGAGCCAATGCTCACCCAATCGTCCACCAGCACCATTTTCAAGTGCAGGAAGCACGGCTGGTATTCAAAGATCTGCACCCCGGATTTGAGCAAACGCGGGTAGTAACGGTGCCCGGCATACCGCACCGACGGGTGATCGGTACGTGGCCCGGTCAACAGCAAACGCACATCCACCCCGCGCCCCGCCGCCCGGCGCAGGGCACGCCGTACGCTCCAGGTCGGCAGGAAATACGGCGTGGCCAGCCAGATACGCTGGTGGCCGCTGTTCAGCGCACGGATCAGTGACTGCAAGATATCCCGATGCTGGCGGGCGTCGGCATAGGCCACACGCCCCAACCCCGGTCCTGTCGCTGGCACCTTGGGCAACCGTGGCAGGCCAAAATGCGTGGCCGGTTTCCAGGCTCTACGATCGTCGTTCGCCAGCCACTGACGGTCGAACAACGCCTGCCAATCCAGCACCAGCGGGCCACGAATCTGCACCATCACTTCGTGCCAATCGGCGGTGTCTTCCCCGGGCGTCCAGAATTCATCCGTCACGCCGGTGCCGCCGACCACGGCGATGGTCTGGTCGATCAACAACAGCTTGCGGTGGTCCCGATAGAGGTTGCGCATCCAACGGCGCCAGCTCAGGCGGTTGTAGAATCGCAGGTCCACCCCGGCGTCGATCAACCGCCGACGCAGGCCCAGGGTAAACGCCAGGCTGCCGTAGTCATCGAACAGGCAACGTACGCGCACGCCACGTTCGGCGGCCGCCACCAGGGCCTGAACCATCGCCTCGGCACACGCGCCCGCCTCCACCAGATACAGCTCCAGCGCCACCTGTTGCTCAGCCTGGGCGATACCTTCCAGCATGCGCGGGAAGAAACTCGGGCCGTCGACCATCAGCTCGAAACGGTTGGCGCTGCGCCACGGGAACACTGCGCCGCTCATGTCAGCGCGCCGTGAAAATCAGTACCGCACCCACCGGCACCGACAGGCTGATCTGCGACAGCCCGGCGGCCTTGCGCAATGCGGCTACCCCCGGCAGCAAATCGAAATCCTCGGCGTGCACCACCAATGGCTCCAGAGTGACCACCTGGAAGCGTCGGTCATCCAGGCGGGTCGCCAGCAATTCGGTGCTGTAGGTCTGGGTCTTGCCGTGCAGGGTCACCGACAGCGGCAGGCGCAGCTCGTATTGCGCGCCGGGGGCCAGGTCGTTGATCGGTTGCAGGTTGATCTGCGCATTGATCACCGCGTCCGGGAAGGTCTTGATCTCGAACAGCTCATTGCGCATGCGCTCGTCGCGCAGCGGGATGCCGCTGTTGATCGACTCCAGTTCGACTTCCAGCTGCGCCGCGCCTTTGCTGTCGACCTTGCCATGCAGCACCAGGAAGCGCTGCACTTCGGCGATGTCGGTGTTCTTGGTGGTGACGAACGACAGGCGCGAGGACTCGTTGTCCAGGTACCAGTCGGCATGGGCAGGCACGGCGGCAGCGGCCAGCAGCAGGAAGGCCATGGGTTTGAACAGGGACATAAAGACTCTTGGGGCAAAAAACCTGGGCGAACAGTAACAAAGACCTCCTGTAGGAGCGAGCTTGCTCGCGAAGGTTGCCAACGATGACGCGGGCATTCTGAATGAACGCGGTGCCTGTGAGTTCTTCGCGAGCAAGCTCGCTCCTACGGGGGAACGGTGGTCAGGCCAACGCCTGCTGCACATCGCGAATCGTCGACTCCAGACTGGCCAGGTGCAGGCTCAGCACCCGTTCCACCGGTGCCTGATCCATCGGCCAATGCAGCGCCATGCTGCCCACCAACCGGCCATTGGCCCGCACCGGCAAGGCCACCGCGCGAATCAGGAACGGCAGGCGCACCGGGTATTCCCAATAGCCTTCGGTGCGTTGGCCAAACCCCTGGTGCTGGGATTGTTCACACGCCCGGTATTGATCGTCTTCCGCCACATGCTCACGACCGGCCAGGCGCTGCACTTCATCCGCCGACAATTGCGCCAGGCACGCCTTGCCCATGGCCGAATGAAACAGGCTGGCGTGCTGGCCGACGATCTGGCAATTGTTCGGGTAGAGCTTGCGCAGCACCGTGGGGATCGCGCTTTCCATCACCTCCAGGCGTTCGCCGTCGAAGCTCGACAGGTCCACCACCAGGCCGGTGCGTTCGCTGAGGTCCAGCAGCCACGGCGCGGCGCTTTCCACCAGTTGGCGCTTGAAGCGTTGCTGGGTGTCGCCGAACAACCGTCTGGCCCGCAGGCGGTAACGCCGGTCGCTGAGGCCACGATAGATCCAGCCCTGTTCCTGCAAGGTCAGCAGCATCCGCGAGACCGTGGCCTTGGGCAGGTGAGTCAGGTAATGCAACTCTTCCAGCCCCAGCGCCTGATGCTCGCCGAGCAATTCGATGATCGCCAGTGCCCGCCCTACTGAGCGTACGGTTCCCGTCTCGGCGTCGCTGCCCATGTGTCGATCTCCTTGATGCCGATGGATGATCTGATTTCACAGCAAGATACAGGCCCGTCGCGGCTCAACCGGTCGCCGAGAGGCAAGCGGGTGGGCGCCGCTGCACCCAGCGGGTCAGTTGTTCGTGGGCGTACGCCAGTTGCAACACTGTCCTGTCCGCCTGGGCCGGGCCGATGATCTGCAGGCCCATGGGCAAGCCCCGGGGGTTGAAACCCACCGGCACGTTCATGCTCGGCAGGCCGGCCAGGGTGGGGCCGATCACCACTTCCATCCAGCGATGGTAGGTGTCCATCTCGCGCCCTGCGACGAGGCGTGGCCAGGCTTGTTGTGCATCGAAAGGGAACACTTGGGCGGTGGGCAGCAACAGGAAATCGTAACGTTCGAACAGTTTGCCGAGGGCGCGGTACCAGTCGCTGCGGTTGATCGAAGCCTGGTAAACGTCCGCCGCACTCAGTTGCAATCCGCCCTGCACTTCCCATTGCGCCTCCGGCTTGAGCAGTGCACGTTTTTGCGGGTCGGCGTAGGCCGCGCCGAGGGAGCCCTGGATCAGCCAATGGCGGTGCACCAGCCAGGTCTGCCACAGGCGTTCCAGAGAAAATTCCGGTTGGCAGTGCTCGACCTCGCAACCCAGCGCAGCGAAGTCCTTGAGGGCCGATTCGCACAGGCTCATCACGCCGTCTTCCATCGGCAGGTAACCGTTGTAATCCCCGAGCCAGCCCAAGCGTGCACCCTTGAAGTCGCGCTGCAATGGCTCACCCAACACCGCCGGATCCTCCTTGAGCGACAGCGGCACCCGAGGGTCATAGCCGGCCTGCACACTCAGCAGCCGCGCCACATCCGCCACGCTGCGACCCATCGGGCCTTCCGTGGCCAGTTGCTGGACGAACAGCTCCGGCGCCGGCCCGTGAGGCACCCGCCCCTGGGACGGACGCAGGCCAAATACGTTATTGAACGCCCCCGGGTTTCGCAGCGAGCCCATCATGTCGCTGCCATCCGCTACCGGCAGCATGCGCAATGCCAGCGCCACCGCCGCGCCGCCGCTGCTGCCACCGGCCACCAGGCGCGGGTCATAGGCGTTGCCGGTGGTGCCGAACACGCTGTTGTAGGTCTGCGAGCCCAGGCCAAATTCCGGCACGTTGGTCTTGCCGATGATGATCGCGCCACTGGCCCGAACCCGCGCCACGCTGATCGCATCTTCTTGAGGAACATGCTCGGCGAACAGCGGCGAACCGAGGGTGGTGCGCAGGCCCCGGGTCGCCGCCAGGTCCTTGATCGCCTGGGGCATGCCGTGCATCCAGCCACGGGATTGGCCTTGGTCCAACTCGCGATCACGCTGCGCCGCTTCGGCCAGCACGTCCTCATGGGAGCGCAGCGAGACCAGCGCATTCACCGTCGGGTTGAAGCGTTCGACCTGGGCCAGATACGCCTGCATCACTTCATGGCAGGACACCTGCCGCGCATGGATCGCCCGAGACAGTTCGATGGCATCCAGTTCAACAATACTCAAGGTTTCACCTCGCTGGAAAACGGCGCCGGTCGTTTCGCCCGTGGCGCCTCATGCATGCAGTAAGTGCCCAGCAGCGTCAGGACGCAAGAGAACAGCACATAAAATGCCGGGGCTACCGGCGTGCCCAGCACCTTGCTGAGCCAGGTGACGATCAACGGCGCAAAGCCCCCGAATACCATCACCGCCACGTTGTACGCCACTGACACCCCGGTGGAGCGTACTTCGATGGGAAACTGCTCGGCCAGGGCCGTCGGCGCCGGGCCGAAAAAGCCGCCGATGGCAGTGCACAACATCACCTGCATCACCAGCAAACGCTCGATGGACGGTGCCGCCGCGACCCACACATACAGCGGGTACACCATCACAAAAAACGCCAGGGTGAACGCCATCAAGACCGGGCGCCGACCGAACCGATCCGACAGCAGGCCGGACAGCGGAATCACCACGGTCATCAGCGCCACCGCGAACATCTGCACCATCAACACTTGGTCCAGCGGCAGGCCGAGGTTCTTGTGGGCGAAGGTCGGCATGTTCACCAGCACCACGTAGAACGACACCGTTGCACCACAGGCCAGGCCCATCGAAACCAAGATGCTGCGGCGGTGGTCGCGGATGACGTCCATCAAGCTCGGCGCCGCACCCTTGGCCTGTTTGCGTGCCTCGATAAATTCCTCGGGGTCTTCCATGTGCCGGCGGATCCACAAGCCCACCGGGCCGATCAGCAAGCCGAAGATGAACGGCAGGCGCCAGCCCCAGACTTCAAGGGTTTGCGGCTCGAAGAAGTGCGTGACCAACGCCACCATCGCCGCGCCGCCGAACACCGCCAGGCACTGTCCCACCAACTGCCAGGAACCGTACAGGCCCTTGCGATGGGCCGGCGCGCTCTCCACCAGGAACGCCGTGGCACTGGCGTATTCACCGCCGGTGGCAAAGCCCTGGAGCATGCGCGCAACCACGATCAGCATCGGCGCGCCCATGCCGATGGCAGCATAGCTGGGGGCGAAAGCGATCAGGGCGATGGAGATGGTCATCAACCGGATGATCAGTTGCATCGCAGCCTTGCGGCCTTTGCGGTCCGAATACATGCCCAGCAGAATCCCGCCCACCGGGCGCATGAAGAAGCCGACGCCAAAGGTGGCCAGGGCCATCAGCAGCGAGGCGTATTCATCCTCCGAGGGGAAAAACTGCCGGGCGATAATGCTGGCGAGAAAGCCGTAGACGATGAAGTCATACCATTCCAGCGCATTGCCGATCACCGCCGCCACCACCTGGCGGGTGCGGGATACACCTTGTTTTGAAGCCTGCATGGGAACACTCCATTCAACCAGTCGGAAAAGGGTCCAGCGGCAGAAAAAAGAGGTCGTCAGGCGGGCTTGAGCCAGCTCTCGGCCAGCGCGCCCCAGTAGGCGGCGCCGGTCAACAGGATGTCGTCGTTGAAGTCATAGGCGGGGTTGTGGACCATCGGCCGCGAGACGCCGTTGCCGATAAACAGGTAGCTGCCGGGGCAGCGCTGCAGCATCCAGGCGAAGTCTTCGCTGCCCATCAGCTTGGTGGTGTTGCCGTCGACGGCATCTTCACCCAGCAGGGCGACGCCGACCTGGCGGGCGAATTCGGTTTCTTCGGGGTGGTTGACCAGCACCGGATAGGCCGGCCGATGTTCGATCTGCGCGGTGCAGCCGAAGCTCGCGGCCTGGGTCAGGATGATCGCCTTGACCCGCTCCAGCATCAGCTCACGCACGTTCGCATCCAGGGCACGCAGGCTCAAACGCAATAGTGCTTGCTGGGGAATCACGTTGGCAGCCTGGCCCGCTTGCAGGGCACCGACGGTCACTACTGCGGCTTCCTGGGCATTGATATTGCGCGCCACCACGGTCTGCAACGCCATGACCATACTGGCGGCGGCCACCAGCGGGTCGACCGTCAGGTGCGGCATGGAGCCATGGCCACCGACGCCTTCGAGGGTCACGGTGAGCAGGTCCTGGGAGGCCATCATCGGTCCAACGCGCAGGCCCAGATGGCCGGCGGGCAAGCCCGGCATGTTGTGCATGCCGAACAATGCGTCGCAGGGAAACCGCTCCAGCAAGCCGTCGGCGAGCATGGCTTCGGCGCCGCCCTGACCTTCTTCGGCGGGCTGGAAAATCAGGTTCAGGGTGCCGTCGAATTGACGGGTCGCGGCCAGGTAACGCGCGGCGCCCAGCAGCATGGTGGTGTGGCCGTCATGACCGCAGGCATGCATGCAGCCGGCGTGTTGGCTGCTGTAGCTGGCGCCGGTGTTTTCGATGATCGGCAACGCGTCCATGTCGGCGCGGATACCGAGCTTGCGCGAGCTGCTGCCATTGCGCAGCACACCCACCACGCCGGTCTGGCCGATGCCGGTATGGACTTCGTAGCCCCAGTTACGCAGCGATTGCGCCACGAGGGCGGAGGTGCGGTTTTCTTCAAAGCCCAGTTCGGGGTGGGCGTGAATGTCCTGACGCACGGCGTGCAGGTCGCTGGCGACATCGCTCAGCCAATCCAGGATGTGCTGGTGTGGGCTCATGGTGATTCTCCTCGCAGGCGGGTGTTCCCGTTCTTTTTCGTTGCACACCGCCAGATAACCGCGATGTGCGCAGGAGGACAATCAAAGGTGGTTCCACCCTGTGGAACCTCAGCCCCACCTGTGGCTGCATTAGGGCAAGAGGCGGCAGCCCTCGCGTTGGCCCAGCCATTGGGCACTGTGGGTCCGGCCCAGGCCGCTGGCGGTCACGAGGTGTTTTTCAGGGTTGTCGGTGAAGGCGCTGGTGGGCACGTATTGCTTCACATAACCCAGGCAATAATCAGCGGGATTGCCTTCCACATATCGGCAGGAGCAGTACTCCTTGGCGGTGTAGGCCGCGATGATGTCGGGGAAGGCTTGCAGGTTGACCCGCTCGTGCCAGACCCAGCCGAGCAACACGAGTAACAGCAGGGTCAACAGGCTGATGAAGGGATGACGGCGGATCATGGTTGCACCGCTGCAAGGACGCGTTTGAGGAGTTCGTTGTGGCGATAGCTGCCGTCGCGGTCGTCACCGTAGCGCACGATGACCAGCTGTTTTTCGGGCATCACGTAGAGCGCCTGCCCCCAGTGGCCGAGGGCGGCGAAGGTGTCGGCGGGCGCGTCCGGCCAGGGTCTGGCGGCGCCCTGCACTTCGCGGTTGAGCCACCATTGGCCGCCCGGAACGGCTTCGTCCTGGCCCGCCTTGTACTTGTCGAACGGTTGGCGATTGAACGCAACCCACTCCTTGGGCAGCAATTGTTGCTCGCCCCAACGGCCGTCGCGCTGCATCAGCAGGCCGACGCGGGCCAGGTCGCGGGCGGTGAGGTAGGCGTATGAGGACGCGACGAAGGTTTCCTCGGCATCGCTTTCCCAGGTGGCGTTGTGGATGCCCAGTGGCTGGAACAGGGCGGTCCATGGGTAGTCGACGTAGGCCTTGTGGCCGAGCATGCCCTTGAGGGTGGCGGACAGGATATTGCTGTCGCCACTGGAATAGCGGAATGCCTGGCCGGGGGCGCTGGAGGTTGCGGTGTCGGCGGCGAACTCGGCCATGTCGTGGTGGCCGCGGGTGTAGAGCATGGCGACCACCGAGGATTTCAGCGGGGCGTATTCGTAGTCTTCCTGCCAGTCGAGGCCCGAGGCCCAGTGCAGCAGGTCGGCCATGGTCACGCCGGGGTGTTGTTTCATCGGCGGGTAAAAGCGCGCGGCGGGGTCGGTGAGTTTGAAGCGGTTTTCGCCGAAGGCCACGCCGAGCACGGTGGCCAGCAGGCTTTTGCTGATGGACCAGGTCAGGTGCGGGGTGCTGGCGGTGGTGGGGGCGGCGTAGCGTTCGTAGATGATCTGGCCGTCGCGGATGACCAGCAAGGCGTCGGTGCGGACGCCTTTGCGGGTGGTGTCATCGCGGGGTGGGAAGGCGTAGTCGTCCAGGGCTTGGGCGGCCGGGCCGGTTAGCAGTTGGCCTTGGGACCAATCCTTCTGCGGCCAGGTTTCGGCGTGGGCTGTCAGGGTGAACAGCAGCGCGGCGTATAGGAGGCCTTTGAACATGGATTGGGACTCGGGGGCATTCAAGCCCGCGAGCCTAGCCCAGGGGGATGACGGTTTTGTTACGGACCCTGGGGTGAGTACATATCCGTTATTTGGGTGATGGCTGATATGGGTTCCGCTCTTACAGCGGCTCACTTTTGAACAGCGCAAAAGTAAGCAAAACGCTCTTGCCCCACCACTCGGCACCTCGCTTAGGCTCGGTGTGCCCTCACTCCGGCTTTGGACCGTGGGCCGCCGTCATGGGCCATCCTTGGC